>CAJXMT010000077.1 GCA_913056155.1 uncultured Cryomorphaceae bacterium
CATCGTATCTTCCCCGTTTCGGCGATGCTCACAGGGCAGTACAATTTGAAAGACCTGTATATCGGTGTACCGGTTAAACTCAACGCTAACGGAATTGAAGAAATCATTGAACTTAGCCTGGAGGAAGATGAACAAAAGCTTTTCCAGAAGTCAGCAGCCGAAGTGAAAAAGGTCATGAAGACCCTCGACGACTTGAAGCTGTTTGAAGAATAAAATATCCACCCGGCTGCAACGGCAGCCGGGTTTTTTTGGAATACTTTCATTAAAAGTTAAAAGTGAATTTTTTTTTACATTTCTCATCCAGGCTGAATATTTTTATTTTTTAACTCGATATTAAAATTAATCCTGGCATCCAGAGCTCTAAATACTTTTAGGATGGTTTCAAATCTTGCATCTGTCAGGTTATTCTCAATCTTGGAAATTTGTGCTTTTTTAACTCCCACCATTTGACCCAGTTGCTCCTGAGTAAGGTTTTTTTCTTCTCTAATTTTTTTTATAGTCTGACCCAGAATATCTAAGCGAAGCTCTTCGTCAAAAGCATCTCTCTTTTCAGTCCCTTCCTTTCCGATATGCTTATCTATCATTTCATCCAGGCTTTTCCTTCTTAATCTATCATTGTTCATTTTTATTATTTTTTTGTTCAAAATACTCTTTTCTTATCTTTTCAGCCTTTTTTATTTCACTTTTAGGCGTTTTTTGAGTTTTCTTCACAAAGCCGTGTGTTGCCAAAACCAAAGTCTCCTCATTATCCGTTTTGTCCCAAAAAGCTAGCAATCTGTAGTATTTCCTATTGTACTTTGTTCTAAATTCCCAGATAAATTCATTCAATTTCTTCAATAACTCTGGGTCGTTAATTAACTGTGCTTTTCGGGCATTGTAATATATCTTTTCCCGAGTTCTCTCATCCAAAGATTCCAAAAAATCAATTGCTTCACCCAGTAAGTCAATTTTAAATTTTCTTTTCATTCCCATCTGCTTGCAAGTAAGATCTAGAAACGTTCAATGGAATATCTGGAGAATCAATAACCCCGTGAAGCAGGGTTAAAAACTCAGGAACAATTTCCTCAACATTATCTGTAATAAACACTTGATTTGAGTAAAGCTGAATTTTATTGCGCTGGACTTCAACATTTTCCTTGATTTTCGGAAAGTAGAGAATACCAGTTAAATTAAAAGGATAATCTACGTTAAGATGGATATGGAAAAGCGGGTCTTCAAATGTAGCAGGATACAACTCTCTATAAAACGCTTTATAATCTTCCTCTTTTAATTCGGAAGGCATCACAGTCCATGCCGGCTTTGTGTTGTTAATTTGGTTTGGTACTTCTTTCGAAACTTTTTTCGTATTTCCTTCTTCATCTTTTTCAAATTCGTTGAGGAGTTCATCGGCTGTCATTTCAAAGGCAACTTTTTCGCTCGCTACATCGCGGTGTTCTTTATTCCACAAAGCGTATGCGCCGAATATTCCCGCGGGGACAGCAATGACCAATAAAATACCGATAATTTGAAGTGCTTTTTTCATAACTCTAATTTTCGGGAGCGCCGGCGGCTAACCAAGCGGTGATTTGCTCCATTTCACAATCGCTCAAACTGCCGGTGGGCGGCATATTTTGTTGTTCCACCACGCGCCGTTCAAAAGATCCGTTGTTTACGTAAATCATTAATTCAGCATAGGAAGTTAAAGGTTGTGCGGCTTGTGCATTGTGGCAACCCGAAAGTGTGCAATTATCAGACAATACAGCGGCAATACCGCTTTCATAACTAATTTCCTCGGTATTACACGGGTTGTTGTTATCTTCGTTTTTGGGGGTCAAACCCTCTTCATTGTCGCTACTGCAAGAGGCGAATAAAAACAGAAGCAGCGGAAAATAGAAAAGTATTTTTTGCATGGTAATCGCGTTTAAAGCTTGAAACAACGAATAAGAGGGTTGTGTTCAATGTATTTTAGAGAACTGAGTTTTCGTATAGCACTTGCGAAAGTAATGAAAATTTCACTGACTTTGACTGCATTTATGAGCCGATTCATATTTGATTTGACTTGAATAAAAGAGTTTGATGCTGAGCAGCCTTTGTTTTTATTTGCCTCTTTGCGAAGGTATCAAAGGCGAGGCTTGTTTGCCGCTTTCGATAACCTGCAATACGGCATAAAAGAAAGTCGTAATTTTGGTTCTGTTCAAAAATTCAAATTTTATGGCTCAACACAACAGCGTAAAGCGCTACATGCTTCTTATTGAAAAAACACGCTGGAGCTACCCCTCCATGAAAGCGCTCATTGCTTTTTTTGAAAAGCATGAAATGCCGGTTTCGGCACGTACGTTACAGCGCGACTTCAATCGCCTCAGGACGGATTATCAAATGGATATTGTTTATGATAAAGCTCAAAACGGTTACCGCCTCAATGATGAAACCTCGGCCGATATAGATCAATTCCTGCGCTTTTTGGATATGTTACATACGGCAGATTTAATCTATGAAAGTGCGGAAAAAACTCGAGAAACGCTTAAATATGTTGATTTTGAAACCGATACCCGGCAACGCGGTTCGCACTTGTTGAAGCCTTTGTTGCAAGCGCTGCTTGAAAAACGCGAAATTGAATTCACTCATAAAAGCTTTTTTCGGTCAGAGCCCAATACCTACTGCGTTCAGCCTTATTTACTTAAAGAATACTTGAACAGGTACTACCTCGTGGGAAGGGTGAAAGACCTCAACGCCGACGATGAAAAAGAAAATTTTCGCACATTTGGGATTGACCGAATTACTGAGCTTACGGTATCGGCACAAATATTTACGCCGCTGCGTGATACGGAACCCAAGTCCTTTTTTGATTACGTCATCGGACTCACCTATTCCACTTCAACTTTGCAAGATGTTGTGCTTTCTTTTTCGCCCACTCAGGGCGAATATGTTAAGTCTCTACCTTGGCACCATTCGCAAAAAGTACTTATTGATAATGATGAGGAATTGCGCATTGTCATTACCGTAAAGCCCAATTTTGAGCTCACGCAAAAAATACTTATGCAGGGCAGTAATGTGGTAGTTTTGGAGCCCTTACTTCTCAAAGAAGAAGTGAAAAAGCACTTGCAAAAGGCATTGAAAAAGTATGTGGGGTAAAGGAGTTGTGATTACCGGTTTAACAGTAATAAAACCTGCACTTGGCAATCCAAATTTCCTCTTTACGCACAGCGTAAAAAAGCCGGTGTTCGTGTGCTGACCGGTAAAAAAGCTTATGAATTTTACGCGCTTTTTACTTTTTGCGGTGTTAATATTTTTGCCGTAGCTAAGGCTGCGCCCGTAAATTTTGCCTTGCCTAAAGATAAAAACCGGCAACAAATTCTTATAACTTTTCTTATCAATCATCACACTCGTGATCAATTCTTCGCGACCCATAACACGGTATTTGTATTTTACCCGAGCCGGAATCGGTTCTGACCAAAAAAAACACCCGGTATCAAAGTTTTATTTCACTACGACATATTTTGGCGCTCACCCCCGATAGCTTTGCCCAAAATTTAGAAGATATGAGTAAAGTAAAAAACAAAACCGAACTGTTTCAAAAAAAGGAAATGCTCCGGCAAGTTGCCGATACATTGAAAAGTGAATTTGTGGGCATTGACAATATTATTGACGAGGTGATGAGCACTGTAAGCTCGTGGTATTTATTTCCGCAAATTCACGAAAGACCGGTGGTGGTGAATTTATGGGGACTCACCGGCGTGGGCAAAACGGCGCTGGTGAAAAGGCTGAGTGAGTTGCTGGGTTATAAAGACCGCTTTTTTGCTTTTGACCTCAATGGCAGTGAGCGGGGTCAAGCGGGTATTGAAGGGCAATTGCAGGAATTGCGAGAATCGTCACGCAATTACCCGGTAATCATTGCCCTGGATGAGTTTCAACATGCGCGCACCATTGATGAAGGAGGCGGCGAAATTCGCAAAGATTACCGCGATTCAAACCCCATTTGGCAGTTGTTGGACAGCGGTGTTTTTGAAGTGAGGAGTTTTAGGTTTCGACACCATGATTTTCAGGGTTTTTGTCGTGACATAGAATATATGGTCAACAGCGGTGTAAAGGTAAAAAACGGAGTGGTGGTGGAAAAATTAGAGCTATACCACGAAATCATGACGGATGATGAAGGAGAGGAAAAAGGAAGCGACGATACGTGTGTTTCTTTTGTTCCCAAAAGAAAAGATTATCAACTTTTTGAATATGTGGAGGATGACTTTACTCACCCCAAAGAGATGCGCAACCATTTAAATACACTCAACGAGCGCGAAACACTGGCGTTTTTGTTAAGTGCAGAAATGAAATCGGGAGCACCCAAACAAGTGGATTGCTCCAATGCTCTATTATTTATTTTGGGCAACTTGGATGAGGCTTACCAAATGGCAGGCGATTTTAATCCGGATATAGATGCGGACTCTTTTCACGAATTGACGCTCAAAATTACATTGCCTGATATCAAAGAAGCGCTGAAACAAAGATTCAGAAGTGAGCAAATTGCCAGATTGGGAAACAACCACATCATTTATCCTGCATTCAATAAAAAAACCTATGAGCAACTTATTGAATTAGAATTAAATAAATTAAGCGCCAAAATATTAAATAAAGAAGGCATTAAAATTGCTTTCGAGAATACACTGCAAAGATTGATATACCGCGAGGGCGTTTACCCCACGCAGGGAACTCGCCCCATTTACACCACCATACACAGGCTGGTACACACGGTCTTGGGAAAAGTCCTCGCGGAATATTACCTCCAAGTCCCAAAGGCGGAAATCATCAATCTGGCTTCAGACATGAAAAACTTACGGGTATTTTACTTGGTCAAAGCACAAGGGGGTGACGGACTCGACATTTTGCATGAAATTCAAATTCCGCACGCGCTTAATTTGGAAAACCTGAGGGCACAAAAGTGCGATGATAAACAGGCGCTCGTGGCCGTTCATGAAACGGGGCACGCCGTTACATGCCTGGCACTAACGGGGGTTGTGCCCAAGTGTATATATTCCCATTCGGCCGGTGAAAACACGGCGGGATTTGTTCAATCGGGCTTGGATTACAATAATTTGGCACGCAGAGAAATCATTGATCGTGTTGCCGTTTTTTTAGGAGGCATTGCTGCGGAGGAGTTGGTATTTGGCGCTCAAAATCGCACAACGGGCGCTTCTACTGATTTGAAAAATGCAACGGAATTTATTACCGATATGCTCAAAAAGGAAGGTATGGGAGATGCGTTGGGCACTTTCCAAAATCCCTCACCAAGAACCAATTACAAGTTTTATGACGACAATGGTACAATCAATCAAGCCGGTAAAAAGCTGATGCAAGCCGGTTTTCAAAAAGCCTTAGTAACTTTGGAACAGCACCGCACATTATTGCTGCAATTGGCCGATTACCTCAGCAATAACGCTTCTATTCAAAGTGAGGGTATTGAACAATTGACTCGAAAATACGCTCCCGAAATTGAAATGAAAAACCGGGCAGAAATCCAATCAACCCGATATCCTTACCGATCACGACTAAAACAATTACTGTCAGAACCCCAACACGATGAATATAATCCTTCAGGGTTTGAAACCGGGGTGTTGCTTAACAAAATCAAGTCGTAAACCTCGAAATAACCGCAATATAGGTAAAGTCTTTTGCTGATTGATGACTTGCATTTTCTCGACTTATGTTTTCTGCCGGCCTCTTCTTGCGATATAGCAAGAAAACTAACAAAAGCAGTGTGCTTTTAAGTTCTAACTTTGAACAAAAAGATTGCATTTCAAATATTAGTATATATTTGCAACCTGCGCCCGGGTTTTAAATAAGTAAAAGATTGTGGCCGGTTCTGACTAAAATACAAATTAATGAAATCTTGAGCTATGAAAAAATTAATTTTTACCACACTATTCTCATTTTTGACATTTTCAATTACGGCCCAAACGCTTTGTAATCAAACGGGAAATTTAGTGATTTTCTCCAATTATGACGGCGGACCTCTCAACATCAATGTGGACGTCAACATTCCCAATTTGAAAATTGGGGTAGTAAGCTATAGGGCCACAGTGATCAATATCAGTGGTGCTTATGCTTCAAATGTTACGGGCGTGGCCTATGCGGGATTCAACTCAAGCTCCAACTCATGTGGATTTCAAACATCAACGACAACATCTATATCAGGACAGCCTGCAGGGGCAACTACAAATATTTCGCAAGCGCCATCTTCACCCATCTCAAATCCCAATGGAAATGGCAGTATTATTTGCGGTTATTCCTGTAATTTGAATGCTTCACAAGGCGGCTGCAATACGGCCGATCAAATTGAGGCTTATTTTTTGAATTTTTTCCCAAACAGTACGGTTTACAGTCATGAAATTCAATACGGTTGTTGGTCCGGATCTCAAAGTTTACAAACAACGGGGAATTGCTGTGCAACGGTGATTCCGCTCGCGACTCAAGCTCAAAGTGCGGATGCCTCCTGCTACAATGAGTGCGACGGTTCAGCAACGGTAACTGCAAGCGGCGGAGACTCACCTTATACTTATTCTTGGAGCAATAACGCCACAACGGCTACGGTAAATAATTTGTGTGCGGGCTCTTACACCGTTACGGTTACGGACGCTTCACAAGCTACAGAAACGGAAACTGTAATTGTAGGCGAACCCGGGCTTGTACAATCGGGGCAAAATTTTACAGAGTGTCAAGGTTTTAGCATTCAAGTGGGTACAAGCACCTACAATACAACCGGTAATTACGTAGATACTCTGCAGTCGCCCTCGGGTTGCGACAGTGTGGTGTACACGATGTTGAATATTTTGCCCGTAAAAACATTCAGTCAAGACTTTAATCCCACGCGTTGTGAAGATTTTTCTGTTACGGTGGGCAGTAATACGTACGCCGCATCCGGCATTTATGTGGATTCTCTTCAAACAGCCGACGGTTGCGACAGCGTGGTCACTACTGAAATTGATGTAGATTCAATTATTCTCATTGAAACTCACCCCGGTGATTCAGTTGTTGATGAGGGCAATCCCGCTTCTTTTTCTATCTCTCTCTTTGAATCATCTGCCGGTGTTCAATGGCAAACAGCCGCACCGGGAGATACGTTTGTGAACATCAGACCGGGCATTGTTTATACCGGGCATACCACTAATTTCCTCACATTGCTGGAGGCTTTGCCTTCAATGGACAGTACTTTGTACCGCGCTTTAGTGAATTTTGAGGAGTGCGAGGACACAACATCAACCGCGCTGTTAACGGTGCGCGAACTTACAAGCGTAACCGAAACCGGAGAGAAAGGAAATCTTTTGATTTACCCCAACCCGGTGCAAGAACAATTGAATATCAGTCAAACCGGGTCGTTCACCGGCGAGCGCTACACCGTTTTTACCGGTAACGGCGCCGTTGTTCATGAAGGCGTTATTCAAAGCGAGATGAACGTCATTAACACGTCGAAATGGTCGGCGGGCATTTACACCTTGCGTATTGGAAACGGAACGGGACATACAATGAAGATTGTGAAGCAGTAAAGCTTCCTTTGCCGGGGAATATACCTGAAAGCAAGTGTTTTAGATTTGGCTTAGTAAAACTTCTTTCACCACTTTGAGTAGTTTTCATATCTAAATGTGGGCCACACCGTGCAATTTCAACCCGATCATTGAGTAATTCGGCTATGCATAAAAAACCGAAAGTGAAGCTTTCACGCTCTACTTCCGGTTTACTGTCATTTCAAATGGGTGTCGCTTAGCTCACTCAGCCAACGTAATATCAAACTGCGTCAAATTCACAAAAGCACTAACACGTTCGTCAAATTCTTCTTCGGTAATGTTTTGAAGGCGTTCCACGCCAAATTTTTCCACACAAAATGAGGCGGTGGCCGAGCCCATAATTACAGCGCGTTTTAAGCCCTCAAAAGAGGTGTCACGAGTAGATGCGATTTGTCCCATGAAACCGCCTGCAAAAGAATCTCCGGCTCCTGTGGGGTCAAACACTTCTTCAAGCGGCAAAGCCGGTGCAAAAAACACCTGTTTGTTGCGGTCGAATAATAACGCGCCATTCTCACCTTTTTTAATTACGATGTATTTAGGCCCCATTTCCAATACTTTTTGAGCGGCTTTTACCAAGCTGTATTCTCCGGTGAGTTGGCGCGCTTCCTCATCGTTTATGGTGATAATATCTACTTTGGAGATGACCTTTTTTAAATCGTCAAGTGCGCTGTCCATCCAAAAATTCATGGTATCCATGGCAATTAACTCAGGGCGTTGATCAAATTGTTCAATCACCTGCAATTGAACGGCCGGCGCTAAATTGCCCAACATTAAAAAACGGGCTTTGCGGTAGGCCGCAGGCAATACAGGGTTGAAATCTGCCAAAACGTTTAACTCTGTAACCAGCGTATCGCGCGAATTCATGTCATTGTGGTATTTCCCCTTCCAAAAAAAGCTTTTTTCTCCCTTTTTAATTTGCAAGCCGGCAGTATCTACACCGCGACTTTCTAATTCCGAAATGGTTTCATCGGGAAAATCGTCACCAACTACGGAGACCAAACCGGCTTTTTCTACAAAAAACGAAGCCGCATAACTGATGTATGTACCGGCACCGCCCACAATTTTATCTGTTTTTCCAAAAGGAGTTTCAATAGCATCAAACGCTACAGAGCCTACAATAACTAAATCCATGTATTCAAATTTTGCACAAATGTACAAACCTCGGGGGCAAAACTTCCCGAAGCAAACGGTAAAATTCACACACGCATAATTTCACTGCTTGTTTAGGGTTCTGACCAATAGCTGAACAACCCCAATAAATATAACCCGCTATTTTATCAAGCTGCTTACCTTAGCGGCCTCAAATGAATTTCTTTACTCAAATATCCTCACGTGGTTATCTCAAGAGCTTTTTGAGTGTTGGCGCTATTCAAGGCGGCTTTATGGCACTTAATTATCTCACACAAATTTTGCTGGCCAACCACTTGAGTGTGAAAGCCTACGGTGAGCTCACGTATTACCTTTCATTGATTAATTTTTTCGTGGTTGTGGTATTGTTGGGTCAAAACGGTTATTTGCCCAAGGAAATTATTCGGTTGGCTTCTAAAGGAAATTATGTATTGGTCAGAACCGTGATGAACCGCGGATTACGCAATATTTTACTGATGTGGGTATTGTGCACCGTTGTAGGTTTTTTTGTGGTTTACTCGGAGCTCTGGGATGTGAGCGGGCAAGTTGCCGGCGGATTGGCGGCCATCGTCTTGTTTTTAACGCTGGGCACTTACCGGCAAGCCATACAGCGTGCTTTTGGTCAAGTTCAAATCAGTCAATTACCCGAAAAAGTGCTTTTTGCCGCATTGTATTTGTCTTTTTTATCCGTTACTGTTTTAGGTTTTGATTGTGAATTTACGGTAGTTGAGCTTGTTTTATTGGTGGCCGTACTTTATTTGACGGTTCAAATCATCGGTTATTTGCTCATGAAGAAATTCCCGGTCAAAATTCCCAAAGGGCTTCACTCCGTAAATACCGATCGCAAACCGGCTGCTCCCGTGTTTTTTTATTTGATGTCTGTCATTGATATTTTAGATTCTTATTTGGATTTTTACCTGTTGGAGTATTTTGCGGGATATGAGTCACTGGCCGTTTACAGTATTTCCAAACGCGTGAGTCTTTTGATCTTTACGGTGATTTACACTTCAAATTATGTTTTGGGGCCGGAGGTGAGTAAACTTTACTTCACGGGCCAAATCAATGAATTGCAAAAAAGAGTGCGCAAAGCGGTGCTGCTCAATATGGCCTTGGCAACGGTATTTGGTTTTTTGCTCATTGTATTCAGAACCCCTTTGCTGCAATTGTTTGGCCAACATTACGCTGCCGAAACCGGTTTTTGGGTATTTGTTTTACTCCTGGCAGCCCAATGGGTAAATGTTACTTTGGGAGCTCCGAGTCAAATATTGGCCGCCACCGGATTTGAAAAAAGCGTACTGTATGTTTTTGTAGTAGCCGTAATTTTTCAGCTCAGCACCGGGTGGTGGTTTATAGGCAACTGGGGCATCACCGGAATGGCCTTGTTGTTTTTAATCAATTCCCTATATTGGAACGGCGCACTTCAAATCATAATGGTGAAAAAAACCGGTGTGAAGCTCCTCTTTTAACGCCCATATAAATTGATGTCGGAATTCGTTAGTCCCGGCATAGCAGCAGTTAGTGCTTCCGTTTATTTATACCCCGATTGTGCGTCAAAAACGCATAAAAATGCAACGTAACAATTCGTTTATGTACATATGACATGTGCTTAACTTTAAGGTAACATGGGCGGGGTACGTTTGCATCGCAAATCAAAAAAACACTTTTGCGATGAAAACACAAATGAACAAATTTAAAAATTACTTGGCGTATGCAGTTATTATTGCGTCGTTAAGTATTACAGCCTCTTGCGGAAAAGAGGAAGGCTGTACAGATCCCACAGCAACGAATTACAATTCTGATGCTGAGGAAGACGACGGGTCTTGTGAGTATGAAGATGATCAAGGCGAGGAAATCACCATTACAGATGAGAGTCTTGAATCGGGACAAACGTATGATTGGACAGCCAACAATACTTATATATTAGATGGCCTTGTATTTGTTGAGTCCGGTGCAACATTAAACATTGAGCCCGGAACAGTAATTAAAGGAAAAACTTCTCCTACAACCGGAGATAATACATCTTCTTTAATTATTTCACGTGGCGCTACGATTAATGCCGAAGGAAATCCTGACAACCCAATTATATTCACAGCGGAAGATGATGACTTAAACGGCAACCTATTGCCTTCTGACTGCGGTCGCTGGGGTGGCGTCATCATTTTGGGCAGCGCACCTACTTATGCTGACGGTAACACCGAAGTACTAATAGAAGGACTACCTTCAACTGAAACACGCGGCACTTATGGCGGAAGTAATGCGGGTGATAACTCGGGCATATTAAAATATGTATCTATACGATACTCAGGTGTGGGAATTGCTCCCGGTGATGAAATTCAAGGTTTAACACTGGGCGGTGTAGGTAATGGTACTACTATTGAGTATATTGATATTTACTCATCTTGTGACGATGGTATTGAAATTTTTGGAGGTACTGTGGATATCAAATATATCATTGCGGCTTTTGCTACAGATGATGCCTTTGACTTTGATATAGGTTGGACAGGTAAAGGGCAGTATCTTTTTGCCTTGCAATTAACAGGTGGTGGAGATGCTTATGATAAAGCCGGTGAGTGGGACGGTGCAATTCCTGATGACGCAGCGCTTTACACAAAGCCTGATCTCGCTAATATGACTTTGATAGGTCCCGGGCAGTCTGCTACAGGAGCTCAAAACGCAATCGTAATGCGCGACGCCTTCGGAGGTTCTTTGTATAACTCTATTTTGGTTGACTTCCCCGGTGTTGGAATCGAGGTAGAAGACCTTGAATCAGGTTTGGACTCTTACCAAAGATTATTAGATGACGAAATTGAAATTCACAACAACACTTGGGCTGCTTTTGCCGGCGCTTCTGATGTTGACGGACTTGTGAAAATCACTTCAGGAAATCCGACATCTTCCGATGCTGCTGAATTAAAAGCGCACCTCAACGATAACGGAAATACGAATATAGCCAATAATATTTTGACTAATATCAGTCGCACACCCGGTTCAGGCTCGCTTGATCCTCGACCTACATCAGGATATGACAATGCAGGTCCCGTTCCTGCAGGTTTGGAAAGCCCCGGTTATCGCGGAGCATTTGATCCCAATGGTGAACTGTGGATAGCGGGATGGACAACATTTGCAAAATTCGGATTTTTATAGTCACTGTTTGAATACAACAACCTACAGGGAAAGGTCTAAAAGGCCTTTCCCTTTTATAGTTTAAAAAAGCAATCAAAAAAAACATCATGAAACTTCAAGCCTTACGCTATTCTTTGTTTTTTACACTACTTATTGTCTCTAATATTCTCACTGCTCAGTCGGGAAACGGAACTATCAAGGGAACCGTGAACGACAGTGAAAACGGCGAGCCGC
>CAJXMT010000078.1 GCA_913056155.1 uncultured Cryomorphaceae bacterium
ACAAAGTAAACGCCCGCTGCCAAGTTCAAGTTCACCTCTTCAACCAGTTCACCGTCTATACGGCCTAGTTTTTTATCGGTCAGAACCTTGCCCTGCATGTCCACAATTTGAAGGTGCGTGTCCGTATCACCGTTGCCGGTAAAACGCACATTAAACAAACCGTTGTTCGGGTTGGGGTAGATCGTGAAGCCGGTCGCTTCATCCGTCAAGTCTCCCGTGCTTACTCTGTTTAATACGTGACAGTTTGAAGTATCACGACAGTCGTCAATGGTAATAATCATGGCGTAGTTGCCGTTGTCTGCAGGTTCAAACTCGCGGTTGGTTTCTCCCGCTACTATTTGTTCCAAATCACAATCCCACCACTCAAATGAAGCACCGCCAAAGTTATAATTGGCCGTTAGCAAGCTGCCGTGTGTGTTCACTACGTTGGTATCCAACTGATCCGGCTGTGTGATGGTGAAATCAGCTTCATCCTCGCAACCGTTAGCGTCCACTAAAGTCACATCGTAAGTAGTACCGCCTACTATATTGGCCAGCACACCTATCGTATCACCTGTGTTCCAGTTCCACGTGTAAGGTGTTGTACCGCCTGTTCCACTCAAGGCTATTTCGCCATCATTATAACCAAAACAACTTGCGTGTACTACAGAGTCTTCATTGATTACAAGCGGATCGGGATCAATGATGTCTATTTTCAACTCTGCTTCACAGTTATTAGAATCGGTAATCGTTACATCGTATTCACCCGGAGGCTGATTATCAATCCTGTTCCCCGGTGTGCCGTTAGCCCAGAAGTACGTGTAAGGCGGTGTGCCGCCGTCTCCTTCAATTTCTAAGCTTCCGTCTGTGTCACCGTTACATGAAACAGAGCCGCCGTCAACCAAGTTGTAAGTGAGGGGGTCGGGTTCGTTAATCACCACGTCCAATGTGTCGGGACAGCTGAGGTCGCCGGTAACTACAACGGTGTATGTTCCGCCGGGAAGTCCCGATACCACGTCGCCTTGCGGACCGTGGAACCACAAGTATGTGGGATTAACAGCTGTGGAGATTACTGAAATACTTCCCGTAGGATCACCACTGCAAAGCGGCTCCGTTACTGAAGTCGTTTGTAAATCCATCAGTTTTACGAATACCGTTTTGGTGGCGGTGTCATTTAGGTTTACCGTATCCACCTGGCCATTAGGCAAGGTTGTCCACACTTTGATATCGTAAAATCCGGATTGTGTGAATGGATAGTTGCCCACAGTTACAACCTGTGTATTTGGTCCGGTACCCGTTAAGGTATCGAGCGGACCGGTGAAAGAATAGGCAGGCAGCGTATCTGTTCCTACCGCTACATGAATCATTGCACTATCCAGAACTTCTGTTCCAAAGTTCATAATCTCTACATCGATATCCTCGGGAGTATCACAATATACAGAGTCCATAGGAGCGTCAATGGCGAAAATACCGGCATCATTAGGTGCTGAAGGCAACCCGCATGTAAACACTTCAATTTGATCAATCGCTAAATCTGCACTGAAGGAGTTGGGCAGGTTGTAATAAAATTCCAAGTAAATGGTTTGGCCTAAATAGGCATCCAAGTTTACAACTTGCCTTACGAAAGGGTCATTTTCTGCGTTTTGCAACTCTGATGAAAATACAATACTATCTACCATTGTGAATGGTCCGGAAGGTGAATTTGAAACTCTGACTTCGAAATTACTTCCCGGAACATCACTGCCATATGCATGCATCCAATAACTCAAAGAAGCTTCTAAAACTCCTCCCGTTAAATCTATGGCAGGTGTAATAACTGATGCAGAACCGGGAGAGCCGTTTCCCGAAGCTTCATAATGCAAATATTGAGTGCCGGAGTGCGGTCCTGAAGGCCCGGTGTTTGAAGAAGTAGTTGTGCCGGAGTTAAATTGCCAATCTCCGTTGGACGTGCCAAAATCCCCCGTCCATGAGCCTTGGCCTGAAGTCCAGTTTTCGATAAACACTGACTCTGTATTGCCACCTCCGCAATTTAACTCAACGAGTGTATAATAATTCAAAGGCCCTGCCCATGTAGAGGTGTCACCTGTAGGGCAAACCTCACGCACGTAAAAATCATAAGAGCTCGCCTGTGTTAAACCGCTAATTGTTGCGTTTGGATTTGTAACACTTGTGCCGAGCCCTGTGGGCGGTGTCCCCGCAGGCACATTCAAATACAACCAACTATTCGCTGAACCACCATTCCAAGTAATTAATGCTGTTGTGCTGCCCGTACCTGCAACTGATAAATTTGTTGGTGGTGGCAGATTGGACTGAATAGTAGCGATAATGGTATCGTTAAAATTAATGGTGTCCCCTGTGCTATTGGGCTGGTCAGTCCAAGCTTTTACATTATAAGCTGCGTTCGTGAAGGTATACGAGCCTAAATTTACTTGTGCCGTTGTAGAGCCTGTACCCCCTACTGTATCCAATGTGCCGGTATAGGAAAACGTGGGTTGGGAAACCCCGTTTACTTCCCACTCTACATCAACGGATGTAATTTGATTAGAACCGTAGTTTTGTATGGTGGCCACTACATTATGAGCGCCGGGACAAAAAACATTGGGTGAATCAATGGAAGCAACACCCGCGTCATTTTGGGCGCCCGGTAAAATGACTAAATCATAATCTTCCGTTTCACCGTAACTTTGTGTGGCACAAGGGTTAGTGGGTACAGTGAAATAATCGCACCTCACTCGCATTCTCAAAGTTCCGGGGGTAGCTCCTGCAGGAGCTGTAATATTCCCGGAAAAGGGCGTTGTGGCGGCACTTCCTGAGTTCCATACATCTTCTCCCGGATCTGTGAAATCCCCGTCATTGTTCCAATCTACCCAAATTCGAAATCCTTGACCATAGGTAGGACTCGATTGAACGGTGAAATTAAAACTTCCGGCGGGTGGTAAAGTCACCTCTTGACCTTGGATATAATCATATTCATTTGTGCTACAGCCTGAATTTAAATTTGAAATATTAGTTATTCCGCCGGTTGTACTAAAATTGTTGATTTCATCACCTATACTGCAATTTCCTTGTGGTGTGCAGTAGGTTTGAGCGCTTAGTGACCGGCCCAATATAGATAGTGCAAAGAAGAAAAATGCATTTAGTATTACGTTCAAAAATAGTCTTTCTTTTCTCATAAATTAAATTTTAAAGATTACTTGTTTCGATTAAACTTGTAATAACAAATATATGAAGAGATTGAACAAGAGCCAAAACATAAAGCGAAAATTGATAAGGAAGGTCTTTATGGTTTGTGGCAAATCTCGCATCTTTGCATATATACTTTATGAACAAGAAACTCAAATAACAGCGCTGAGCAGACGATGAATAATTTGATAAATTTTTTAATTAAATATGCTGGTGCTTTTTTGTTCTTGGCACTGCAAGTGTTTTGTATCAGCTTAATTATCAGTTATAATAAGCATCAACAAATACGCTTTTTTAGTGCCACAAATGAAATGGCGGGCGGTTTGCAAAGTTGGGTTTCAAGTGTGGGCAGCTATTTTGAACTTAAAAACGCCAATGAGCAACTGAAGCGAGAAAATGCTGCGCTTCGCGAGTTGCTCACAACTTCTTACTTGGATTCAACCCGTAGTTTTAATCCTTTTTTGGATGATGAATTTTTATCTCAATTTGAATTCGCTGAAGCCTCTGTGGTTCATGCAACAGTGAATAAGAAACAAAACTATTTTATATTGAACAAGGGTAGTACAAACGGACTTGTACGTGATATGGGCGTGATTTCAAGTCATGGGGTTGTGGGGATTATTACGGAAGTTTCCGCTAATTACAGTACGGTGATGCCTCTGGTTCATACGGGGATTAATTTGAGTACGGCCATACGAAAAAACGGCTATTTCGGGTTGCTTTCTTGGGACGGCAAATCACCGGATGAACTCATTTTAGATGATATTCCCGGACACGTTGAATTGGAAAAGGGTGACACGCTGGTTTCACAAGGTGTGGGACGCATTTTCCCAAAGGGTTCTGTTGTCGGTACTGTGGAGAATTGGATGTTGTTGCCTGAATCGGGTTTTTATCAAATTCGCGTTCAACCTGCTGTTGATTTCAGAAAATTGAGAGATGTATATGTGGTTCGTAATCTTTTGATTGATCAAATTGAAGATTTGAAAACAAAGGAGGGTGAAGGTGATTAAGGTTCTAATTATAAATGCGCTCAGGTTTGTCCCCCTCATATTGCTTCAGGTGCTGGTTCTGAATAATATTAATTTTACAGGCTATTTGAACCCCATGCTTTATATTTTGATTCTGCTGAGTTTACCACTGGAGACTTCGCGAAGTTTGATGATGGTTTTTGGTTTAATTACGGGCTTGATGATTGATATTTTTACCCGCACGCCGGGATTACACATGGGAGCTTGTGTTTTACTGGGCTTTTTAAGACCTTCTGTTTTGCAATCTTTGGCTCCAAGAGACGGCTACGAATTTGGAATGAAGGCCAATATTAATGACTTTGGTTTACCTCGCTATGCAGCCTATACAGGTGTTTTGGTTTTATTTCATCATTTTTATTTATTCTATGCAGAGGCTTTTACGTTTTCAGGATTTTTTGATACGCTTTTGAAAGCAGTGCTGAGCAGTATTTTTACTTTTATGTTGATTATGAGTTTTCAGTTATTTATAAGTAAAAGAAAGGCGAATCGGATTTGAAAGCTGATGATAAGAGAGGTATAATAATTGCCGCTATAATTGGATTTATAGGGAGTTTATTCATTGTAAAACTATTTTTTTTACAGGTAGTCGATGACAGCTTTAAAACCTCTGCAGACAATCAGGCTCTGCGTTATGTTACTCAATATCCCGCTCGCGGTATTTTTTATGACAGAACAGGCAAACTACTCGCTTACAATGAGGCTGCCTATGACTTAATGGTGACGCCGGGTTTGGTAGATACAGAGATTGATACTGTTGCCTTTTGTGACTTGGTGGGTATTTCCGTGGAGCATTTTATTGCGAGAATGAATAAGGCGAGGAGTTACTCCAAATACAGAAGTTCTGTTTTTGAAAAGCAAATAGCTGCCGAAGACTGGGGTGAAATCGCTCAAAAACTTTTTAAGTATCCCGGATTTTTCGGTCAAAAACGGGCGCTGCGCCATTACCCGGCATCATCGGCAGCTCATGTTATGGGTTACTTAAGCGAGGTGAGCCCTGTGGATATTAAAAATGATAGCGCTTACCAAAAAGGAGACTATATTGGGGTGAGCGGTTTGGAAAGAAGCTATGAAAAAGTTTTGAGAGGTGAAAGGGGCGTAAAAGTGTTGATGGTGGATGTGCACAATGCAGTAAAGGGTAGTTATAAAAATGGGGAGTTGGATGTGATGCCTACTCCCGGTAAAAATTTGTACACCACCTTAGACAGGGATTTGCAATTGTACGGCGAAAGACTCATGAAAAACAAAAAAGGCAGTATCGTTGCTATTGAGCCTGAAACGGGGGAGGTATTGGCCTTGGTGAGCTCCCCGGCTTACAATCCCAATTTTTTAGTGGGAAGGAATCGCACCGCTAACTTTATACAACTCGTTCGTAACGATACCTTAGACCCTTTGTTCAATAGGGCCACTAAGGCGGTTTACCGGCCGGGTTCTATTTTTAAAGTGGTTCAGGCGTTGGTGGCTTTAGACAATGAGGTCATTAACGCTTCAACTCGGTTTCACTGTAATCGCGGCATAATAGCCTGTCACGGCTCACATACTTATGATGACTTAAGGGGAGCTATTCAACACTCGTGCAATCCATACTTTTGGAATGTGTATAAAAAACTTATTGAGATGGGTGAGTACAGCAGTAAATTTAAGGACAGCGCTCACGGTTTAACAGTTTGGAATGAATATGTAAAAAGCTTTGGCTTAGGTGTGCAGCTCAATTCAGATTTGGAAGGTATTAAATCGGGATTTGTGCCCGACAAGAGCTTTTACGATAAATGGTACGGAGAGTATCGTTGGGCTTTTTCTACCATTTACTCAAACTCAATAGGTGAGGGTGAATTGGGGGTGGTACCTATTCAAATGGCCAATTTTGCGGCAATTTTGGCCAATCGAGGTTTTTATTATACCCCGCATTTTGTGCGTGCTATAGGCGATGGAAATAAACAAGAGCGTTTTAAGAAAAAGCATTTTACAATGGTTGACTCAACCTATTTCGAGCCCGTCATTGATGCGCTTGATGCCGTGGTAAATGAACCGGGAGGAACCGCACGAAGAGCAAGGCTCGATAGCATCACAGTGTGCGGCAAAACGGGAACTGTGCAAAATAAAAACACGCCCGATCACTCTGCCTTTATTGCGTTTGCCCCTCGTGAAAACCCTAAAATTGCCGTATCGGTTTATGTTGAAGAGGCCGGTTTTGGAGGTACTTTTGCAGCGCCTATTGCGGGATTGATGATTCAAAAATACTTGACCGGTGAAACCAATGCGGCAAAAGAAAAGCGTATTTTAGAAGCCGATTTTATTCACCTGAACACTAAAGAGGAGTAAACATGCAATCACAACGAGGTAATTTTTGGCAAGATGCAGACTGGCTGATTATTCTCCTTTACACCGTTATGGTGATTATGGGATGGCTCAATATTTACGCAGCCGATTTTAATGAAAGTGCCACCTCTTTATTTGATTTTTCACAAAACTACGGTAAACAAATAGCATGGATAGGGACAGCAGGTATCTTGGCAGTGGTTATATTGCTTGTGGATTCAAGGTTTTATGATAATTTCGCTTACATTTTTCACGGTTTTTTCTCCCTGTTGTTGATTGCGGTTTTGATTGTGGGTTCTGAAATAAAAGGCTCACAATCGTGGCTCGTCATCGGGGGCATCAGCATTCAACCGGCGGAGTTTGCCAAATACGGTACAGCCTTGGCTCTGGCTCACTACTTCAGCGCTCAAAATGCCGATTTCAAAAAGCTTAAAACCAAACTTTACAGTATCGTTATAATCGGTATTCCCGTGTTACTGATCATGCTTCAACCCGATCCCGGCTCCACACTCGTTTACGCCTCTTTCGCCTTGGTTTTATACAGGGAGGGAATGTCGGGAAATGTATTGTTGTTGGGTGTTGCGGCTGCTTTGCTGTTTGTTATTACGCTTTTCATGGAACTTATTGAGATCCCGATACCTTTAACAAGTACGGTTCTGCAAGGAGAATACTTCTTAATTCTTATTATAGCCGGCTTGGCAAGTGCAGTCCTTCTTTTGTTTAAAAAACGCATTAAATATATTTGGAAACCGATTGTTACCGCAGCATTATTTTCAATGGTGTTGGTAGCCGGCGTGAATTTTATTTTCAATGAAGTTTTTGAAGACAGGCACCGAAATCGTGTGCACGGTCTTTTAGGTATCATTTCAGATCCGCAAGGTACGGGCTATAATCAGCATCAATCCAAAATTGCAATTGGCTCAGGAGGCTTTACAGGAAAAGGTTACCTACAAGGAACACAAACTAAATTTGACTTTGTTCCGGAACAAAGTACCGATTTTATATTTTGCACTGTAGGTGAGGAGTGGGGCTTTTTAGGCACTACCCTAGTTATCCTTTTGTTTATGGTTTTGTTTTGGCGATTGATTTACTTAGCTGAGCGTCAACGAAGCAGGTTTGCAAGAGTTTTTGGATACGCCGTGGTTAGTATTTTCTTTTTCCACTTTTTAGTAAATGTAGGCATGACTATAGGTTTAGCTCCTGTAATAGGTATTCCCCTGCCGTTTTTTAGTTATGGAGGCTCTTCACTCTGGTCATTTACCATATTATTATTTACTTTTATTAAGCTCGATGCCACCCGCCGTAATGTATTGGCTTAACAGTTTTTGGTCAGAACCTGAAGCACATCATCTCAACAACGAATTTGCCATTATTTAGGGGTGTGTTTTTTTTGCCCCGCGGCTTGAACAAAACTAATAAAAAGCGGATGCGGATTCGCCACCGTACTTTTATACTCCGGGTGAAATTGTACTCCTATAAACCACGGGTGATCGCTAATTTCAATAATTTCAATCAATTCGGCATCCGGGTTAGTCCCCGAGCCCTTCATGCCGGCCTGTTCAAATTCACCCAAATAGGCATTATTAAATTCAAACCTGTGCCTGTGCCGCTCGTGAATTGTTTCTTGAGAATAAATAGTACGGGCTAAGGTTTCAGGTGAAAGCGTGCAGGAATATGCGCCCAACCTCATTGTGCCTCCCTTGTCTGAAACATTTTTTTGTTCTTCCATTAAATCAATTACGGGGTGTTGTGAGGACGATTTAAATTCGGTAGAGTGTGCATCAGTAAAGGCCAGCACATTTCTGGCGAACTCAATTACAGCGCATTGCATTCCCAGGCAAATTCCCAAAAACGGTATCTTATTTTGGCGTGCATACTTCACGGTTTCAATTTTACCTTCAATACCCCTTTCGCCAAAACCGGGTGCCACCAATATGGCGTCGGCTTTTTTTAGCAAGCTCGCAACATTTTTATCCGTAATGTTTTCACTGTGTATAAAGTGAATGTTTACTTTGGTTTTTTGGTCAGAGCCGGCATGCGTCAACGCTTCCACAATGCTTTTGTATGAATCGGGAAGCTCAACATATTTGCCTACGAGGTGGAGACTTATTTCCTTTTCCGGGTTTTTGAGGTTATATAAAAAGCGTTTCCACTTTGTTAGCTCAGGGGCATTGTTTGTAGGGTAATCAAACCTGCTGAGTACCACCCGATCAAGTCCTTCTTTTTGCATGAGAATGGGAACATCGTAAATGGTATCTGCATCAATACTTTCAATAACAGAATCGGTCTTGATATTACAAAAAAGAGCCAGTTTTTTTCTTATATCTTCAGTAAGGGTATGCTCAGTGCGGCAAACCAGTACATCAGGTTGAATTCCCGAGCTCAATAGTTCCTTTACGGAGTGTTGAGTGGGTTTGGTTTTTAACTCGCCCGCGGCACGTAAAAAGGGAATGAGGGTGAGGTGAATAACCATAGCTTGTCTCTCTAACTCCCAGCGCATTTGCCGCACAGCTTCGATGTAGGGAAGAGACTCAATATCACCTACTGTGCCGCCTATTTCCGTAATCACAAAATCATAGTGACCGGTTTTACCCAAAAGCTTTACCCGGCGTTTAATTTCGTTGGTAATATGCGGAACTACCTGAACGGTTTTTCCCAAGTAATCGCCGCGGCGTTCTTTATCGATTACGTTGGAGTAAATTCTTCCTGTTGTCACGTTATTGGCTTGTGAAGTAGGGGTGTTTAAAAATCGCTCGTAATGACCCAAATCTAAATCTGTCTCAGCACCGTCTTCGGTTACGTAGCACTCACCGTGTTCGTAGGGGTTTAGTGTACCGGGATCGACATTGATATAGGGATCAAACTTTTGTATGGTTACGGAATAGCCTCGGGCTTGAAGCAGTTTCGCCAGTGAGGCTGAAATTATTCCTTTTCCTAAAGAGGAGGTTACACCGCCGGTAACAAATATGTATTTACAAGAATCCGCCATCTTATTGCTTTTAAGGTAACGGAAGGCAAAGGTAGCTTATTTTCACCTTAGGGAGTGACGTTATATCGGCGAAAATAATTTGTTTTTTTATCGTGTTTTCCGGACGGCTTTTGGGTTCTGACCAAAAAGGGAATTTTACACTTGGAATGCCAGCCCGTCATACGCCAAGTTGATATGGCCGGGAAGCTCCTCAGTTACCACTTCATGCTTTCCCATTTGATGGCTGATATGTGTGATGAAGGCTTCGTCTGCATTGAGTTCGGTGATAATATCAACGGCCTCATCTAATGTGAAGTGGGAAATGTGGTCGGTTTTTCTCAGGGCATTGATCACTAATTTTTTGCTTCCTCTTATTTTTTGAAACTCTTCAGGGTCAATGCGGTTGGCATCAGTAATATAGGTGAAATCACCAATTCTAAAACCCAAAACGGGCATTTTGTGATGCCATACTTGAATGGGAATAATTTTTATACCTTCTATTTCAAAGGGTTCGTTGTCAATTAAGTTGAGGTGAATTTGTGGTACGCCGGGATATTTTTGTTTAGCAAATGCATAATGAAAGTCTCGTTTGAGGGCAGATTGAACCTCTCGAGTGGCATAAACATTCATTTCTTTGCGTTGAATAAAGTTGAATGCTCTAATATCATCTAACCCGGCCATGTGATCTTTATGTTCGTGTGTGAAAACGACAGCATCAAGCGAATCTACTTTTTCTCGCAGCATTTGTTGCCTGAAATCGGGTCCGGTATCTACTACAATACGTTTGCCTTGAGTTTCAATCATAATGGATGACCGAAGGCGTTTATCTTTAGAATTTCTTGATTGACATACTGAGCAAGTGCAACCTATTACCGGTACGCCTTGTGATGTTCCCGTGCCTAAAAGTGTAATTCTCATATTACTTTAGCGCGTTTTGTGGTGAGTTGTTTTACTGTTTGTAAAGCTTTTTAAGGCATTGAATGGTGTAATCTATGTCATCATGAGAGTTGTATTTACTGAATGAAAATCGAATGTTAGGACGGCTTTCACCTAAAGGAAGTGCGTTAAGAACATGTGAACCGGTATTGCTACCCGAGCTGCAAGCACTACCTCCCGAGGTTGCAATTCCCATAATATCTAAATGGAACAACAGCATTTCCGATTTTGTTGTGCGGGGTAATTGTGCATTTAAAATAGTGTACAATGAACGATTATGTTCAGCACTGCCGCCGTTGAATTGAACATCGGGAAAGTTTTTTTGCAGCTCCTCAATCATATACGCTTTGAGGTTTTGGATTTGCGCTGTGTGATGATCGAGCTGTTCATAAGCAATTTCCAGCGCTTTGGCCATGCCCACGATGCCGTATAAATTTTCGGTTCCCGCTCTTTTCCCGGCTTCTTGGCTGCCACCGTGGGTGAGCGGATTTATATTTAAGTTTTTGCGTTTGAATAAAAAACCTACCCCTTTGGGGCCGTGTAGTTTGTGTGCGCCGCAGGTTAAGAAATCGATTTTGAGCTGTCCCATGTCAAAGGGGTAGTGCCCCATCGTTTGTACTGTATCAGTGTGAAATAAGGCGTTGTGTTTTTTACATAAATCTGCTGTTTCCTTCAATGGGAGTAAGTTGCCGATTTCATTATTGGCGTGCATTAACGAGACTAACGTTTGACTCTCACTTTGTTCTAACAGAGTTTGTAAGTGGTTTAAATCGATAAATCCTTTTTCGTTGATTTTGACAAGTTTGATTTGTATACCGTCTGCATCTGCACAAGCTTGAATGGTGTGCAAAACAGCATGATGCTCAATACCTGAGGTGATGATTCGTTTTACTCCTAAATCCTTAACGCTGCTAATCAGTGCCATATTATCTGCTTCAGTACCTCCGGAAGTAAATATAATTTCTCTGGGTTGGGCATTGATTAACCCGGCAATAGTACGGCGCGATTGTTCCAGCTTGCCTTTTGCGCTGCGCCCGAAAAAATGAGTTGAGCTGGGGTTGCCAAATTCAGATTGCATCACCTCAGTCATGGCTTGAATAACTTCGGGGTCGATCGGCGTTGTGGCCGCATTATCAAGATACACTTTTTTTCCCATTTTTGACGAATTAGGTGATCGCGTTAATTTCGCTTTTGATTCTATCCGCCAGCTCCTCAGCCGCTTTGGTGTTTGTACTCTCCGTGTAAATCCTGATAATTGGCTCTGTGTTCGATTTTCTCAAGTGAAACCATTCGTTTTCAAAATCTACTTTCACACCGTCAATGGTATTGACTTGTTCAGCGGAATACTTTTCTTGCATGGCGGCGAGTATTTTGTCAACGTCAATTTGGGGAGAAAGGGCAATCTTATTTTTTGAAATATGGTAATCGGGGTAGCCGGCGCGAAGTTCAGTAGGTTTTTTACCTGTTTTTGCCATGTGTGTTAGAATGAGAGCTACACCCACTAAGGCATCTCTTCCGTAGTGGAGTTCAGGATAAATAATACCGCCGTTGCCTTCACC
>CAJXMT010000079.1 GCA_913056155.1 uncultured Cryomorphaceae bacterium
CGGATGAGTTTAATATTACACTAACCGGCAACAATGGGTTAAATGCCCCCACAGGTTATAATTCGTATCAATGGCAACTGAATGGCACGGATATTTCCGGAGCTACCCAACAAACTTATTCAGCTACGCAAAGCGGTGACTACGCAGTGATTATTGGCATAGACCAAAACTGCCAAGGTACCTCAAATAACTTTGAGTTTGTATTAACGGGCATAAACGAGTTAAACACCTCCAACAGCGTAACCCTTTACCCCAACCCCGGTAATAATTTCTTCAACGTTCAAAGTGAGCAGCGTATCAAGGCGTTGAAAATAATGGATTTACAGGGGAAACTTATCTTAGAAAAACAGATTGGATCCAATGTAACTCAAGTTGACGTAACCGGATTAGCAGGCGGTATTTACCTCATTCAGGTCAAGCTGGCTGAAGAAACCAAATTCATCAAGTTCATCAAAAACTAGTGTGATGATAGATAAGAAAGGTTATAGGAACTTGTTGTCATTTTCATCTTAGGCAAGGCAAAATTTGCAGGCTTAGCCTGAGCTGCGGCTAAAAATTATAACACCGCATAAAGTGAAAAAGGCATCAAATTCATAAGCTCTTTTACCGTTCAGCAAACCGGTTTGAGAAACGCTTTACTTCACATTCATGGCATATGAATGCATTTATAAAAACCACAAAAGGCGATTTATGATCGTCCTTTTGTGGTTTTTACGTTTGTGTTATTATTGTAGATTGCCGTATTGATACAACCGAATGTATCGATGTAGTTTTTGCCGTCATCTCCAATTTCAAACATAAAACCCTGAAAATCTATCCCAACCCCGTTGCCGACTTTTTACAAATTGATTTTAACGGCTACATTCACACTGTACGAATCACCGATTTGAGCGGTCACACTGTTTTGGAGGCAAACGGTAAAAATCGTCGTATCAACCAGAGCACTCTCCCGGCGGGAGTTTACCTTGTTACCGTTTCAACCTCAAATGAATTACACACCTTTAAAATCATGAAACAGTAATTGCTTTTTACTACCACCTGCACTTCTCATAAGTGGAAAAGCCTCGCCGAAAAGCGAGGCTTTTTAATAGCCTGTCATTCACAAAGTAAATAAGTACTTTTAGCAATTCTCTCATTAAACCCAAGTAAAAGCAGATTACATTTGTATAGCAAATCTGAAAACAAATTTTATTTTAATTCAAAGCTTCATTCAACAAAAAAATAAAGTCAAAATAACAAACTCAACACTTTTATGACTTGCCTCACTATAAACCGAAATAACTAACGCCACAAATAACATTTTGAATTGTGCACAGTAATAAATCAAAGCTGCCTTGAGTATATTTGATAGGCAAACCTAAACAGAACTACTTAGTAACTTGTTTTTTCGATTATATCCAAGTACTTCTTTTTCATAGGAAGATTTCTGTTTAGAGCCAAATCACGGTTGTACATTTCATTTTTAAAAGCCTCGAATATTCGGGGCTTTTAATTTTTCTCCCGATCCGATAATTGTCATGGATTCAATATACTAAATAGCCGAATGCAAACAAAAAAAAGCCGAATATTGATGACACAACATTCGGCTTTTCGCGGTAAAATATGTTTGCGTTTATTCTTACGACTCCTCTACATCAGCCGTAATAGTAAGCGTCGTTTGCGGGGGATTGGTATTCGCTTGAATCGTAACCGTTTTGGATTGACGCCCTTTTTGTTGCCCCGGTTTATACTCTACTCTTATTTCACCTGATTCACCCGGCGGAATGGGCTCGCGGGGATACTCGGGAACCGTGCAACCGCAAGAACCTTGCGCACTTTGAATGATCAATGGGTTTTCACCGGTATTGGTAAACGCAAAAACTTTTTCATTCGTGGTTTCCTGCTTGATTTTGCCAAAGTCATGTGCCATGGTTTCCCAATTTAAATCTGTAGGCGGGCCTTTGGGCTTTGGCGGCTGTTGAGGCTGCTGTTGCTGCGCATTCATGGGGTTACGCGCATCAGGACTTGGCTGAAGCGGATTTTGATTATCGTTCATTTGCGGTTGTTGAGGCTGCTGTTGGGCAGCAGTGCGCGACGTATTCCGCGGTGGAATAGGATCTGTTTTGATAAACGTTCCGTAAATTACCGTAATGGCAATAATCCCTAATAATCCAAATTGAATGAGATCTTTTGTTTGGTTATTCATATATTAATTGTTTTAGAGCGCCAAATTTATAAAAGTCCGTGAACTTACCCGCTATTTCACCTCAAGTTGTTCCCGTTTTTTTGGTCAGAACCCCGATTAACTACATTTAAAAAATGAAATTCACCGTTTAATGCTCGTGTACCGTTGTAATCACAGCGTTATTCATAGCCGGGGAAACTTGAACGATTTTTTGAGGAACAGACGTTTCTTTATCGATCCATACCGTAATCACGTCCCGTTCATTTTCCTGTGCAATGATGCTCACTTTGCGACACGTGACCCCGTTGAATTCTTCTTCTCCGGCTTCCGTTACCATTACCTTTTTGGCCTTTTGGGTAGCCACCTCTGCCATTTGCGTGTAAAGCGGAAAAAGTTCAGGATCCATCCCGGCTACAATATATTCAAATCCCGCCGATGTGGAAAGAGAAGCCCCGTCCATCTCAATTTTCATCTCTTTGCCGGCGGCGTCAATACGAACACCTTCGCCGGTATAATTCATCTCTATTTTCCTTCCGGCCTGATGTAAGGTTCTGACCAATACATTCAAGTTTTGATCGTAAACCACCTCATCTTTCATTTCACCCATTGGTCCCGTCGTGTGTTCACTCACCTTCCACCCTTTGCCCTCCCGGCTTAAAGTGCGTTCGGTATTCATTTCAAAAACGCGATCGCCCTGCTCAATTTGCACACTCAGTTTTTCAACGCCTGTTTCAAATAAATTTGTGATTTCAGGCAATTCCTTAATAATTTCAACTTCAGCAGCGGGTTTATATTCCACTTGGTCAATATCTACACGCAACTTTTTAAGGGTTTTCTCAACATCAGTACTTCTGTTTTTTTGATACCGCCCCGCCAGTTTCTCGGCTAAAAACTGTTCAACCTCAGCGTACATCGCCATGCGATTCAAGGGTTTCGAAAATCCGTGTCCCTCATCCTCCGCAAGTAAATACGATACGTCGTGCCCCTTTTCGCGCAGTGCCACCACAATTTGATCGGCCTCTGCCTTTTTCACACGCGGGTCATTGGCTCCTTGAATGATCAATAGCGGCTTGTTGATTTTATCGGCTCTGAATAACGGACTTGCCTCGCGAATTCTTTTTTCGCCTTCTTCCGTTTCGGGGTCGCCCACCATACCGTATAAAAAGGCCCGGCCGGCCTCCCAATAAGCCGGTACACTTTCCAAGAGCGTAAAAATATTACTCGGTCCCACAATATCCACTCCGCAAGCGTACAAATCCGGCGTAAAAGCCAAGCCGGCCAAAGTGGCGTAACCGCCGTAACTGCCGCCCATTATTCCCACGCGCTCCTCATCAGCAATACCTTCACTGATTACATGTTTTACACCCCACGTTATATCATCTTGCATCAGCTTACCCCATTCCAAATCGCCGGCATTTAAAAACGATTTGCCGTAACCGCCGCTTGCTCTAAAGTTGGGTTGCAAAACAGCGTAGCCTCTATTGGCCAAAAATTGTGCTTGGGCATCGTATCCCCAATAATCTCGAGGCCCTTTAGGACCGCCATGTACCAAAACCACCAACGGTAAATTTTTGGGCTCTACCCCCACCGGTAAAGTCAAATAACCCGGGATTTCCAAACCATCGCTGCTTTTGTAATTCACAGGTTTCATGGCCGCCAAATATTCCTCAACCTCCTTAAGCTCGGGACGGGGTGTATATTGATGAATAAGCTCTTTGCTTTGCGTATCGTAAAACCAAGATTCCCCCGCGTATTTATCTCCCGAAACGGCAATTAAAAACTTGGAGTAATCTTGAGTTGAAGAAGAAAAACTCACCGTTCTGCCCGGAAACTTATCCCGTAAATACTTGTAATGTGCCTCTCGTTCCTCATCTTTCCAATAGTACCGTCTTTTATCATCAACATATGATGTGGCAATCACCTCACGCGTGTTTCGATTTAAAGACAATCCGCCAAAATCAACACGGCCTTCGGGATCACTTTCTACCTTTTCAATTTCATTTGTTTTGTAATCCATCAAATACAAAGTGCTCAAATCCACATCGCCCTTGTTGGAAACCAAATAAAACTTGCTGTTATCTTCATTCCAACCGGCCACGTATGCATTTTCTTGAACTGTTGTTTCATAAACCGACTCTGTTTGGTTGTCTTTTACCTTTAAAATCAGTGAGGTTCCCGCTTCATTAGTACTTGTGAGCAGCCTCAGTTGATCATCCCAATCAAACTCATAACCTGTAATGCGTTTGGTATTTTTGTAAACTAACTTGAGTTCACCTGTTGAAATACGAAGCGAATACAAATCATGCCATGCCTTATCTCTGTCATTAAGGCCTATCATAAACAAATCGGGATTTTTTTGACTCACGTGAAAAATACGCGCGGTTACTCCCTTCATCGGCGTGAGGTTTCTGGATTCGGGCACTTCGCAGGCTTCAATCTCCTCATTGGGATTCACGGCAAAAACGTTCATATTTTCATCGCCGTCATTATCCTTTACATACAAAATGTACTTGCCGTCATACGTCCAAAAATAACCGTAAAGCGGTCTTTCACTTTTGGTTAACGGCCTCGCTTCATCAAACGATTCATCAAACTTTTTAATCCACACATTCATAATGCCTTCATACTCTTTCATAAAAGTGATGTATGCGCCGGTAGGACTCAGCTTTCCGCCGGATATTTCAGGATTCCCAAAAAATAAAGATCTATCAATTAAAGGTGTTTTCATGTCTTTGCTTTTTGAATTTTCAGTGCATGCGCTCATTGTGAAAAGCGCAAAAAGAACAACTGTTGAAGCAATAAAGTGTTTCATAATGCCGGGTGAATTTCAAGCAAAAGTACATTATTTCGATTCAGTATTTTGGTCAGAACCTACACTCCACTTTGATCAGAACCAAATCCACGGCAATGCACAATAATGACATCGTACAGCGCTCAACAAAAAACCATAACAAAACACATCACACTTCGCCAAACTGCGGTATTTTTACGCCCGCGGCCTTGTCCGTGATTGAAAAAGGCTCTGAATATGAAAAAAAGCTTTTTTCGGGTGTTCTGATTCATAGAAAAATACGACCTTTGCAAACTCAATTATTAACCGGAGTTTCGCACTTCAAGTTATAATATTAAATAAACAATATGTCAGTAAGAATCAGACTTCAAAGACACGGCCGAAAAAGAAAGCCGTTTTATTACATTGTAGCGGCAGATCAACGCACAAAGCGAGATGGTCGTAACATCGAAAGAATTGGATCTTATGATCCCACAAGAAATCCTGCATTGATTGATTTGGATTTTGAAAAAGCCCTCAAATGGGTTGAAAACGGTGCACAACCTTCAGACACTTGTCGCGCCATCTTATCCTACAAAGGAGTTCTAATGCGCGACCACCTAAACAGAGGTGTTAAAAAAGGTGCTTTAACTCAAGAGCAGGCAGATGCTAAATTTGAAAAATGGCTTGAAACAAAGGCTGATCAAATTGACAAGAAAAAGTCTAGTCTTTCTCAAGCAGCTGAAAAAGAAGCTGCCGAAAGGTTAAAAGCTGAAAAAGAAGTACGCGAAAAACGCGAGGCCGTAATAGCTGAGCGCCAAGCAGAAGAAGCTAAAGCCGCTGAGGAAGCTCGTGCAGCCGAAGAGGCCGCCAATGCTCCCGCTGAGGAAGAAGCTGAAGCGCCCGCTGAGGAAAAAGCTGAAAAAGAAGCTCCCAAAGCCGCCGCTGAAGAAAAAAAGGAAGACGCTCCTGAAAGCGACGATAAAAAAGAGGAAAAAGCAGACTAAATGCAGGCCAAAGACTGTTACGTTTTAGGTCGTGTGACCAAAAAACACGGCTTCAACGGCGCAGTAAGCATTTGGCTGGATACAGATCAACCTCACTATTATACAAATTTGGAATCGGCTTTCATTAAAATTGATGATAAACCGATTCCATTTTTTTTTACCTCTTTCCACATTCTCAAATCCAATAAAGCGCGCGTGGAAATTGAAGGTATTGACACTGCTGATGATGCCGAATCGCTTATTGGAAAAGAAGTTTTACTCCCCTTAACGGCTTTGCCCAAACTCAGCGGAAATCAATTTTATTATCACGAAGTAATCGGCTTTACGGTTACAGACTGTGAACATGGTGAGCTGGGTGTTATTCAGGATATTTTAGAAGCAGCCGGAAATCGAGTTTTTCAAATCAAACACAAAAGCGGCAAGGAAGTATTGGTTCCTGTTACTGATCAATTTATTTCAAAAGTCAATCGCGAAAGCAAAAACATAGCGGTGCAAACTCCTGAAGGACTTGTTGCTTTGTATTTGCAAGATGATGAGTGATGTTCACATTCAAACAATTCATTGTTCAGCAAAGTAAAAACGTTTTTCCCGTCACCACAGATGCTTTGTTGTTGGGCGCCTCGGCTCAATTAGGGCCGGCAAAAAAAGCGCTTGAAGTAGGTGCGGGCACGGGTATTATTTCCATCATGTCGGCACAAAGGTTTCCCGAGGTAAACATCACAGCCTTAGATATTTATCCTCAAGCTGTTAACCTTGCCACGCGCAATTTCTCAAAAAGTCCGTTTGCCCCAAGATTGAACGCGTTATTAAAAGATTATCGCAAATGTGATTTTCACAACCGGTTTGATGCCGTTATTTCCAATCCGCCGTATTTTGAAACCGGTTGGGCTTCTAAAACTCATGAAAACGCAAAGCATCAACTCAGTTTAACACAAGATGTACTCATTGCAAAAAGTGCATTAGCACTAAAACCTGAAGGTAAACTTCATTTGATTTTACCGGTCTCAAACGTAAAAAAAGTCCACTCCATTTGTGCAGAATTCAATTTGCACAATTCCCGCATCGTAAAAATACAGTCGTATCCCGATTCACCGGTTAAACGAGTTATTTTGGAATATAGATTTAATCGCAACTTTCAATTTGAAGAAACAACATTCACCATACGCCTCAAAAACGGTGATTTCACACGCGAATATGAGCAATTGATGAAAGCATTTCATCCTTTTCTATGAAAAGTGCAGATCGAGATTGGGTTCTGACCGAAAAAATAGAGCTGTTTTGATTTAATAGTGGTAAAACTCCGTTTCTTTTTCATTGAACACGATGTCATAATTTTCGAGTTCTTTTAAAACGGGCTCATAAATATCGGGCGTTACCGGCACACGCACTCCCGTTGCGCGAATGGTTTTGTCGAGAATCAATTTCACTCCTATTCCCACGGGTATTCCTACTGTTCGAGCCATAGCGGTGTTATCTTTATCCTTGCCTTTAGTCACCATTCCCGATTGAATTTGCTTTTTTTCACCGTTTAACTCGTAGCCGAATATATGGTGCATCACGATCATATCCTTATCATCGGGTTTCATGCTCCATTTTTGTTTGAGGATGTGTTCTAAAATTTGAGCGGGAGTTGCTTCCTTTAATCCGATGGGCGTATCTTCAAAAATCCCCAACCACTTGAGCTTGTGCATAATTTCATCATCGGCATCAATTCTGAGATAATGCATGAGTTTAAGCTCAACGGAATCCTCGGGGTTATATGCCAAAAATAAATTGATGAACTCGCGATACGTCATATTTTCGCTGTCTTCAATGATGTAAGAATCATCTGTGGCGCCTAATTTCACAAAAACATCCCAGGCGCGACTGTATCCCGGGCGGCGCAATGTACCTCTGTATAGTGTAGGAATATCTTCCAGTCCGTAAGTTTCACGATAGGCCAGTGAATCGCGGTTGGCTATTCCCTCAAAACTGCCGTAGTTGTCAACTTCAATTACCTCTGTTCGTCTAAAAAGTTGATGGTACGGTATGTACTTGTATTTTCCTTCCTGAATAAATTTTACAGCACCGCCGGCACCGGCAAGCACTACATTGCGCGGGTTCCAGGTAAATTTATAATTCCAGGGATTGTCATCACTTTCGGGAGCTACCAGGCCGCCGGTGAACGACTCAAACTGCAGCATTTCACCTCCTGCATTTTTTATATCGTGAATAACTTTCATCGCACTCATGTGGTCAATGCCCGGGTCCACTCCCATTTCATTTAAAATCAGGACTCCTGCATTTTCCGCGTCAGTGTTAAGGGCTTTCATTTCCTTTGAAACGTATGAAGCCGTAATCATAGGTTTTTTAAGCGCTATACAATCTTTTGCCACGGGCACATGCATGTGTGCCGGCAACATGCTTATTACAATATCGGCATCGCTTATATTAGACACTCGCTGTATGTCATTGGCCACATCAAACTCAACGGCTTTGCAGTTCGGCAAATCCCCGATGCGCTCTTTGGCATAATCCATGTTAAGTTCTCCTACGATTACTTGCAAGTTCTCACTCACGGCGAGTTCTGACAAGTATTGAATTAACGAAACCGTGGAACGACCTGCTCCGATTAGAAAAATATTTTTCATATAAAAGAATTGAACTTTGTGTTAATTAAAAGGTTAAAATCAAATGAAATAACGTATTATATTTGCAGTACACAAAAGAATAAAACACAATCAACATAAACGCATGGTAAATACACCTTTCTTTAAATTTTCTCTCATTATTTTACTATTTGGCATGTCAAGGCTTGCATCGGCTCAAACGAAGATGGTATTTTTCACAGAGGACAAAGCTCTTTTTTACCTCTATGTAAATGGCCAGCTTCAAAATAAAGTGGCACGGGATCGAGTAGCGGTAGAAAACTTAAACTTGAATGATTACAAAATTTTGGTGGAGTATCGTGACTTGGAAAAGCAGCCCGCAGAGTATACCACAACGGTAAAACCCGATCGTGAAAATATTTTTATCATTCACGAAGGTGAAAGGCGCAACAAAATTGAACTTTACAGCGTGGGCAAAAAAGGGGAGTACTCGCCCAATACCAAAAGCACTGCATATAAAATGGAAGGATATGTAGGCAAAATAGGATGTCCTTGGCCGGTGGGCAGCATGGAAGTCAACAAAGCCGTGAACGAACTCAAAAACAATCGGGAAATTCAACAAGCGCGTTTTGGCGTGGTGAAATCTGCGGTTGTAACAAAATGCCTAACCGTTGAGCAATTCGGTCTGCTTTTGGAACAATTTGACGATGAGTCCCACAAGGTTGAACTAGCGAAATATTCTATTCCTTATTTATATGACAGAGATAATTACAATGATTTGCGCGGCATTTTTAAATCGCCGCGAAATATGCAAAAAGTAACTGACTATATTGAATCAAGACGTATTGATTAATTTTGGTCAGAACCCCAAATCCGGTTGAAATCCTAATGAAAAAACTCTAATTAGTTTGCTTTGTGAAAGTTAGTAAAACCGGCATAACTTTAGATATGAAATTTAAAATATTTACGAGTACAACAATTTTAAAACCCAATCAAAATGAAAACAAAAATCCTTTTTTTTCTGATAGCGATTGTGCCCTTCACTTTTGCACAGTCCCAAAGTCATTCCAAAATCACCATTTTTAATGACGAGGGTAATGCCTTTACGCTCACATTAAACGGAAAAACAATTAATGAATCGCCCCAAAATAGAATAGATGCAGATGAACTTACTCAATCCCAATATTCCGTATTGATTAACTTTGAAAATAAGAGTCTCGGAATCGTCAAAAAGAACGTGTTCTTAGAACACGGCAACCACTATGTTTTTCGGTCATTTGCCAATAAAAGAGGAAAACAGGTTTTGCGTTTATTCAGTAATTCGCCCATAACCGATTTGGTTGATGAGCGCGCCCCTAAATCCACGCGTCGCGATCAAGTACCTCATGAGGAAAAGGAAATGAAAACAACGCCAAAACCTGTCAAAGAACAACCTGCAGCACGCGATGCCGAAACACCTTCAAGATCTAAAGAAGGGCAACACACAGAAGTGACCATGACTATGCCCGACGGGAGTAAATTTGAAATGAGTGTAAAAACGAATGACGGATCTACCCGGCAAGAAGAAATGCAAATGCCGGACAACAACCCGAACACACAAGCTGCAGAAGAAGTTGAAATGCCGCAAGAAGACATTGAAGAGGAGCCCGTAATTTACGTTGAAGGCTACACCGGTAGAATTGGTTGCCCCCATCCCATTTCACAAAAAGAGGTATCCAATATTATAAACACGATTGAAAATCAAACTTTTTCCGATACCAAAATGCGAACAGCGAAAAGAGCATTAAACAATAAGTGTATTACCGTTGAAGACATCGGGAAAATAATGAACTTATTCACTTTTGAAGATGCCAAAATTGAGTTTGCCAAATATGCCTATGGCTTTACACATGATGTGGACAACTACTATATGCTTTACAATAACTTTACTTTTGAAGCTACAATTGAAGAACTTGAAGAATACATAGAGCGATAAACAAACAGGCAGACAGTGTCTGCCTGTTTTTAATTGAAAAGATAAGAATGAACAGCAAACTACTTATAATTATTTCCGGGTTTTTGGGAGCTGTGGCCGTGGCTCTTGGAGCTCTGGGGGCGCACGCATTAAAAGACGCGCTTTCCCCCGAATTGTTAGCGGCATACAAAACAGCTAATGACTACCACATTTATCACAGTATTGCACTTTTAGCCATCGTGGGCTTAAAGAAGCGAATCGGAGAAAAAAACACGAATATAATCAGCTTTTTATGGATATTGGGGACGCTCGTTTTCAGCGGCTCAATTTATTTACTTGCCATGCGTGAAATTTGGGATATGCCCGGCCTTGCCAAACTCGGACCGGTGACTCCCATTGGAGGTGTATTTTTAATTTTAGGTTGGATTTTTGCCGGTATCGCGGGATTTAAAGCCTCCGGAAGTAACGGAAAGGGTCACAGTAAAGCGAGGTAATCACTCACTTGCATGCATTCAAAATGACCGGTATAAATTTCCCGAGAAACATGTGGAATATTTGAAATAAAATACGCTATTTTGCGTCCTAATCAAAAAGTAATCTTTACCAAGATTCAAAAAATAATTATGGCTGAAAATCAAACGAAATCATCCGGATCAACCTTGGATGATTTAGGTATTAAAAATGCTGTCGAGCATTGGAATCTATCTTCAAAAGAATTATCAGAAATATCAGTACAAAAAAGATTGGCGAAAGTAACCTCCACCGGAGCTATTGCTGTTGATACTGGGAAATTCACGGGTAGAAGCCCCAAAGACCGCTTCATCGTAAAAGACGATATCACAAGCGATTCTATTTGGTGGGGCGATATCAACATTCCTTTTTCCCCTGAAAAATTTGATGCCCTTTACAATAAAGTCATCAACTATCTCGAGGGAAAAGAATTGTATATAAGAGATTGCTACGCCTGCGCAGATGACAGATACCGCCTGAATTTGCGCGTGGTAACTCAATTACCTTGGTCCAATTTATTTGCGCACAACATGTTCTTGCGTCCCGATGAAGAGGAGCTCAAAAACTTTGACCCCGAGTGGACGGTGATCAACGCACCCGAATTTGAAGCCAATCCCGAAATTGACGGTACACGCCAAAAAAACTTCGCCATTTTGAACTTTACCCGTAAAATAGCACTAATCGGAGGCACGGGATACACCGGCGAAATAAAGAAAGGCATTTTCTCTGCACTCAACTTTATTTTACCCCACATGAAAAACACTTTGAGCATGCATTGCTCGGCAAATGTGGGTCGCAAAGGTGACACGGCTATTTTCTTCGGGCTGTCAGGAACCGGCAAAACAACTTTATCCGCCGATCCCGACAGAAGACTTATAGGTGATGATGAACACGGTTGGACAGACGATAACA
>CAJXMT010000080.1 GCA_913056155.1 uncultured Cryomorphaceae bacterium
TTCATCCATGCAGCCCGCGGGTGATTTGGAACAATTCCTCAACGAACCGGATCCCTATTTAAGATTGACGGGCGGATTGAATTTCAACTACGATATTACCGAAAACTTCTTTGTTTCTTTGGGTACGCATTACATGCAGCGCGGCTCTGCTTATAATGACCTCTTCATACCGGATGAGTTTTTGGACCAACTCACGGGCGGTTTTGGATTGAGTGGCATCAACATCAATGATTTTGTTGAAGCCGAAGCCTCATTCTCCATCAATTACATTCATTTGCCGCTAACTGCCGGCTATCGATTCAACATTAACGAAAACATTTCGGTTTTTGCGCAAGCGGGCGGTTTTGCGAGTATAGGTCTCAACGGCCAAACAGACGGCCGGGTTTATTCCGATTTTCCGCTATTGAGCAGCTTTTTAGACCCCGAAGACCAAAGCCAAAGTGGAGATATTTTGTTCGAAGGAGATTTTAGACGCGTTGATTTAGGTTTGTTAGCCGGAGCCGGAATTGAAGTTTACGGCATTACCTTAAATTTTCAATACGGTTACGGACTTAAAAGTGTGGTAGAAGATGTCAACACGGCCTTTTTTAGCGGAGTGCCCGATGAAGCCTTGGAGGCACTTGAAAGTATTGATTTAGACTCGCGCGGTTACAGCAGGTTTATCACCTTACAATTAGGTTACCGTATCGTTTTTTAATTTTTACTTTATAACGCCTCAATTACGTTCGAAAATGAAAAAAACAATCCTTCTCATTCTGGGAATTACGGTTTCTGCCGCCACTAAAAGTCAAGATATTTCCGTAATGCCCGTAGTGGGATTAAACTCAAGTAATTTAGCTGTGAGCGGTGATTTCGAAAGCGTATTGGGAGAGAGCAGCCCCATTTTTCGCGGTTCATTCGGATTAGAAGGCGCACTGCAACTCAGTGAAAAGATCACAGTGAATTTGGGAGTTCATTACTCGATGAGAGGCTCTACGTTTGACGACGTAAATCCCGATTTTGATATTTTTGACGATGGCGGATTCGGAAATCCGGGAGGCGGACTTGGATTTCCCGGAGGTGGTTTTGGTTTTCAACCTGATATCGACCTGAGCGTAGCCTTCAGAATGAACTACATACACATACCGATTACAGCCGGTTATCGATTTGAATTGAATAATCAAATATTCATAGAGCCTCAATTCGGTTTTTACTACTCCTACGGTACCGGCGGTGAAGTTGACGTTGAGGGGAGTGTTTCGATTCCGTTTTTCGGTAATCTGCCGTTAGATCAAACGCAATCTGTCAATTTTGAAAACGACTTTAGCAGACATGATTTTGGTCTTTTAGGGGGTGTAACTTTTGAAGTTTATCGCTTTTTCCTACGTTACCGTTACCATTTTGGTCTTAAAAACATCGCACAGTCCGGGAGTGGAATCCCGGGCGGTGAAATCGGAGGAACAGATTTAGACCAACTATTCGATAATGACTTTGAAACATCTTGGCGCTTTTCAGCGATTCACCTCGGCTATCGCATTCGCTTTTAATTTCAAGTCTTTCTGATTTGTCTTGCGAATTATTCACATTACGCTTTGCATTATTTAACGGCTTAACACACCCCTCGTGTGGAAAATCACACAAATTTGTGCTTTGATTTATTAGGGGTTCAAAAGTACAACCCCCGTTATTTATTCGTTAACCTGTAACTTACTATGGAAGAAACAACATCTTTAGGTTCTGACCAAAATGAAGCTCCTCAAAATACAGGGGTTCAAGACATGAGAGCTCTAAACGATTTAATTCACCGCGAGAGTGCGTTTATTGACCTGATTAAACACGAAATGAAAAAAGTGATTATCGGGCAAGAACACATGAGCGACCGCCTGTTAATTGCGCTTTTAGCCGACGGTCATATTTTACTGGAAGGTGTGCCCGGCCTAGCCAAAACACTGGCTATTAACACCCTCGCCAAAACTGTGAAAGCCGATTTTAGTCGTGTGCAATTTACACCGGATCTGCTTCCTGCCGATTTAGTGGGAACTACCATTTACAACGCTAAAACGGGTGAATTCTCCAACAAAAAAGGGCCGCTTTTTGCCAACTTTGTTCTTGCGGATGAAATCAACCGCGCACCGGCAAAAGTTCAGAGTGCACTGTTAGAGGCTATGCAAGAACGACAAGTCACGATAGCGGAAAAAACATACCAGCTGCCCAAACCCTTTATGGTACTGGCCACACAAAACCCCGTTGAGCAAGAAGGTACTTACCCGTTGCCCGAGGCACAGGTTGACCGCTTCATGCTTAAGGTAGTATTGGATTATCCCAAACGCGAGGAGGAAAAACTCATTATCAGGAATAACATTTCGCCGGAAGGCTTTCCCAAACCCAATGTGGTGTGTACACCCGAAGACATTACGAAAGCACGCGAAGTGGTGCGCAAAGTTTATATGGATGAAAAAATTGAGCAGTACATCGTTAATATCGTGTACGCCACGCGTGAACCCGAAGAGTTTAAGCTCAACGGCTACAACCGTATGATTACTTTTGGTGCTTCGCCGCGTGCCTCTATCAGTATGGCACTGGCGGCAAAAGCCTATGCCTTTATCAACAGACGCGGTTATGTCATTCCCGAAGATGTGCGCGCTGTGTGTAAAGACGTGATGCGCCACAGAATAGGGTTGAGCTATGAAGCTGAAGCCGAAAATATCACTTCTGAAACCATCATCAACGAAATTCTCAATATTGTAGAAGTACCGTAAACCTCATTTCCTCAACTCGCATTATGAATACTCAAGACCTGCTCAAACGTGTGCGTGCTGTAGAAATAAAAACCCGAGGCCTCTCCAATCAAATTTTTTCAGGAGAATATCACTCGGCGTTTAAGGGGCGCGGTATGGCATTTAGCGAGGTGCGCGAATACATGCCCGGCGATGAAATCAGGACTATTGACTGGAATGTTACGGCACGACTCAACCACCCTTATGTAAAAGTTTTTGAGGAAGAGCGCGAATTGACTGTTATTTTGGTAGTAGATATGAGTGCCGGCAGAATGTTTGGCACAAATGAACAACTCAAAAAAGAACTCATTACCGAAATTAGTGCGCTGCTCGCTTTTTCGGCTATACAAAACAATGATAAAATAGGCGCTCTCTTTTTTGCAGATGAACCGGAAAAGTTCATTGCGCCCAAAAAGGGAAAGTCTCATATTTTGAGAATCATTCAAGAGCTCATCAACTACGAACCCAAAACCAAAAAAACCAACATACAAGAGGCGCTCAAATATGTGAACAATATTGTCAAAAAACGGTCTATTGTTTTTTTAATCAGCGACTTTATTGATGACAATTTCAGTGATGCCGTTAAAATTACGAACCGTAAACACGACTTAGTGGCATTGCACGTTCGTGACCGGCACGAGGAAAAACTCAGCGACCTGGGCTTGGTCCCTTTTCAAGATCCCGAAAACGGTGAAACTTTATGGATTGATACCTCTGACGCATCTGTGCGCAAAAAATACGAAACTGAACGAAAAAAGCAAGTTAACGAACTGCGTGAAGTTTTTAGAAAGGCCGGTGTTGATGCAGCTCCGGTTTACACGGGCGAAGATTATGTAAAACCCCTGATGAACTTATTCAGACAGCGATAAAATATGAGAAAAGTAGTTTTACATATCGTTTTTTTGCTGCTCATTGCATTTTCATTGCCGGGTCAAAACCTCACCCTGAAACCCGACGGGCACGAAATCAAGTTGGGTGAGCAAATCAAGGTTTGTGTGATATTGACCGCTCCTGACTCGGCTCATGTAAAAATGCCGGTTTCCATAGACATAAAACCCGACGAAATAACAATTGTAGAGGAATTAGAGGCCGATACATCGTACTTTAACGATGTGGGGGAAAAACTCATTGAAATCAATCAAAAATACATCATCACCGCATTTGATACAGGTGTTCACGAAGTTATTTTTCCGCCGAGCTTTGTAAACGACAAGGAAGTGCGCGCAGAATCTTTTTTCATTGCCGTTGAAGGTGTGGAAGTGGATCCGGAAGCTGATTTTGCAGATGCCAAACCACCCGTGGAATTCCCCTACACTTTTAAAGAGATTTTATGGATTATCGGCAAGTACTTATTGGTTGCCTGGGCGGTGCTTGTTCTTGCCGCCGTATTGGTTTATCTCTTGGGTAAAGATAAAAAGCCCGAGACTGAAGAATTGCCCGATAAACCAGCTGTTCCGGCACACATCGGGGCGCTGGAGGCTATTGCCCAACTGGAAAAAAGTGACTTTTTAGAAAAAGGTAAACACAAAAAATACCACATTAAACTTTCTGAAATATCACGGCGCTATTTAGAAGAGCGCTTTGATGTTACCGCTTTAGAAAGCACGACCAACGAAATTAAAACGCACCTGCAAACCGTTGATATCAGTGCGGAGTTAAAAGAACAATTAATACGTTCATTGAGCATTTCCGATTTGGCCAAATTCGCTAAAGTGATTCCCTCACAAAGTGAAAACGAATTTGCTCTCAAAGCAGTTAAAGGATTTATAGAACAAACTAAGAAAACGGAAGAAAGAGAAGAATGAATTGGTGGAACAGCATAGAATTCGCCCGACCCGAAGCCTTTTGGCTGTTGGTACTCATCCCGTTGCTCAGCATTTGGTACACGTACAAAAACGCGCGTAAAAACGCTTTTGTAACACACTCCAATTTACAATTAATTAAATCCCATCAATCTTTGAAGTACATTGCAAAGCACTTTTTATTTGCCTTAGAAATGTTGAGTGTGGCCCTGATTTCTGCAGCAATGGCTCGGCCGCAAAGCTCAAGCGAGAGCCGCGAGGTAGTCACTGAAGGAATAGACATTGTTTTGGCTCTCGATATTTCGGGAAGTATGTTAGCCCGCGATTTTAAGCCCAACCGATTGGAGGCTTCGCGCGAGTTAGCCGTAGATTTCATAAGTAAAAGACCGCATGACCGCATCGGATTAGTGATTTTCGCGGGCGAATCTTTTACGCAGTGTCCGCTCACTACCGATCACAACGTACTCAAAAACCTGTTTCACGATGTGGACTTTGGAATGGTCAAAGACGGTACGGCCATCGGGTCAGGATTAGCCGTTTCCGTTAACCGATTGCGAACAAGTGAAGCGAAAAGTAAAGTGGTTATACTGCTGACAGACGGCGTCAATAATGCCGGTGATGTACCGCCGCTCACTGCCGCTCAAATTGCCCAAAAATTGGGAATTACCGTATATACCGTCGGTGTAGGCACCACAGGTACTGCCCCTATGCCCGCCAGAACCATTGACGGGCGCATTACCTATCGCGATGAAAAAGTTTACATTGATGAGGAAACATTGGAAAAAATATCTGACATGACCGGCGGCAAGTATTTCAGAGCTGAAAACAGCAAGCAACTCGAAGAAATTTACAGCTTGATTGACGATATGGAAAAAACAAAAATAGACGTGATTGAGTACAGTCGTAAGAAAGAAGAATACTTACCTTTTGCGGCGGCGGCAGGATTGTTTCTCATACTTTCGTTCTTCATCAAAACAATGGTCATTAAACAAGTTATTTAAACATGTTTAAATTTGAAAACCACATATTTTTATGGGCTTTGGCCATGATACCGCTCATGGTACTATTATTTGCGTATTACCGCAGCAGACGCAATAAAGCACTCAAAAGCTTCGCCTCTGCCCACCTTTTAGATACCATTATGCCGGGCGTTTCCAAAACCAAGCCTGCTTGGCGCATGTTTTTTCTTTCTCTCTCCATAACATCCATTATCTTAGCCGCAGCCGGTCCGCAAGTAGGCACTAAATTAGAGGAGGTAAAACGCGAGGGCGTAGATTTGATGATTTGCATTGACGTATCAAAAAGTATGCTCTCAGAGGATTTTAAACCCAACCGCCTGAAACGCGCCAAACGCGCTATTCAAAAATTAGTTGATCGGTTGAGTGCAGACCGCATCGGTATGGTTGTTTTTGCGGGTGAAGCCTTTGTGCAGCTGCCCATTACTACAGACTACTCCGCCGCAAAACTGTTTTTAGATCACATTTCAACCGACATGGTATCTACCCAAGGCACAGCAATAGGCGAAGCCATCAACTTATCGGTTCAATCATTTGATGAAAACAGTGAAGCCGGTAAAGCCATTATCGTAATTAGTGACGGTGAAGACCACGAAGGCGGTGCCGAGGAAGCAGCACAGGCAGCTCGGGAAAGTGGAATCACCGTACACGCCATTGGTTTTGGATCCATAGAAGGAGCACCTATCCCCGTTTACCGGGGCAAGCAGCAAATTGGTTACGTAAAAGATAAAAACGGACAAACAGTCATTACCAAGTTAAATCCCAAAATGCTTGAAAACTTGGCAGAGGCGGGCAACGGAAAATATGTACGCGCCACAAATACCGACTCGGGATTGGGTTATATTTTTGACGAAATCGGCAAAATGGAAACGGCTGAGTTTCAAAGTGAAGTTTACACCGATTACGAAAACAGGTTTCAATACCTTTTGGCACTCAGCTTGCTTGCATTGACAGCCTACCTCACCACAGGTGTGAAAAAAAATCGCTTAACGGAAAAATTGAAAGAAACTGCATGAGGAATGCCCTTGAACATATCGTTTTAATGCTCATTTTTATGATGGTCGGAACCGTAAACGCAAAGGCTCAAAATGAAAGGGAGTATGCCCGAATGGGAAATAAAGCGCTTGAGGCCGGTAATTATGAGGAGGCTTTGCAATATTTTGATGAAGCGCTTAAAGAAAAACCCGATTGGGCCGAGGTCAAATACAACAGAGCTTTGGCACAATACAAAAGTGAAGAATATGAGGAGGCTGCCGAGAAGTTCAACGAGGTTACTCTTTCTGCAAGTGATAAAAAACTCAAATCAAAAGCCTTCCACAACATGGGCAACAGCCTGTTAAAACAAGAGAAATGGCAGGAAAGTGCCGAGGCTTTTAAAAAAGCGCTGATGAATAATCCGGCTGATGAAGACTCGCGCTACAACCTCTCATACGCCCTGCAAAAAATCCAACAACAACAAGAAGAGCAAGAGAACGAGGAAAACGAAGATGAGGAAAATAAGGATGAAGAAAGTGAAGACGAAGATTCATCTGACCAAGACGAAAATGAAGATGGCAACGAAGATGATGACGGCTCTGACCAAGACGAAGATGAAGAAGACGGTGAAGATGAAAACAGCGGTGAAGCTCAAAATGAAGACGGTGAAGATGAAGAGGACGATGAGGGCGGCTCTGACCAAAATGATGAAGGCGATGAGGAAGAAGAACAACAGCAACCTCAACCCAATCAATTATCACAGGAGGACGTGGATCGCATTTTAGATGCGCTGTTAAATGAAGAACGACAAGTTCAAGAAGGCTTAAACAAAGAAAAAGGACAACCCGTAAAGGGTAAACAAATAGAAAAAGAATGGTAAGGCTCCTGTGCATTGGGTTATTTATGTTGTTGGGGTGCACGCAAGTGATTTACGCCCAAGATGATATTGCGTTTACGGCCTCGGTAAACCGCAATAGAGCCTCCCTGAATGACCGCATACAAGTTACATTTGAACTCAACTCCCGCGGTAACCGATTTAGAGCACCGGATTTCAGCAATGATTTTAAAGTGTACAGCGGTCCGCACCAAAGTACTTCAATGGCTTATGTGAATGGTCGCATGAGCCACAGCACCTCATTCCGATATCTGCTTCAGCCCCGAAAAACGGGTAAAATCACCATTGGGCCGGCAAGTATTCAGGTGGACGGTGAAACGTATCAATCTCAACCCATTATCATTACCGTTTCGAACGCCTCAGCCGATCAAAAAGGCAGCTCGGGACAAAAGCAAGCACAAAGTATTGATGATATTTTTATCAGAGCCGAGGTCAATAAAACTACAGTTTACCGCGGTGAGCAATTATTCGCCACCTACAAACTGTACAGCGCTTACCCGGTGCGGGGATCTGACCGGCAAAAATTACCCGATTTAAACGGCTTTTATTCCAGCCATATTGATTTTGAACAATCTCAACCCCGCCAAGAGGTTTTAAACGGGAAGCGCTATTATGTTTTTGACTTGAGAAAATACATTTTATTCCCCCAAAAATCGGGAGAGTTGCAAGTTGACGATATTGAGTTTGACCTTACGGTACAAGTAAAAAGTGATGAACCCATTCAAACATTTTTTGGCCCCAGATACCGCATGATTGATAAAAGTATTACCCTTACCAGCAAACCGATTACGATCAATGTAAAGCCGTTACCCAAACCGCAACCCGCGAGTTTTTCGGGTGCGGTAGGCAAATTTAATTTTACTGCCGGTGTGAGTCCGACCGCTGTTGAAACCAACGAAAGTGTAACGCTCACCTACAAAATCAGCGGATCGGGAAACATCAATTTAATCGATCATCCCACGCATGCGCTGCCGGTGGAATTTGAGGTTTACGATCCCAAAATCAACCTTTCCAAATCACAAAAATCGAACACCCTCAGCGGGACTAAAACCTGGGAATATTTAATGATTCCGCGCAACCCCGGCACCTACACGATAGAATCACCGGCTTTCAGCTATTTTGACCCGGTGAAAGAGGAATACATCACTGCGGCGGCGGGTAAATCATTTACGGTAAACGTTACGGGTGAGCCGGATGCTGCTGTACCCGGCGTGAGTTCAAGTAAACGCGAAGTGGAACAGCTCGATAGTGATATTCGGTTCATTAAAACCGACACATCCGGCTTTAAAGATCAAGGCGCTACACCTTTTCAAAACGTATTTTTGTGGCTGTTATTCTTGTTACCCGCATTACTTACAGCACTGCTTATTTTTTATTTTCGACGCAATCAAAATTTGCGCGCCGATATTATAGCCTACCGCAAGCACAGAGCTACTCAAGTGGCCGCTAAAAGTTTAAGCAGAGCCAAAAAGTTATTGGACGAAGGTCAAAAAAATGCCTTTTTTGAAGAAGTGTATCGCGCATTGAACGATTACCTCTCCAACAAACTTACCATTCCGCGAGCAGAGCTCAATATAGAGGCCATTCAAAATAAACGCGGAGATTATGAAAATAGCGAATCGCTGTTAGCCGAAGTCAAAGAGATTCTTGAAACGTGTGAATTGGCGCGTTTCGCACCTGTCCCGTCAGATGCAGGACCTGAATTACTGCAAAAAGCCGAGAGCGCAATCAAAGAAATTGAAAATACAGTAAAATGAAAAAAGTTGCTTTTCTGTTTTGTATTTATTTGTTGAGTGCTGCACCGCTACATGCCGAAGATGCATTACGAGAGTTTTTCACGAAAGGAAACATCGCGTACAAAGAATCTGCTTATGACTCGGCATTGAACTATTACCTGCAAATTGACTCGGCCGGTTACACCGGTTGGGAGCTGCACTACAACGCCGGTAACGCCTACTTTAAAACCGGGCAAATTGCACACGCCGTTTTACATTATGAAAAAGCCCTCAGGTTATCGCCCGGCAATAAAGATGTACTTCACAATCTCAAATTTGCCGAGCAGTCAACAGTTGACGATATCACGCGTATGCCGCAACTTTTTTATGAAAAATGGTGGCAAAACTTACTCACTTTATTTACTGCAACTACCTGGTTTGTCATCAGCGCGGTATTTTTCATCTTCACATGTGCCGGTGTGTTCGTGTATTTCACCAACCTCAACGGTTTAAAATTAGCGGGCTATTACCTCACAGCTGCCGGCGCTATATTTTGCCTGTTCACGATTCTCATCACCTACTCGGCGCATTCAAGACTCACAGCGCAAAATGAAGGGGTTATTATGACATCAACCGTAAAAGTAAAAAGTGAACCCTCGGCAACGGGTAAAACACTTTTTGTTATTCACAGCGGCCTTAAAGTTTTGGTCAGAACCGAGGAAGAGGGCATGGCAGAAATTCAACTTCCCGACGGCCGTGTAGGCTGGATTGAAAACAAAGAGTTGGCGAGGATTTGAAAGAGATTGAGTGATATACTGAACTAAAAACCGGGTCAACTCTGCCAAAAAAGGAAATCATCCACAGCTAAAATTCAACTAAAAAAACCTCCAAAGACAAATTTACAAACGGGGTTCTGACCATTAAAAAAGTGATTGTTCAATAAGGTTTTGCGAGAATGAAAACCCGCCTTTTCCTACAACACTTTGAATGAAAATGTGGGTGCTCCCCGATTGCCCTCAACATCGAGAAAATCTAAAAAATGTAGTTTATAGTAAAGACCGCTTTGATATTGAATAATAAATACGCGTTCAGTGTCAATTGTATAAGTATTCTCATTTAAGTCAAACTCTTTCCAATCGTAACCGATGAAATTTTGGGCTGTTGAAAAGTGTACGTGTGAAGTATCTTCAATAGAAATTTCCTCAAAAGGAATGCTGTTGATTTCACCGCTGCGGATTTTGGGACGTGTTACACAACCCACCACCAAATAGGGCATAAAGGGTTCTTGAAAAAGATGAGTGTATTGAGTAAAAAGTAAATCATACTCGCCCTTTTGCGGCTCGGGATACACTTGCTTGCTTGCCGTCATTGAAAAATAAGTAAAATCGGTGTTTAAATCCGGTTCAAGTTCAATTTCTTCGGGATCATTACTTTTTAATGTGCCGTATTGCAATTGAAATCGGTTCCCGTCCTTTAAAACTTTCAGTTTATAAAAGCCAACGTGAGTGCCGTCCGGTGCAAACCCCATGTCTATGATATAGATCTCATCTGTTGCCGTAACAGCTGTGCTGTCCAAATTCCCGGAGGGTGCATCAAATTTTCGCCCGTTTTTAAATCCGGCGGTATCTTGAATTTTGTCAAAATCGGTTTCCCCGGTACGGTATGCAGACATACTTTTAGCGAAGTTCAGTTGCAGGGCATCGGTCTCCGGCTCTGACCAAAAGCGCACATCCCAATCCATTTTACTGTTAGTGGTTACTACCTCATTGTTTTTTAAACTGTACCACACTTGATTTTCGTATGTGCGTGTAAGGCTTACGGATTGAGTGACTTGCTCACCGCGATCATAGGGTTGCACGGGTTCCTCATCACGTAAACAAGCGCATAGCAATAACCAGATAATCAAGAATGCGGCTAACCGACCGTTATTTAAATCAACACTCATTTTCAATCTTTATTTTTAGATGGTGCTATTTTGTAATTCAATCTCAAAAATGCCATTCGCCCCATACCTACCGGCGCACTTCGAGAACCCGCCGAATGAGCTCCGCCTCCCGCGCCCACTACGCTGACACGCATTACGTTAAATATGTTTTTAATGCCCACAGAAACATTTAAGCGCTTTTTTAATAAGTTTTTGGTGGCCGTGAAATCGGTTATAGAGTACGACTCAATTAATGTAGGAACCACCTCCTCACCGTTGAGCGCAAAACCGGGCAGTTCGCCTTGGTATTTATGGAACAAAGCCAGTGTGAATCCCTGCTCGCGCCAACTTTTGGTGATGTTGAGTTGCCACTCGGGGTAAAATGCAAAGGCGTTTATTCCGCTTTCATCTGTAATGCCTTGGTCGCGCCCGGTGTAGGTTACGCCGGTGGTAAATTTGAATTGCTTTACAAACAACGACCCCGATAACTCAGCACCCGTGGTTCTGAAACGCCCCACATTCACATAAGAAAATCAAACCTCCGCCCAACATTCCACCTGATCCGATAGCTATTATTGACTGTCTAAAGTCATATCCAGCACCCAAAA
>CAJXMT010000081.1 GCA_913056155.1 uncultured Cryomorphaceae bacterium
AGCTACTTCTTCCACGATTTTTTCCAAAGTATCGGCATCGGACTCAACGCCTCCCGTGATGGTGATGTCGCCTAAGGTTCTGAATCTTATCTTTTTGGTGACAATTTTTTCGTCGGGGCGTAAATTCAAAAACTCCGAGTTGGGTATCCATGAATCATTGCGGCGAATCACCTCACGCTCGTGAGCGATGTACAAGCTCGGGATATCGATGTTTTCCATCAAAATATATTGCCAAACGTCCATTTCAGTCCAGTTGGAAATGGGAAATACACGAAAGTGTTCACCGGGATTTTTACGTCCGTTAAACAAGTTCCAAAGCTCGGGCCGTTGGTTTTTGGGATCCCACTGGCCAAAATCATCGCGGTGAGAGAAAAAACGCTCCTTTGCGCGGGCTTTTTCCTCATCGCGCCGGCCGCCGCCCATGGCACAATCAATTTGGTTACCTTCAATGGCATCTAAAAGCGTAGTGGTTTGCAATTTATTCCGGCTGGCATCAAAGCCCGTTTCTTCTTTTACGGAACCTTGATCTATACTGTCTTGTACCGATCCTACCAATAGCTTTACGCCCAATTTTTTAACCAAACTGTCTCGAAATGCTATGGTTTCGGAGAAATTGTGACCGGTATCAATGTGCATTAAGGGGAATGGAATTTTAGCCGGGTAAAAGGCCTTTTTAGCCAAGTGCGTGAGTACGATGGAGTCTTTACCGCCCGAGAATAGAATCACGGGGTTTTCAAATTGGGCAAAGACTTCTCGAAAAACATAAATGGATTCCGATTCCAACTCTTTCAAATGTTTAAGTGTGTATTGCTGCATAATGTTACGATTTAATTCTTGATTGAATAACTTTAATAATTTCAGCCACGCATTCTTCGGGCTTTTGTATATGAGTTTGAATTCTTATTTCGGGGTTTTCGGGTTCCTCAAACGGTGAATTGATACCGGTAAAGTTTTCAATTTCTCCGGCGCGAGCTTTGGCGTACAACCCTTTTACATCCCGTTTTTCACATTCTTCCAGCGGGCAATCTACAAAGATTTCCACGTAACTTTCGGCTCCTACGGTGTTTTTTACCTTTTCGCGGTCGGTTCTGAAAGGAGAAATAAAGGCGCTGATTACTACCACGCCGGCATCTAAAAAAAGATTGGCCACCTCGCCGATACGTCTGATATTCTCGGTTCGGCTCTTTTCACTGAAATTCAAATCGGAGTTGAGTCCGGTGCGAATATTATCGCCGTCTAAAATATAGGTGGAAACGCCGCGGGCGTACAACTCTTTTTCCAACAAGCCGGCAATTGTACTTTTTCCCGATCCGCTGAGGCCGGTAAACCAAAGTACAAAGCCTTTGTGCCCGTGTAACTTTTCCCGATCTTCACGTTTGAGCTCGTGATTGTGGGGAATGATATGTAATTTTTTGCTATCCATTGAGGTCGTATAACAGGTTCAACATAAAAATAACTACTGTGCCGTAAACCAGTAAAACCGGAGCGCCGGCGGTCATAAAATCTTTAAATTTATAGTTTCCGGGACCCATCACCATCAGGTTGGTTTGATAACTCACCGGCGTTAAAAAGGCCGCAGAGGCACCAAAAGCCAAGGTGAGATAGTAAGGAGCCGGATTGAGTTCGAGATCTGTCACCACTTGAAAAACAATGGGGAATAAAATACTTACTGCAGCCACATTGGTGATAAATGATGTGAACAGGGCGGTAAGTAAAAAAATACCGATCATTATTGATATTTTACCGTAGGGCAGCAAGAACTCGACAAACGGTTTGGCAATCATTTCAGCGGCACCTGTTTCAATAAATACATTTCCCACGGTGAGGGCACTGCCCAGAATGATAAATAAATCCAAGCTCAAATTCTTTTTGACGGCCTCGCCCGAAATTAATCTCATAAACACGGCCAGCGCCAAAGCGGCGGTAAGACCGTGAAACAGCGGAAATACCCCGGCGATTATGCAGCCTACAATAGCGAGAAAAGACAGTCCGAATATCCACTTTTGTTTTGGGGAATATTCCGTAGTTTCTGAAATCACCGAAACCGTGTAGAGGTTGCTGTTGGTTTCAACCCGCTTATTAAAATCGGGACCGGCGGTGAGTAACAACATATCGCCGGTGGCCAAGCGGTGCTCACCCAATTTGCCATCAAGTCGCTCGCCATTGCGGTGGATGGCTACAACGGCAGCATCGTATTTTTCTCTGAACTCCGAGCTTTTCAGCGTTTGACCTTCTAAATTGGAATTGTAGGGTATCACAACCTCCACAATTTCAATATCGTCGCCCAATTCAAAATCATCGGTTTTGGCCCAACTTAAACCGTCAAAGTTTTTGAGTATTTCCAGTATGCGCCGCGTGTCCCCGGCAAAATAAAGTCTGTCCCCCGCTTGCAAAACCTCATTGGGATTCACCGGCTTGATGGCTTGGGAATCGCGGTGAATCTCACAGAGAAAAATGCCGTCCAAATTGCGCAATTCGGCTTCGGCGATTGATTTTCCCACTAAATCGGAGCCTTCAGATAATTTGGTTTCTGCCATATACTCGCGCACCTGTTTTTTGTAATCGTCTAGTACGGCGTCACGTATGGGCAAAAGGTACGGAACCAAAACTGCGAGTAGGAGGGTTCCGACCAAAAGAGCTGCAATACCGGGCAAAAAGAAAGAACTGAAGGGTAGTGTTCCCGCACCTTCCGATTCCATAAGACCTAAAAGTACCAAGTTGGTACTTGTACCAATGGGCGTGAGCATACCGCCCAAAATAGCGGCATAGGAAAGTGGAATGTACAATTTTGAAGGGGAGTAGCTGCGTTTGCTGCTCCAGCGATAAATGTAGGGAATCATGAGTGCCACAATTGGCGTATTGTTCATCACACCTGATGAAACACCCACCGCAGCGCTCATTTTTAATATAAACCTTTTGGGATTCACCGTACCGCTGAAAACCGTGTCCAACAGTGCGATTAAATTGTACGTTTTGTTGAGTACAACGGTAAGTAAAATAAGTAAAAAAATCACGATAATACTCGAATTCGAAAAACCGTTGATCACCTGTGAGCTATCAGCAATTCCCGTGAGCAAGAAAAACACCACCGTGGTAAAAAACACGTAAGAAGGCTTATATCGATCCCAAATCAAAAAACCGATGAGCAACGCAATTACGGCAATGACAATATATGGCGTAATCCAATCCATTTACCGTTTCACTAAAAACCAAGGATTCAGTAAATTCTCTTTATTGTAGTCCAGCTCTTGTTGCGTGTCGTTATTCAGCACCACACAACCCGCAGCGCTGCAAATGGCGTGGCCGGCAGCCGTATCCCATTCCATAGTGGGGGCAAAGCGCGGGTAAACATCGGCTTTACCCTCGGCCACCATACACAACTTGATGGAGCTGCCGCATGAAATCACATCCACCTCACCGTGCTGTTCCTTAAGCGCCTTCATGTAATCTTCCGTTTCGGCAGACATGTGCGAGCGACTGCCCACCATAGTGAAATTCTTTTTGGTCAGAACCGCAGGCAACTTATCGCCGTTCTTCATCAGTTTGTCGTAATCAAAGTTTTGGGGAGACACCACTTTATAAGCGCCCAGTGAATCTTCAGCAAAATAGAGCGTTTCTGTCACGGGTATATAAATGACGCCCATCACCGGTTTGCCTTGAACAGCTAATGCTATATTCACCGTAAACTCGCCGTTTTTCTTCACAAACTCCTTAGTACCGTCGAGCGGATCAACAATCCATAATTTCTCCCACGATTTGCGCTCCTCAAAACTCAATGCGCGACCTTCTTCACTCAAAACCGGAATTTCGGTTGAATCTAAAGCCTGTTTGATTACCTCATGCGAGCGTAAATCTGCTTGCGTAAGCGGAGTTTGATCGTCTTTTGTCTTCACGTCAAAATCTGTATTATAGACTTCCAGTATCGCTTTTCCCGCATCTACAGCGGCTTTTATGATTGTATTGAGATGTTGAATATGGCTCATAAACGTATTTTATTTAAGTCTGCAAGTTTAGAATAAACTATAAACTCTACCAAGTAAGTAGGGTTTTATTTTTGATGGGTTTGAAATCAACCGCAATTTGCCTGTGCGATTATCCAAATCTATTTCATTATTCATGGCGGGTTTTTAAATTAGCGATGAAAACCAAGAATGATGATTATATCAACAAACACCAATTAGTGATTCTCTAATACAATCGCCATAATCCATTTTTTAAACCAATTACCACGACCACATCATTAGGAATTACAAAGAGTTCAAGCGAATTAAAAATTACATTATCCAAAATCCCAAAAAAATGGAGTTTCGGCAACCGGAGCGTTGAATGATACACAATACCTTTTTCCGCAGATTCACAAGGTTATGCGTATTTTTGATAGATGTAATAAGTCAAATGCAATGCAAAAAAAGCCCGTTTGTGGATTATTGGTTATCATTGCATTAAGAAAAGAAAACTTGAATAGTTCATTGCAGGTTTTTTGAGGGTGGAGTTGATAAATAATTGAATTAAAAACCGCTAAGAATAATGAGACAAAAAGTTCCGTAAAAAGGAGTAAATTTGAAGTAAAATAAATAATGCCTATATGAAATCTGTAAACATCCAAATATCTGATTTAGAATTCAGTCAATTAGGGCTGGATAAGACTACCTTATCTTTTTCCGAATTAGTTGACATCATTGGAAAAAAAATAACGAAACAAACTTTAGAAAGGAGTATTAGATTAGCTGAAAAATATAATCTATCAAAGATGACTATGAAGGAAATTGACGACGAAATAAAGGCGTATAGAAATGCAAAAAATAACTCTTGACACGAACGTAATTATTTCGTCGCTAATACAAAAAAAATTATCCTTATTTAATTGTTGACCATTGCATTGAAGGAAATGTATTAATCTGTTTATCAAACCCCATTTTAAGAGAATATATAGAAGTTCTAAGACGTCCGAAGTTTTCAAAATACCCTAACTTTAAATCGAATGCAGACTTTTTAATTGCGAGATTGAGTGAGATTTCAGAAACTCATGAACCAAAAGAAAACTTGAAAATTATCAAGGATGAACCGGACAACAGACTTTTAGAGTTGGCTGAGATTTCTAAAGCTGATTTTATAATAACCGGTAATACTAACGATTTCACAATGAAGGTTTATGATAAAACAAGAATTGTAACACCAAAAGAATATTAGGAGGATTTAAAATAACGAAATATGCTTTACCGGCTCGGTCGGGCTAATTTTTCATCTTGCATAGCTAATTTTAAATCACCGTAAATCGCAATAATTCAAGATTATATCAACAAACACCAATTAGTGATTCTCTAATACAATCACAATAATCTTTTTTCCCCTGGCCATTTATCTTGTCCATTTCATTTGAATCGATACCACATACCGCCGGATTTTCATTCTGCGGCTCTTTTTGCAGCCAAAAAGTCACTGTTTACAAGGGTTATATGACGATTTTACCGCTGAAATCGGAAATTTTCCTTTCGGTGAGTGTTTTGATAAAGGTGATGGAAAAACAGAAATTATGGACATGAATAACTTAACGATAAAGAGTCAACAAGTGGTGCAACGCGCACAGCAGTCGGCTCAAGAAAGAGGGCAGCAAGCTATTGAAACAGCACATTTACTCAAAGCCGCCCTGGAAGAGGATCAAAATGTGATTCCGTTTATTTTTAATAAATGCGGAGCTAATCAGAATGCAGTCAAACAAGCGGTGGACAAAATGGTAGATGCCTTCCCCAAAATTGATGGCGGTAATGTTTACCTCTCGCGCGATTCGGGTTCGGTTCTGAATAAAGCCTCACAACTTGCTAAAGAAAACGGCGATGAATACGTTTCGCTGGAGTTTGTTTTGTTGGCAATGCTTGAGGGTACTGACCAAATAAGCCGACTGCTCAAGGATAGCGGACTAAAAAAAGACGAAGTAAAAAAAGCCATTAACGAATTAAGAAAAGGAGAAAAAGTGAAAAGTAATAGTGCTGAAGAAACGTATAACGCACTCAATAAGTACGCGATACATTTAAACGAACGCGCCAAAAACGGAAAGTTAGATCCTGTAATAGGGCGCGATGAAGAAATAAGAAGGGTGCTGCAAATTTTGTCGCGCCGGACCAAAAACAACCCCATATTAATAGGTGAACCCGGCGTGGGAAAAACGGCTATTGCAGAGGGTATTGCCCACCGCATTGTGAACGGCGATGTACCTGAAAACCTCAAGTCAAAGCAGTTGTACTCCTTGGATATGGGTGCTTTGGTTGCCGGTGCCAAGTACAAGGGCGAGTTTGAGGAACGCTTAAAAGCGGTGGTGAAAGAAGTCACCGGCTCTGACGGGAATATTGTGTTGTTTATCGACGAAATTCACACCTTGGTAGGTGCCGGCGGCGGTGAAGGCGCTATGGATGCGGCCAATATTTTAAAACCGGCACTGGCCCGGGGCGAATTGCGGGCAGTGGGTGCCACTACGTTGGCCGAGTATCAAAAACATTTTGAAAAGGATAAGGCACTGGAGCGCCGCTTTCAAAAGGTTACGGTTCAGGAGCCCTCAATAGAGGATGCCGTTTCTATTTTGCGCGGCATTAAGGATAAATATGAGACGCACCACAAAGTGCGCATTAAAGACGAGGCAATTTTGGCATCGGTTGAATTATCTGAACGCTACATTACCGATCGGTTTTTACCCGATAAGGCGATAGACTTGATCGATGAAGCATCGGCTAAAATGCGCATGGAAATCAACTCTATGCCGGCAGAGTTGGATGAAGTAGAACGCCGCTTGCGTCAGCTCGAAATTGAGCGCGAGGCCATTAAACGTGAAAAAGACGATCAAAAGCTGGAAAAGCTCAATAGAGACATCAGCGAGTTGAATGATCAGCGCAATGATTTACGCGCCCGCTGGGAAAGTGAGCGCAAGGTGATTGAAGGCTTGCAAAAAACCAAAGAGGAAATTGAACAACTCAAGCTGGAAGCCAAAAATGCAGAGCGTGAAGGCGATTTGGGAAAAGTGGCGGAAATACGTTACGGCAAGCTGGTGGAAACGGAGAATAAGCTCAAAGAATTTGAGGTGAAGGTAGCTGAATTGCAATCCAAGGGATCGGCTCTGATTAAAGAGGAAGTAGATGCTGAGGATATTGCCGATGTGGTTTCCAAGTGGAGCGGAATACCCGTGAGTAAAATGCTGCAAAGCGAACGCGAAAAACTCTTGCACCTCGAGGATGAGTTGCACAAAAGGGTAGTGGGACAGGAAGAGGCTATTGAGGCGGTGAGTGATGCCGTGCGCCGCTCGCGCTCCGGATTGCAAGATGAGGAAAAACCCATTGGTTCGTTTCTGTTCATGGGCACCACAGGTGTGGGAAAAACCGAGCTGGCCAAAGCGCTGGCATCGTTTTTATTCGATAATGAAAACAACATGACGCGCATTGATATGAGTGAATATCAGGAGCGCCATGCCGTATCCCGATTGGTGGGAGCGCCTCCCGGCTACGTGGGTTACGACGAGGGCGGCCAACTTACTGAGGCCGTGCGACGCAAGCCGTACAGCGTGATTTTGCTGGATGAAATTGAAAAGGCACACCCCGATGTGTTTAATATATTACTTCAGGTGCTTGATGATGGTCGGCTTACCGATAACAAAGGGCGCGTGGCGAATTTTAAGAACACCATAATTATTATGACGTCGAACATCGGTTCAGATATTATTCAGAACCAATTCCAAGATTACGGCGAGCACAATAAAGAGGAAGTGATTGAAAAAACACGCATGTTGCTGCTCGAAAACTTGAGGCAAACACTCAAGCCCGAGTTTTTGAACCGCATTGACGAAACAATCATGTTCAGACCTTTAAATCAGTCTGATATGATCGACATCATAAAGCTTCAGTTCACTCTTATTCAGAACCGTGTAGCCAAACAAAATATCAAACTCACGGCTACCGATGAAGTATTGGAAAAGCTGGCTCAACGCGGATTTGACCCGCAGTACGGGGCGCGGCCCATTAAGCGACTGTTGCAAAAAGAAGTACTCAACAACTTATCTAAAGATATTTTGGCCGGTAAAATTCAACCCGGAGATGATGCGGTGTTGGATGAGTTTGACGACAGGTTTGTATTTCGAAAGCCTATTAAACAAGAGGAAGTAAATGTAGGCGAGTAATGAGTGAAATAACGTAAGGATCAACCCAAAACGCCCGATTCTTAGAGTAAGAATCGGGCGTTTTTTATGTTTGAGAAAATTATGAGTTTGTAAAGCTGTAAGTCGCTTAACTGTTCATTGGCCTTTCATAAAAAAACCACCCGCCGCAGAGCGGGGGTGGTTTTTATCAACGCTGATCATTCATAATTACTTTTTACCCAATACCTCGGCCATTTTCATGCCGATTTCAGCCGGTGAGTCCACAACGTGAATGCCGCACTCGCGCATCACTTTTTTCTTGGCTTGAGCCGACTCTTCCTCACCTGATACAATAGCGCCGGCGTGACCCATCGTTCTGCCGGCGGGAGCGGTTTCTCCTGCTATAAAGCCCACTACGGGCTTTGTGCCGTTTTCTTTAATCCAGCGCGCGGCCTCAACTTCTAATTGACCGCCGATTTCGCCAATCATGATTATACCTTCCGTTTCATCGTCAGCCATAAATAGTTTAACGGCATCTAAAGTAGATGTTCCTATTATGGGGTCACCGCCAATACCGATTGCTGTGGACTGTCCCAAACCGGCTTTTGTCGTTTGATCTACCGCTTCGTATGTAAGAGTTCCCGATTTTGAGATGATTCCCACTGTACCTTTTTTGAAAATAAAACCGGGCATAATACCTATTTTGGCTTCATCAGCAGTAATGATACCGGGACAATTAGGACCTATCATCGTACAATCTTTATCTGACAAGTATTCTTTCACCTTTACCATATCATTTACGGGAATCCCTTCTGTGATGGTCACAATCACTTTAATACCGGCTTCGGCAGCTTCCATAATGGCATCTGCGGCAAAAGCGGGAGGTACGAAGATAATGGAAACATCGGCGTCCGTTTTTTTCACGGCATCGCTTACTGTGTTGAAAACAGGACGTTCCAAGTGTTGAGTACCGCCTTTTCCCGGTGTAACACCGCCCACAACATTAGTTCCGTATTCAATCATTTGACCGGCGTGGAATGTTCCCTCGCCTCCCGTGAAACCCTGTACAATTACTTTGGAGTCTTTGTTTACTAAAACGCTCATCTTATGTTATTTATATTAATTGGTTGTCGATTAATTTTGAAGTGCCAAAAGTAATGTTTTATGCGGCTTAAACAAACCTCAAGTTCAATTCTAATTGTATTTTCCGTTAAAATAGTATTAATTGCTTGTGATATAGCGGGTTTTCCTTAGATCCGGACGAGTGCTCACCGTGTGAATACCTTTCAACTACCCAAAACATAAATTACGGCAGCCGTACGAATTCCACTACATTTGCCGTTTTATTTTTCGAAATGCAACAAAAATTCATCAAAAATCTTGCGTTTTTATTGATACTCAATATTGTGGTGAAGCCGCTGTGGATATTGGGTATTCAAATCACTGTGCAAAATAGGGTAGGTGTTGATGATTTTGGTATGTATTTCACCCTGCTTAATTTCGGTTACCTGTTTTTCATTATTACCGATCCCGGCTTGAACAATTACACCAACCGCGAAACATCAAGTAATCCATCATTCTTAAAGTCCAGATTTGTCACCATAGGCTTTCTCAAGCTGTTTTTAGCTGTTTTTTACGGTATTTTTATGATTACTGTCGGGCAATACATCATGGGATACTCGCCAAGGTTTTTAGAATTGCTGCTGCCCGTGATTCTCAACATCATGCTATCTTCTTTCTTGTTGTTTTTGAGAGCTGCTTTAGGCGGACTCCAATTGTTTGTTTGGGACAGTATTGCCGGGGTGCTTGATCGTGTATTGATGATAGCATTGTGCAGCGTGTTTCTATTTGCGCCGGCATTAAACAATAACTTCAGTATTGATCTTTTTATTTACTTGCAAACAGTAGCTTATGTGGTTTCAATTATATACGGTGTTGTTGTTTTAGCGGTCAAAAAAATCCCGCTGGAATTTCGTTTTAATTTTTCCTTGTTGAGTGAAGTACTCAAAAACAGTTATCCATATGCGCTGCTTGCGTTACTTATGTCTTTTTACACGCGAATTGATTCGGTCATGATTGAAAAGATCTATCCGGCCGGTGCGGCAGAAGCCGGTATTTATGCACAGGGTTACAAGTTGTATGAGGCGGGAAATATGATCGCCGTTTTATTTGCCGGTTTGTTACTTCCCGTTTTTTCCAAAATGCTGGCCAATAAAGAGCCGGTGGGGCAAATTGCAGATTGGTCTGTACGTTTATTGGTGATACCGGCTTTTTTTGCAGCCCTTTACGGCACTTTTTTCAGCCACGAAATTATAGACGTACTTTTTTTGAATGAAACAGCAAAAACCGCTGCCGTTTTCCCCGTTTTGATGTGGGCTTTTGTGGCAGTGGCGTTTAATTACGTTTACGGTACGCTGCTCACGGCGGGCGGTGAACTTCGCTTTTTAAACATACTTTCAGCCGGCGGACTCACCGTTAACTTGATTTTAAATTACCTGCTCATTCCGCGTTTTGGCGCATTGGGCGCGGCTTGGGCCACACTGGCAACACAGGGCGGCGTAGCCGGCGCCCAAATTTTAAAAAGCTTTAGCAGTTATCCGTTGCAATTCAAATGGGGCGCTGCCTTACCTGTTTCAGCCTTAGCGGGAGCCAATATCCTTGTTTTCTTTTTGGTCAGAACCTTAAACCTCCCGGCGTTTCCGGTTCTGACCATGATGATTGCCCTCACTGCAACGGCTGTATTTTATTTGAAATTAATTGATATCAAAGCACTTTTGAAACTGTTGAAAAATCGCTAAAGCGGCAATTTGAAATTGACTACTTTTGGCGGCTTAAATGTTGAAAGAATGAACGAATCACAAAACGAAACCCGAGAGTTTGACTCATCCAACTTGCTGTTTTTCATGTTTAAGTGGCGCAAACAGCTCATTATTGTCACTTTTGCTGCGGCTGTTATAAGTGCAGGTGTTTCCTTTTTGCTGGAAGAGCGCTACCTGGCCACAACCATCTTTTTTCCCGCTGAAAACAGCTCACTTTCCAAAGCGGTGATGACTGAGGATGCGGCCGCTAAAAATGATATCTCGGCATTTGGGGAACAGGAAAAAGCCGAGGCGATGATTCAAATTTTAAAATCTGATGAAATCAAATGGCGCATTTGGGGCAAGTACAACCTCATGGAACACTATGAAATAGACCCTGAAGAAGATTTTGCCAATACCAAACTCTCCAAAAAGTGGGAAGACCGCGTTTCATACAAGCGTACAGAGTTCAACTCCATTCGGGTTGATGTGTTGGATACCGACCCGCAAATGGCAGCCGATATTGCCAATGATATCGCGGCGTTGGTAGATACCGTTAAAAATCAAATGTTGAGAGATCGAGCTCGCGAAGCATTGAAAGTGGTGGAGCAGGAGTATTTTGGCTTGTTGAAGTATATGAACGTTTTAGACGACTCACTTACTTTATTGCGAAACAAAGGTGTTCACGATCACGAAAAAAAAATA
>CAJXMT010000082.1 GCA_913056155.1 uncultured Cryomorphaceae bacterium
TTTGATTGGTGTTATTGCCATCATAGGCATATACATTCCATATTTTATCCCCAAAACCCGCCGGATTATTGGTGTCACCTGAAATGATGATATTATTACCGTTATCAGAACCCACTACCACAGGCTGGTCAGAAACAACACGAACTCTGTAATCAGACCCCGAAAGCAATAACGAAGGTAACTGTGCAGAGATAGAGCCCGATGACGTGCCTGAAACAGTACCTATGTTTTCAGGCGCGGCAAAACTTCCTGTTTCATCAGATAACTGAGCTGTAAATGTATTTCCCGTATTAAAAGACCCCGAAACTGTGTAGTCCACTGTGATATTATCGTTTTGACAATAACTCCCGGAGATTGAGGAAGTAGAAATGGACTGAGAAACACCTTGTGTAGAAACTGTAAAAAATGTTACAATTAAAAGGTTGATAAAAAACTTCTTCATGGCAGTGGATTTTTCATTTTGAGTAACCTGTCGAATATTGGTACAATTTTATTTTGCAATAATAAATAAAAACCAAATAAGACAACTACAAAAACATACTATTTCCCACTTGAACCTTTTAAAAAGGGCGGCACACGCTCACCAACAAAGGTTCGGGTTTAACCCTTTAGTTTTAAATAAATCCTTTTAATTGAATAAAATAAGTTTTTCTGATTCTACGAAACCCACTTTATTTTACTGAAGTCGGGTTTGCGTTTCTCTAAAAATGCACGCCGACCTTCTTTGGCCTCCTCAGTCATATAAGTGAGCCGGGTAGCTTCACCCGCAAAAACCTGCTGCCCCACCATGCCGTCATCTGTAGCGTTAAAGGCAAATTTGAGCATTTTGATAGATGTAGGTGACTTTTCCAATATCTCACACGCCCATTGATAGGCCGTATTTTCTAAATCATCATGCGGCACCACGGCATTGACCATTCCCATATCAAATGCTTCTTGTGCGGAATAGTTGCGACCTAAAAAGAATATTTCTCGCGCTCTTTTTTGACCTACCATTTTGGCCAAATAAGCCGAGCCGTATCCGCCGTCAAAGCTGGTAACGTCAGCATCGGTTTGTTTAAATACAGCATGCTGCTTAGAGGCTAAAGACAAATCGCAAACGACGTGCAAACTGTGGCCGCCGCCCACGGCCCAGCCCGGCACCACTGCAATAACCACTTTGGGCATGAACCTTATAAGCCGCTGAACCTCTAAAATATTGAGCCTGTGCGTTCCCTTTTCATCAACATACCCCTGGTCACCGCGTGCGCGCTGGTCGCCGCCGCTGCAAAAAGCATAGCCGCCGTCTTTAGGTGAAGGTCCTTCACCGCTCAACAAAACTACACCAATAGAAGTGTCTTCTCGCACATCGTAAAAAGCTTCTAACAACTCCGCTACGGTTTTAGGACGAAAAGCATTGCGAACCTCAGGCCTGTTAAAAGCTATACGTGCTACACCGTGCGCTTTTTTATAGGTGATATCTTCAAAATCAAATCCTTCTACTTTTTTCCAATCGGGTTTATCCATTTTATCGTATTTTTCGTATTGTTTTCTCTCATCCGCTCCGGGTAACTTTACCCCTGTTTACTTAAATCGCTTTTCATACTTGATCAATCAAAGCACTATGTGTACATCACATAGGCGGATTATGTCGGGTTCTGACCAAAAAAAAGCCGCCCCTTATAACAGAAGCAGCTTATCAATATTCATTCCCGGTTTCATGTAAAACTTAAACTTTCATCACCTTGTCGGTGGCATATTCTTTATTATTTAGTTTTTGCTTCACCTTTTCAAAAATTTCAATGGTATATTTCACATCATCTAATTCGTGCATAGCAGTAGGTATTAACCTCAACATAATCACCCCCTTGGGAACAACGGGGTAAATCACCATTGAACAAAATATACCGTGATTTTCGCGTAAATCAAAAATAATATTGGCCGCCTCAAACTCACCGCCCTCCAAAAATACAGGCGTTACAGGGGAATTAGTTCTTCCTAAATTAAAGCCTTTTTCACGCAAACCGGACTGGAGTGCGTTAGCAATTTCCCAGAGTTTTTCGCGATGACTCGGATCTTCACGCATCATTTGAAGTCGTTTTAACGCTCCCACTACTATGGGATACGGAAGTGATTTGGCAAAAATTTGCGACCTTGTATTGTAGCGCAAATAATCCACAACATCTTCATTTCCGGCAATAAATGCCCCTATCGAGGCAAATGACTTGGCAAAAGTACCAAAGTAAACATCAATACCATCTTGGCAGCCTTGTGCCTCCCCGGCTCCGGCTCCGGTTTCACCCATTACGCCAATACCGTGAGCATCGTCAACAAAAAGGCGAAAATCGTATTGCTCTTTAAGCTCAACTATTTCCTTTATTTTTCCTTGGTCGCCGGCCATGCCAAAAACGCCTTCGGTAATAACTAAAATTCCGCCGTTCGTTTTTTCCACTAACTTGGAAGCACGCTCTAATCGAACCTTCAGTGACTCTATATCATTATGCGGGAACACAAATCGCTTACCTTGGTGCATGCGCATACCATCCATAATACAGGCATGCGACTCCGAATCATAAACCACAACATCGTTGCGATCTAAGAGTGCATCAATAGATGAGGCACAACCTTGGTAGCCGTAATTCAACAAAATCGCGTCTTCTTTATGTACATAATCTGCTAATTCGCTTTCCAATTTTTCGTGCATGGACGTGTTACCGCTCATTATTCGCGCACCCATTGGATTACCCAAGCCGTAATCTTTGGCAGATTCAGCATCTACCTTTCTTATTTCAGGATGGTTGGCTAAGCCTAAATAATTATTCAAACTCCAAACCAAAACATCTTTATCTCGAAACTTCATTCGGTTTGAAATCTCTCCTTCCAACTTGGGAAATGTAAAATATCCGTGACTCACTTGTGAGTATTGTCCCAACGGTCCTCTGTTCACTTTCAGCTTATCAAATATATCCACGCAATTTTGTTTTTCCTTGTTAATAATAATCTGAGCCGCAAAAGTATCACTATTTCGCTTCTCAACAAATGTAACACGATTTGCTTACCCAAAGTTTAGTTTTTGGTCAGAACCTCAACAACGTTTTTGCGATTAGTCGAGTGTAAGCACAATAAAAGCAGCTGATAACCGTCTAAACTCCAAAATATTTTGGTTGAAAGCCCGAGAAAAAGAAACGGTTTTCAATCCCGAAATTAAATGTACTTTTGCAAAATGTTTTTGACACGAAAACTCGGAACCCTCCTCATTGTGCTTTTTCTTTTCCTTTCTGCTTGCAGCGAATATAACAAAGTATTGAAATCAAGTGACTTGGAATGGAAATATGCAAAAGCCATGGAGTACTATGAAAATGGAAAGTATTTTAAGGCATATCCGCTTTTGGAGGAATTAGTCACTTACTACAGAGGGACCTCAAAGGCCGAAGACATCTATTATGTATATGCCTACACAGATTACAAACTGGAGGACTACTTATTGGCCAGTCACCGTTTCAAGCAATTCGTAAAAACCTTTCCGCGTTCAAGTAAAGCCCAAGAGTGTCGTTACATGAGCGCTTATTGCGCCTACTTAATGTCGCCCAACTACAGTTTAGATCAAGATCCCACCTATGATGCGATAGATAAATTGCAGTTATTCATCAATGAATACCCGCAATCCAAACGCGCAGATACATGCACACGGCATATTGAAGAATTGCAGGAAAAGCTGGAATACAAATTTTACATGGGTGCTAAACAGTACTTTAAAATGGAAGATTACAAAGCTGCCTACACCACTTTTGAGAATTTGCTCAAAAAATATCCCGGTTCCAAATACACTGAGGAGGCTTACTTCACCATTTACAACGCACATTATCAATTAGCTATGAAAAGCGTGAAGTCGAAACAAGAAGATCGCGCAGAAAAAGCAACAAAAGCATACGTAAAATACGTAGATCGATATCCCAAAGGTAAATATGTGGGAAAAGCAGAAAAAATGTATGACGACCTGCTGGAGTTGAAAAAATCATTTAATATTGTCAATAATTAATCTATAGATATGGAATACAAAAAAGGAGATGCACCCTTAACTACAATTTCACGTGATACTGCCGATATTGGTGAAAAAACGGGTAATATTTACGAAGCTTTGTCTATCGTAGCCAAACGTGCCAACCAAATGGGATTGGAAATAAAAGACGAGCTCACTTCTAAACTGGATGAATTTGCTTCCTCATCAGATAATTTAGAGGAGATTTTTGAAAATCGAGAGCAAATTGAAATCTCACGATTTTATGAGCGTTTACCCAAACCTACCGCATTTGCGCTTAAAGAATTTATGGAAGGCGGCACTTACTACCGCAATCCAACAAAGGAAGCTTTGAAAAATAACGAAGAAGAGTAAAAATATTTTTTTTCACCCGCCCGGTTTGTATTGTACAACCACAAAGGGCGGGTGTTTTATTTCAAGGCGTTTTTAACAGCACGGTATGTTGGCAAACAAAAAAATACTGCTGGGAGTTACAGGCAGCATATCTGCCTACAAGTCCGCTTACTTAGTTCGCGAGTTGGTTAAAAACAACTGCGAAGTTAAAGTCATCATGACCAAAGCCGCAACGGGTTTTATTTCCCCGGTAACCTTATCCACGCTTTCCAAAAACCCGGTTTATCAAAACTACATAGCTTCTGAAAGTACAGGCACTTGGAACAATCACATCGAATTGGCTCTATGGGCCGATGTTGCATTATTTGCGCCCTGCTCTGCCAATACGTTGAGTAAATTAGCCGCAGGAGCCTGCAACAACTTTTTAACGGCCACAGCTCTCAGCTTGCGCTGTCCTCTTTTCGTTGCGCCCGCCATGGACGTTGACATGTACAAACACCCCGCTACACAGCACAACCTAAAAGTACTTCGAGAGCGCGGGGTTCATATTATAAATCCCGACTCCGGCGAATTAGCCAGCGGATTATCAGGGGAAGGGCGTTTACGTGAGCCGGATGAAATTGTCGATCTCCTCAAAAATTTCTTTTCACAAAAACGCACTTTAGCAGGAAAAACCTTTTTGATTACTGCCGGCCCCACATATGAAGCACTTGACCCTGTTCGATTTTTGGGTAACCGCTCATCGGGGAAAACAGGAATTGCGTTGGCAGATGAATTGGCTTCACGCGGTGCACAAGTTCATTTGATTCAAGGCCCCGGAAATGCCAAAGCCCGGCACCCCGAGGTCAAAACTACTCGTGTTCAAAGTGCGCGCGAAATGCTGGCCGCTTGCCAAAAAGTGTACCCGCAATGCCAAGGTGCTGTTTTTGCCGCAGCTGTTTCAGATTATCGCCCCGCCGAGGAGCACGAACAAAAACTGAAAAAAGAAAGCGGCACCCCTGAAGTCAAGCTGATTGAAAATCCGGATATTGCCGGCGAACTGGGAGCTTTAAAAAAACAAGGTGTTATTCACGCCGGTTTTGCACTGGAAACACAACACGGTGTAGAAAATGCCCGCAAAAAATTGAAAAAAAAGAATTTTGATTTAATCGTTCTCAACTCCCCGGGAAAAAACACCGGCTTTGAACACGATACCAATCAAATTACCGTTATTACCCATAACAACAGCAAATCATTCGAGTTAAAAACGAAAACCGAAGCCGCTAAAGATATCGTTGATGAAATACAGCTTCATTTTACTTAGTTTATTCGCCTTTTCAGGGATCACACGAGCTCAGGATGTAGTTTGCAACGTAGAGGTTAACGCACAGCGCATCACTAATACCGAGCGAACTCTTTTTCAAGACATGAAAGAGTCCATTAGTGAGTTTGTCAACAACCGCAAATGGACCACGGATAAGTTTAAACCTATGGAGCGCATTGAGTTCAGCCTGCTCATCAATTTAAGCGAAGCACAAGGCGAGAATTTTTCGGGATCCATCCAAATACAGGCGCGTCGCCCGGTTTATATGTCGGGATACAACTCCACGCTCATCAACCACAAAGATGATGAAGTAGCCTTCAGTTTTTCTAAATTTGACGTATTGCAATACAGCGATCAAGCAGCCACCCAAAATGAATTAACCGCCATTATTGCCTATTATACCTACCTCGTAATCGGCATGGATTACGATTCATTTTCCAATAAAGGCGGCGCCGCCTACCTCAATAAAGCACTTAATATTTTAAATCAATTCTCCTCTACCAACTCTCCCGGTTGGAAAGCATTTGAAAACCAAACCAATCGCCACTGGATCATTACAAACTACCTGGACTCCCGCTTTGAGCCGCTTCGGGAATGCATGTACCTTTATCATCGTAAAGGACTTGACGTTATGCACAACGATGCCAAAAAAGGCCGCCAAGCAATTTTAGAAGCTCTTAAACCCCTCGAAAAAGTATATCGCAACATGCCCAACAACATCAATATGCGCATGTTTTTCAACGCCAAATCAACCGAGATTGTAAATATCTTTTCTGAAGGGCAAGGCGAAGAAAAATCAGAAGTGGTCAAATTACTGCAATCCATTTCCCCCGGCAACAATCAAAAGTGGAATAAAATTCAATAAAGGCCCGGTGCAAAAGCGTACTTTTGCAAAATGGAATGGTTTGAAAACTGGTTTGAAACCCCTTATTATCATATTCTCTATCAGAACCGAAACTCCTCTGAAGCTGTCGGCTTCATCGAAAACCTCATTCAAACGATCAACCTGCCTCAAGGAAAAAAAGTACTGGATTTAGCTTGCGGAAAAGGCAGGCACTCCGTAACACTGGCTCACTTAGGGTTTGATGTTACCGGATTGGATATTTCCAAAAACAGCATTGAACACGCGCGGCAATACGAATCGCACAACTTAAAATTTCACATTCACGATATGCGCTTGCCTTTCAACGAAAGGTTTGACTGCATCTTTAATTTTTTCACCAGCTTCGGTTATTTTGAAAATCTCGAAGACAACCTCAAAGTCTTGCAATCCGTAAGCACTATGCTCAACGATGATGGAACTTTCGTCTTGGACTACCTCAATGTTCACCATGTCAAAAACAACTTGGTTTTAACCGAAAAGAAAACAATCGACAAAATAGATTTTCATATTTCGCGCACAGTAAAAAACGGATTCATTGTAAAATCTATTCGCGTCAATGACAGGCAAAACAATGTCAATCAATTGTACTTCGAAAAAGTGGCTGATTTTTCTAAAGACGACCTCAGCGCATTACTCCACAAAGCGGGTTTGACCCTTTCTGCCGTTTACGGCAATTACGACCTAAGGGAATTTCACCCGAATTCCTCTCCCAGACTCATCCTCGTCTGTAAAAAAATATAACTCGTTTTTAGGAATCCTCAAATCAATAAATGTTTACCGGGCGACACGATTTTTAATCCTTCTATTGAAGAAATTTACATGAATTCCTTCAATGTATTCAAGGAATTTACATGAAAAACTTCAATAGAATATCTTAATCGAAATATGCAGACACCAAAAAGGCGAGACTCATCTTATTTATTTTCGCAGCAATCGCATAAAACCCGGGGTTACACGCTTTAGTCGAGGTGTAAAGTAATCGTGATGCAAAACAAGCACAGCCTTATAATAGGCCTTCAGTATTTTTTAGAATGGGGCGCTCAATTAAAATTAGAAAAAGTAATACTCACATAAGAAACTATTAAAGCTTAACACGCCGTAAATCGCTTACCGCAGCGTACATTTGCACTTGAAATAAAACAATTAAAAACGAATATATTATGTCAGTATTAGTAGGAAAAAAAGCACCTGATTTTAAGGCGGCTGCCGTAGTAAACGGTGAAGATATTGTAGAAGATTTTTCTCTTGAGCAGTACAAAGGAAAAAAGAATGTATTGTTGTTCTTTTATCCCAAAGATTTCACTTTTGTGTGTCCCACGGAATTACATGCCTTTCAAGAAAAGTTGGACGAGTTTAAAAAGCGCGATGTTGAAGTTGTTGCGGTTTCAACAGATACCGAACAATCGCACTGGGGTTGGTTGCAAATGTCAAAAGATGATGGCGGAATCAAGGGCGTTAAGTACCCGGTAGTTGCTGATACCAACAAAACCATCTCACACAATTATGACGTTTTAGCCGGTGAGTTTTACTACGATGAAAACGACCAATTAGCCACAGACGGCGAAATGGTTGCCTACCGCGGTTTGTTCTTAATCGACAAAGAAGGCACGGTTCGCCATCAGTTGGTAAACGATATGCCTTTAGGTCGTAATGTAAATGAAGCCCTACGTATTGTAGATGCGCTACAATTTTTTGAAGAAAAAGGCGATGTGTGTCCCGCAAATTGGGAAAAAGGTAAAGGCGGCATGAAAGCTTCTCACGATGGAGTTGCCGACTATTTATCTAAAAACTAAGCGTTAAACACGCACCAACATAGAAGTAAACCCAAGCAGAATTTCCTGTTTGGGTTTATTTTTTAGTACTGATTTTATATATCTTTGCGCGCCCAAAACAAAAGAAGGTCTCGTAGCTCAACCGGATAGAGCAATTGCCTTCTAAGCAATAGGTTCCAGGTTCGAGTCCTGGCGGGATCACCACTGCAAAACGCAATTTCAAAGGATTTGGAATTGCGTTTTTTTATTCAATTTAGTTACCGTGGTCCCGAAAAGGACAAAATTTACATCCCGCTCCATTGTCTCGTCAAAATTGAACACTCCTTCCGCTTTCGAATTATTATAATTTATCGCCCAGAGCCTAAAGGTCCAAAATGCTATAAACATACTTTTAAGTCACCAAACTGTTTACTGTTATTTTGGTTCTGACCAAAAAAACACCACTACTCACGTACGGGAAAATAAATGGGATTGGCTTTGTTGTAGCGCTGTATAAACGCGTACATAGCTCTGCGTTGGTCTTTGCGCTTGAGTTGTAAAAATTCGCGATGTAACCCGGGAGCATCCTCAATAAAACCCGCAACAGCTTCGGGTGTGAGATCTGCAAATTCTCCCGTTTCAAAATTAAAGATGATTTGCTTAAAATGATCACCTCCCAAAACGGCAGATTGACCTTCACCGGTATAAGCAAAACGGGGCTGAACCTCAGGATCACCCGCGCCCGGAGCAAAATAGGAAAGCATGCCCAACACCATGATTTTACAAAACTGACCTCCAAATTTTACAAAAGGCTCCCCGCGTAACGACACCCCGAAAACTTCCTCGGTAAAGACGTTGCGCGGCACTCCCGCATCATCAAAATAACGAAAACTGCGGGTGTTGAAAAGCTTGCGGTAAAATGCGGGATCCTCTCGATTTACCGTGCTTATAATTCCCTCTTTGGGCAACGGATTATTCGCTCTAAAATCTTCAAATGAAAGGTAAACGCCTTCGTAAAATTCAAAATTCGCACTGTATGCAACAGTTTCCTGAGCGCCGCTCCAAAAAGCGGAAAAAACAAAAACCAATACGTACAAACTGCGCATAATCATCATGCTCCCACTTTATCCACTTTGTTTTTCTTATCGGCATTTTTCTCAATAAATGCAATGATTTTTGAGGCTATATCTTTACCCGTGGCTTTTTCAATACCTTCCAAACCGGGTGAGCTGTTCACTTCTAAAATCAAAGGGCCGCGTTCACTCTGCAACATATCTACACCGGCCACAGCCAGCCCCATAGCTTTAGCTGCCAACAAAGCCGCTTTGCGCTCCGCGGGGGATAGCTTTACAGGCGTTGAACTGCCGCCGCGGTGTAAATTACTTCTAAACTCACCTTCTGCTCCTTGCCGCTTCATTGCGCCTACCACCTTCCCGTCAACCACAAATGCGCGCAAGTCTGCTCCACCGGCTTCTTTGATAAATTCCTGAACAATAATATCAGCTTTGAGGCCGTGAAAAGCTTCAATCACACTTTTGGCTGCCTTTTTCGTATCGGCCAGTACAACACCTATTCCCTGCGTTCCTTCAAGTAATTTAATGATTACGGGCGTTCCTCCTAAAATACTGATGAGGTTATCCACATCTTTGGGATAGTTGGCAAAAATAGTTTTGGGAATTCCCACATCGTGCCGAGACAATATTTGAATGCTGCGCAATTTATCCCGTGCTCTTACAATCGCTATACTGGAATTGGCCGCAAAAACCTTTTTCATTTCAAATTGCCGAACAATGGCAGTTCCGTAAGCTGTTACCGATGATCCTATACGCGGAATTACAGCGTGAACATTCGTAATTTCATCACCGTTATGAAAAATTTGGGGGTTCCCCACATCGGCGCTTACCGAGCATTTGAGGTGATCAATGACAACGGCTTCATGACCTCGTTGTTCCGCTGCTTCAATGAGTCGGCGTGTAGAATAGAGACGGGCGTTTCGAGAGAGTACGACAATACGCATGGATACTTTTTATTTTTTGTAGTTATGTGATAAGTTAAACCGACTTACATCCACAACAAAATTATTTTTGAGGATGCGACGCCCCAAAAGTACCGGAAATTTCATAGTAGGCCTTGACGCAAGGGTAAAATCTGTTTTATATTTTTCACCGTAGAGCATCGCCGTAATTTGAACCGCATACCGCCTTTCAATTTGCCCGTTTGAACTTTTGATGCGCCGCACGGTAAACTCATCGGTTTCAAATCGCCTGTTCCCGGCGGCAGGAACTACGAAGGCGACAAAACTCACCCCTTTTTTTTCAATTTCTTCAATCTTTTCCGCATGTAAACTGCTCGATTTAGCACCGGTATCCACGCGAGCTTCAATTTCATCAATACCCAAAAGCGGGAATGAGATGATTTCACGAGCTCCCAATGTTTTCATTTTCTTCATATTTAATTGCGGTTATCACTCCAAGTAGCGGTCAATTGCATCAAATTTCGCATTTGTGTACCTGCCTTTCACATACCCCATTACATCTCCAAAAGGGGAAACAACAAACAAATAAAACTCATCTTTTTCACTCACCTGCAACTGCTCCTTAAAGGGGTCAAAACTCCCTTTATGAAGTAAAACCCGATTGTAGAACTCTTTTTGCGTGGCATCCTTAATCATTTTAGAAGCTTTTTTAGCCGCGGCTTTTTTAGCACCGGTAAAAACTACGAGCATGTAAGCTTCCACATCATAAATTACGGAAGAAGGTCCGGTATCATCAATGAAGTGCGTGTAAACATGCGGAAACCAACTCGCCATGGCATCTTGTGCTTTTTGTGAAAAAGCTATTCCCACCAATCGCGGATTGGGTTTAAAATCTGCGGGTAATTGTAATGTTTTGCCGGTTAAGCTCTCCGCCTCGATCTCGGGAAACATTTGGGCACGCGCTGTGTAAGACATTAAAACAACAGCAATAGTCCATAAAATCATTAAAAGTGCTTTCATATTTTTTTATTTTGGTCAGAACCTCAAACCATTCGCAGTTCATCGTCAATTATACGCCGGTACACATATCACCTTCCTCGTTTCGGTATCAACCCTGCTTATCAATCAACACACCGAGATTGCGCAGATTTGAAATCCAAGGAGTTTACCCCAGTAAACGACTGCTTTCAAATCAAGCGTAACGCAGTTATCGGACAATACATCCGCACACTACTTGTCGTAAATTTCAGCCTCCCGTAAATTCCTCTTCTGAATAGCTTCTTTTTGCTCCTCAATATATAAAATTGCCTGTTTCAAATCCACCTTGCGGTTGTA
>CAJXMT010000083.1 GCA_913056155.1 uncultured Cryomorphaceae bacterium
GCGATCGCATTTCTTGTTTTTCACCGCGGGGTACCGTGGCCGCACGATCGTACATCATGTATTTGCTCTTGTAATAATCGCCGGCGTCTTTTAACAACCTGTCCATTGAAATTCCCAAAACAAACAGAAGTCCGTTTTCAATATTGCGACTTATTTTAGTCATGTACACAATATTGGGTATTACCTCTTCACCGTAAATTTGAGCTATGTAATTCCAAATGGCGTGACCCGCAGCTTTGGCCTCGTTTTTCTCTAACCGGCTGATGTTATCAAAATCCCCGCGCATGACTACATCGCGAATGGTATTGATAATCTCCGGTGTATTGCCGTTTACTGCATAAGAAACAACTCCCTCACTGTACCACTCGGGAATATTCAACAGCGCTGTATTTTTAATGACCTCTTTCCAGTCTTCTCCATAACCCATTTGAAACATCAGCATGCGAGCCAAACCTTCTTTTACCTGCTTTTCTAACCGGGCATGATTACCGTCAAAATACACAAAAATTTTATTTCCGCTGACCGATACGGTTCCTCCTATATTCTGCTCCTCCCCCGTGCCAAGACCTATGTTGCTTCCTCTAAACTCCTCGAGATTACTAAAAACTAAAATGTAGGCTTTCCCTCTGAGCCTGTAATCGAATTTTTTTTCTACCTCTCTCAATCCTTCCTTGGCGGTTTTTGCCGCAAAAACGCCCAAGTCCTTCCCCGCGTCATAAAAGTAAATATTGAACTTCTCAAAATCGTAGTGTTCCCAGTTTTTATCAACATATTGAATTCGGTTTTTACCAAAAATTTGGTGTGAACCGCGATAAAACTGGGCACCTAAACTCAACGGTGTCAAAACGAGCAAAAGAATTGCGGTTCTGACCAAAAACAAACTGTATGTGTTAATTTTGCGACTCAAATATTCGATAAAATAAAACGTCAAAAATAGAAATTTAAGTCGAATCTGTTTTTAAAAAATCGACATGAAATTTCATTTTATATTACAATAATATGCAACTGACAAAATTCACTTTCAACGGTTTTCAAGAAAATACTTACGTACTTTACGATAAAACGGGCGAGTGTGTTATTGTGGATCCCGGGTGCTATGAACCACGCGAGGAGCAAGAATTAAGCGATTTCATCACCTCCCAAAAATTGACACCCAAAATATTACTTAACACGCATTTTCATTTGGACCATATTTTCGGCAATCAATTTGTGAGCAAAACCTACGGCTTAACTCCCACGGGCTGTCGGGCAGATTTACCAACCCTACAAATGGCTGCGCAATCTGCCCAACTATATGGCTTTGGGAAGTTCAATGAATCGCCCGAGCCCGGCCGTTATATTGATGAAGGTGATCAACTACGGTTTGGGGAAACCCAATTGGAGATTTATTTTACGCCCGGTCACGCACCGGGACATATTATTGCGGTTCATCACAACAGCAAAACCGTTATAGGCGGCGATGTTTTGTTTAGCGGCAGTGTAGGCCGAACCGATTTGCCGGGGGGAAATTTCACCGATTTAGCAACCAGCATCAAAAAGAAATTGTACACTTTACCCGATGATTACACTGTTTATTGCGGTCACGGCCCCGAAACCACCATCGGTAAAGAGAAAAAATCCAACCCGTTTGTGAGCGCCTAATATTTACTTTTTAGTCAGAACCGAATGCAACTTTTCAAAAAGAAAAAACTCAAGGAACTTTTAGAAACCATTTCCCGATACAACGGTGATGACTTAAGAGCCTTAGCAGATATTGTACAATACATAAGACCAACGGGTAAAACGATACACGAGGAGGATAACCAAGAATTTGAAGAGCTGATTTTAAGACTGAAAAGCAATGAAAAACACAGGGAAGGTTTAAAAAACTACGTACATCGCGTTTTGGAAGGGAAAAACCTGAGACGCAGTATTACCGAGCCGGGTATTATTTCCCGAGGCTCTTTTTTTGCTGAGCTTTGGAAAAGACTCTCTTACAAGGCCCTACCCTATCAACCTGAAGAAAATACCATAGACTTTGTTTTAACCAACATCTTTTATCGAAAAACTGACGGTATTTGGGTTAAGAACTTGCCTGCCGATCAAGTATTGGATTTGTTTGATTTATTGGATTTTAAACCCTTTAAATCAATCATACCGCAAAATGAAGGAGTCTTTAAAGATGTTCTCTATTCCTGCGATGTATTGCTGCAAAGGATTGTGGGTCTTTCCATTGAGGATGAAATTTTAGATCGCACTCCTGAATATGCTAATTTTGAAAGTCCGTTTTTAGCACTTGAAAAAGAGTTGCGTGCTTTTATCAATCGTGAACTCAACTCAACTGAAGTTTTAAAACCCGACAACATAGAGTACAAACACCTTTTAGTTCTGATTGAACAATGCGATGAATTTGTAGAAAAAGCACTTAAAAACTCGGGCAAGTATGGCATAACTTTGAAAATCAACCAGTCATTACTCATCATTCGCCAACAACTTGAGCGAGTCAAAAAAGTATTGAGCTTTTTACCGGTAGCCGACGATGAAAACCCCAAACTTAAAACTGTAGAATTTATACGCGAATTGATTTATTTCAACTGCGGTAAAAATCGAGTGCGCAATTATATTGCTGAATCTACGCGACTTTTGGCTTTTGAAGTAACTCAGCACACAGGTAAAAGCGGCGAGCATTACATCACCACCTCAAAAGATGAGTACCGCGAAATGTTTAAAAGTGCGGCCGGCGGAGGCTTATTGGTAGGGCTAATGTGTATCACAAAAGTGTTTTTGAGCAAAGCTGATGTGAGCTTATTCGGCAAGGGGTTTTTGTACAGCCTCAATTACGCATTGGGCTTCATTGCTATTTACTTGCTTCACTTTACACTGGCAACAAAACAACCGGCTATGACAGCCGCCGCTTTAGCTCGCTCGCTTCAATCAAGTGCAAAAGAAAAAGTAAAATACGAAGAGTTTTCTCGACTGTTTGCCCGGCTGTTTCGCTCGCAGTTTATTGCTTTTGTAGGTAACGTGATTTTAGCATTTCCCGTGGCCGGGATTATCGTGGCGGGGCTTGATTTAGCTTTCGGGATAAACGCAGCGGAGCACAAAGCGGATAAACTCCTTAAGAATATTGATATGTTAGCAACACCCGCCCTTTTCCACGCATCGATTGCCGGCGTGTTTTTATTTTTATCGGGTTTGATAGCCGGCCAGGCTGCCAACCGAAGCGTACATCATAAATTCCCCACTCGTATTAAAAATCACCCGGCCTTAAAACTCGCCTTAGGCAGGAAGTCCGCCGATAAATTGGGGAAACTGTACGAAAAACACATCGGAGGTATAGCGGGCAACTTTTGGTTTGGCGTTTTTATGGGTTCAACGGCATCAGTAGGTGCCTTTTTAGGTTTACCCCTGGATATTCGACACATTACATTTGCCTCGGGGAATTTAGCATTAGGATTATATGGAGCCGGATTCTCTGTGAACATATTTTACGTGCTTTGGCTTTTTGTGGGCGTGGGTGTAATAGGTTTGGCTAATTTTTTGGTGAGTTTTGCGCTGTCTTTAATATTGGCCATGAAATCGAGAGGGGTTAAATTGGTTGATCTCACGAAGATATCCAAAGCTATTTTTGTGCGGTTTAAAGAGAATAAACGCGAGTTTTTCTTGCCTCCCGAGGAAACTCCGTCAAATGAAAAAGCACCCTCTCATTCAACAAAAAACATAACTTAAAATCAACCCAAAAGCACCAAAAGTCATTAATACTCCAAAATACGAACGTTCGCGGGCCGTTTAAAGTCGGGAACTGAATCAACGCAAATCACGGGTATGTAACCTTGCGACTGAACGTTTTTTAAATCTTCTTGCGACGGCATTTCACCGTATGAGGTAATTGAGGTGAAAAACATAACAGAAACATAACCGGCATAGCGCACATCAGTATTAAACAGCACATACGGTTGATCGCTGTTTAATTGCTTTTTCACTTCGTTTATCAGTTCCATTTGCTTCATTTGCGCGGGATAATTAAAATTATAATCATGCTCATAATCTGTATGCCTGCGGCGCACTTCATCGTGTTTAAAAATTTTGAAACTTATATACAGAGTGGCAATTATTACAGTAGCAGGTACAAATTTTCGCAATGCCGGTTTTTTACTTGCCACAAACTCTAAAGGGCACACAATCAAAGCCGAAAGAGATATCATTCCAATCGGGAACAAGGGCAGTGTAAAACAAGGCATTTTTGTGGCGGCCAAAGTAAAAAAGCCGTAAACAGCCACTGCGGCAAAGGACAACCCGGCGACGTAAGAACGGTTTCCGGCTCTGACCAAAAGTACCGCAAAACCCAACAATAAAATAATACCGGACTGAGGGCCCAAAGTGTAGATCAACTCCATTTTATCAATGTGATACATTGAATCGCCTCCGTGGCCTTCAACTGCCTCAAAAAAATGCAAACCGTTAAAGCTCATTTCATATTTTGCCTCCCGAGGAAAACGAATGAGTGTATAAACTTGCCAAGGAATTACCAATACGGCCGTTCCCGCGAAAGTTTTTAAAATAAGCGGTACTTTATGATAGAAAAACGCCTTTATCGGGTGTTTCACAAACTCACTCACAGTCCAAATACCGTATATCAAAAGGCCGGTGAGCCATTTTGTCAACACAGCACCCGCAGCAAATACCGCCAGGAGGTATAAAAATATTTTTTTTCCGGAGTGCAAATACTCCGCCCAAGTCCACAAGGTAGCACTTACATAAAATAAAAAGGCGATATCATTATGATCAGTGGCGTAGCGACCGGCCAAAACCTGAAGCGGGAAAAAAGAAAAACAAAAAAACAAGCCGGCCGCTGCGCCCACCCTCCGATTCACAAACAGAGTGCCCATACGATACGTAAAAACGGCGCAAAATGCAAACATGATCATTGAAGGAAAACGCACCCCAAAAACGGTATCGCCAAAAAGCGCGATACTCAACATCATTTGCCATAAAAACAGCGGTTGTTTGTGCAGCCATACGTGATTTTTATCCCACCTTTTAAAATCGTAATCTAAAACCGGATCTGCGTATAAAACGGGCTTTAATGGGTTATCCATCATGTTTTTAGCTACGAGAGCATGAAATTGCTCATCCCAAATATTCAAAAAAGAATCGGCCGTGCCAATGAAATAAGCAGTGCACAAACCCGTGAGAAAAAAAATGGGTACCTGTCTTATTTTCGGCTTATACCGCAATAAAAAAACAGAAGTACCCGCCAAAACCAAAGCCGCGTAAAAAGGCAACAACTGTTGAAATTCAAAACCGTCCAGCACAAGAAGAAAGCCCCGCATATTACGTTACGCTTTACGTTTAAGCTCACTGTTTAAAAATCGCAACAGTTGATTGGTGTCGCGGTCATTCAAGTGCATGCCCAACAAACCTTTTGTATCCAAATAATCAAACATAATTCGCTCATTGGCCACTGTCCAAAAAGATTTGGAATAAGCCGCGGAAAAGGATTTTTGATTGTGCTCCACCGGCTTAAAACGCGTAATATTTTTGAGGGTGTAATGCCTGATTTTACCCGTTCCCCATAAATTCTTTTTGTAAAGCAACTTCGAGTTATTGATTTTCAACAATTCATACCCAAACTTTTTATAGAGAAAAGAACGCAACCCGTGGAACTCGAAATAAAGCCAAAAGGCCAAATAAACCACAAAAAAAATATTTTGGTCAGAGCCGAGTTTCCCCGTCACCAAGTAATAAAAAATACCTGCGCCGAGCACCGTCCAAAGTCCGAGCCAAACCAACAGACTCACTTCTTGCCAATTTTCGAGCGGACTGTGGATTTTTATCACCGTTTCGCCCTCTTGCTTACTCACCGTGATATGATTACCTATTTCTTTTTTCATATTTACCAATCCTCAATATGGCTGCAATGATAAGCAAAACCACCGAAAAAACATTTTGTTAATTCCGATGCGCTTATTAAAAACCAAAACTCACCCTTTTTCCGGTATTGTATTTGATAAATGATGACTATTCCACGAAGGTTTTATAATTTCGTGGAGTTGAAATTTTTAAAAAGTAAACAGGAACAATATGAAAACGAAAAACATTTTTAAATCTACTTTTATTACTGCCATACTGATTGGAAGCACACTTTTTGCCGGTGCACAAATCACAGGCGGAACACAAACAGAATTATTTGACTTGTACGTAATGGGTGATTTTGAAAAGTGCTACGACAAGGCTTATAAAATGACTGAAAAAGACAATACGAAGTACGAAAGCGAGCCTTATTTATGGGCTGCAATGAGTTTACTGCGTATTAGTGAAGATCCTGAGCTCAGAGAAGTTGAAGAATACGAAGACGCCATAAAGGATGCTATAAAATTAGCTGCAAAATTTAAAAAGCGAGATGATCGCCTTAAAGATAAAGAACAGCCTTTCCTTTTTGATGACAACCAAATTATCGTGGACGAATTTAAAGCCCTCGCTATAGCTGAGGCTCGCGGCTACTTTGTGCAGGATGATTACCGTAAAGCGGCTTATTACATGCGTTACGGCTTGCGCATTGACGAGGAAGACCCTTCCATGGAAATTTTCAAAGGAATTGCCGACGTGCTTTCGCGAAATAAGCGCGTGGGGCTTGACCACATTGAAAACGCTTTAAAAAAGTTTCAAAAAATGGCAGAAACAGGAAGTTTTGAAGCTAACGAAGCTACATATCCCGCTTTTGAAACCGGTTTTATTCATTATGCGAAATATTTAAAGGAAAATGATGAAGTTGCCGAAGCCGCTGAGGTTATCGCACTTGCAAGAAAATTAGATCCGGAAAACAAACAGTTTGAGAATTTAGCCGAAACGCTTTAGTTAAGCTTGCATATTTCAAAAGGAAAGCGAGTTGGAAACAGCTCGCTTTTTTTATACATAAAATCGATCAAGAAACGGGTTCACCTCGAAATTTACGGTTATCCCTATATACCTTTCTGAATATGATAATGCCCAATGTAATCATGATTATGTAAGGAAAACCCATTAAATAAAGAATACCGTTGTTGAGGCCTTCTCCCGTGTTGGATTCGTTGCTTTCCACAACGGCTCGGCACATTGAACATTGAGCGAAGAATGGTTCTGACCAAAAAAAGAAAAGCAAAAAAGCGGCTGAAAGAATAAGGAATTTTGATTTCATAAATCAATAATAAGGTTTCAAAAACAAATACACCAAAACACCGGTGAAAGTTACATACAACCAAACGGGATACGTGAAGCGTACCAGCTTTTTATGTTTGGCCACCGCCCCCGTAATACCGCGATAGTAAGCCAATAAAATAAAGGGCAAGGACAAAGCGGCCAGTAGGATGTGACTGATCAATATAAAATAAAACAAGCCTTTATATTCGCCGCCGTAAGTAGTATCTCCCGAGAAATAATGATTCATCACGTACGACAACAAAAAAACCACACTCAAAATAATAGCGGCTGTATTTAACTTTTTATGGGCCCCTATATGACCACTTTTCACCGCCGCCAAAGAAGCAACGAGCAACAAAAAGCAACTGCCGTTTATAGTGGCATTTAACGGCGATAAGTAAGGTACAAACCCCGGAGTTATTTCGGCCCCCGGCATTTCATGCAGCGTAATAACCAATGCGTATACCACCGCGGTAAATATCCATATAACCCAAATAACAACCTTACTCTCTTTCATCTGTATTTTTTGATTTTACGGGTCGGTAATTTTTAAAACGCAATGCTTTAACAGCCTCACGAATCTCCTTGGTATCTACATATTGAATACCATCAAAATACCCGCGTAATTTATTTTCTTGATCCACCAAGGTGATTACATGCTGAGCAGTTGCATCTACGACTTCTTGCTCTTGCGTTTTCAAATCACCCATGAGGTCTGAGGAGCTCTCAGCCAAAATCCATAAACCTTGAGCAACATGATAGGTCTGCTTCAAGGCTGACAATAAAGAATCACTCGGAGTATTTTGCAATATGGTAATCAAAACCACATCCGGTTTATCGTTAAAACGTTCAGCCAAATTTTGCATTTGCTCCATTACCCGATAGCTTTCAGGGGTAAAATCAATGAAGTTAATAATTTTCACCGTACCCTTTAACCGGTCACGAACTGCGTTACCTTGCGGATATACTTTCAATTCATTTAAATGAGAAGTTTCGTAATACACAGTATCTCCGTTTGCGTCCACTTTTTTAGGTCCGTAATAAGGCAAGCCCACAATGTCGTGATTACTCCCCGATAAAACCACGTAAAGTAGTGAGGGAAAAACCAATATCATAAATAAAACCAGACCCTGTTTGTATCTTTTACTCATAACACAAAAAAAACGGGAATCACATAAAAATGTATTCCCGTATAAAGCAATTACTTGATTGAATTGTTCACTTTTATTTAGGCAGCCGCCTCAATAAGCAAAATGAACAACAAATACATGATAAAAAGTGCATAAGGTGCAAGAATAATCCATTTCAGAGCTTTTTTCTCATCACCTAAATGCATAAATATCAAAACAATGTAACCAGCCTTAACCATTGTTAAAGCTACATAGGCTAACTTAACACTTTGCCATAAAGCAGCGGAATCACCGATAGCTGTTTTGGGCAAAAACACACCCAACATCACCTCAACAATTGTAGCAATTGATAAGATGAGCGTCACCATCCATATTTTCTTACGAGCTTTTACGCCTTCTTCTTCACTGTGGTGAGTATCCAGTGAGTACTCGTATGTATCATCTCTTTCCATTATGCTAAATTCTTTTTGATTTTAAAATATCAGATGAGGTAGAAAAAGGTAAAAACAAATACCCAAACCAAGTCGATAAAGTGCCAGTATAGTCCTGATTTTTCTACCATTTCGTAATGTCCCGTTTTGTGGTAAACTCCTTTGATCACATTAACAAATATGATAAGATTGAGGATAACACCACTTAAAACGTGTGTACCGTGAAAACCGGTAACAAAGAAAAAGAAATTCGCATAAAGTTGATGACCATATTCATTTCGAGTCAGGTTGGCACCGTGAACATGTTCTGAGGACTCTTTAATTAACTCTGCGCTTGCACCGGACAATGTTGCTGTTGAAGCATCATAATCTTCATAGTTGGCAAATTTATCACGCATAGAGAGCGGAATAGACAACGAGCCATCCTCGCGTAACTCCGCAGCAGCACCGTTTTCAAGTTTGTATGCTCCATAATCAGAGCCGTGAATGAATGTGGACCATTCCCAAGCTTGAGAACCCAAGAAAATGAGTCCACCAACAACGGTTAAGCCCAACCACTTTGTAACGCCTTTTTTATCCATTCTGTGGCCGGCCTCAACAGCAAGTACCATCGTCACCGAACTAACAATTAGGATAAAAGTCATGAGCGCCACATATAAAAGTGGCAAATGCACATGATGAGGAACAAAGGGAAAGTGATAAAACACTTGTTCGGCTACCGGCCAAGAATCGGCAAGGGAGTGCCTCATAAAGCCCAAAGCGGCCAAAAATCCGCCGAAAGTTAATGCATCTGAGATGAGGAAAAACCACATCATCATTTTTCCGTAACTCACTTTAAAGGGCGAGGTTCCCCCACCCCAAAGGGTTTTTGTGTCTATAGCTTCTGTTGCTTGTGCAGACATTGGTTATTTTTTGTTGGTGAAAAAATTATGGTGCAATATTAACGAATAAAAGCCAAAAACAATACTAAATAAATCCACAGCACGCCCAAAAAATGCCAGAATGTTGCGGCTAAAGATAAACCTAAATGATTTTCAGCATTATACTTATTGCGAGAGGTTTGAAAAAGTGTAACACTCAATACAATTAAGCCCGCAAACAAATGCACCAAATGGAAGCCGGTGAGCACATACATGAAGGAAGATGAAATGCTCGTGCCCACCAAGTGCAAACCGTGCTCTACCATATATGAATATGCATAAAATTGAGATCCTACAAACAACAAGCCCAACACCAGTGAGGCTGCAACCATATTTTTCACGGTAATCAATTGATTCTTTTTCACGGCTTTTTGTGCCGTAATCATAGTCCCGTGACTCGCAATAATGATTAATGCACTAATGTAAAAAGGTTGAGGCATATCAAAGGTCAACCAATCCGTATCGGCTTGCCTTATAATGTATGCGCTGCTGAGACCTGCAAAGGCCATTCCCATTCCCACCATGGAAATCCACAGCAGCGGCATGGCCGTACGTTGTTTGATTTCTTCTCTTTCCGTATATTGTTTAACTGTATCTGCCATAACTATATTTTATCTATCCACAATGCAATTTGTACTACGGGAAGATAAACGAATGAAGCAAACATTAGTTTAAGTGCCGCTTTATCGTTGAGGTTTTTGAGCAATTGGGCAGCATAATAAGAAAATCCGATGCCGCAAAGCGTAATAATTACTGCCGAAATAATTCCCGACATACCAAATATAAACGGCGTTAAACCCAGGGGCAAAAGGAAAAGTGAATAAACCAACATTTGAAAAGCTGAGGATTTATCTTTCCCGCCGGCTGAAGGAAGCAAGTGCATTCCTGCTTTTTTGTATTCACCGTGTGAAACCCAAGCGATTGCCCAAAAGTGAGGGAATTGCCAAATGAACTGAATGGCAAACAACAATCCCGGATATAAACCAAATTGACCCGTTTCTGCAACATAGCCGAGCATCGGAGGTATAGCCCCCGGGAAAGCGCCCACAAACACAGCCCAGGAACTTGCTTTTTTCATGGGGGTGTAAATGCCCGCGTACATCACCAGAGCCATCGTGCCCAATAAACCGCTGAGTGGATTCAAAAAGAACCACAAAATCGTAATGCCGGCAAAAGCCATAATCAAACCAAAAATCATGGCTTCCCACAAACTCATATTATTGGCGGGTAACGGCCTGTTTTGGGTTCTGACCATTAACTTATCACTGTCTTTTTCCAATATTTGGTTGAGCGTATTGGAAGCTCCCGTAACCATAAAACCGCCAAACACCACCGCCAAGAATTTGATTATGTCAAACGAAGGAGCAGCTATAAAATAACCCGCAACTGCCGAGAAAACAACCAAAAGTGTCAAACGCACTTTCACCAATGCGGCATAATTGCGCAGGCTCGCGGTAATTCCTTCAAAAAAACTCAATGATGTCGTTTGTGTGGCGTTCAACGTATTCTTATTTGCGTGGCAAAAGTAGCACGAATTCATTTAATCCCAAGGGTGGTTCTTCACACTATTTAGCGCATTCAATAAAACGGGAGTAAAACTTCCTGCACCTATTCGAAAATACTCGGAATTGACGAATTCTTTTCTCATAACAGCTTTCACCAATGCTATGTTTTGAGCTGCTGCTTTACATGTTTTTACGCCTCCTGATATTTTGACGCCTCGCTTAACTCCCGTTTCCTTATAAAACTCTTTCAAGCAAAGCATCAGCACGGCAGATTTTCTTAAAGTGGCTCCCTCCGGAATTTTACCGGTTGAAGTTTTTAGAAAATCAGCACCGCCGCGTAAAACAGCCATTCCCGTTTTTTTGAGCAGCGGCATGGAATCAAACTCACCGGTTTCTAAAATAACTTTAAGTTTGTGGTTACCGCAGCACTCTTTCAACAATCTC
>CAJXMT010000084.1 GCA_913056155.1 uncultured Cryomorphaceae bacterium
GGTAACGCTGTACGTATCCGGCAGGAAAATCTCGATTCCCGGAGTGGTATCGCCGGTGTTCCACAGGTAAGAAAAGGTGGTGTCTTGAAAGTTCATGGCAAAGGTATCGCCCTCGCATAAAAGCGTATCCGGGCCTAAATGCGCATTGGGCTGCGGGTGCACGCGGAGGGTATCGAAGATGGTGTCGAATTCACAGCCGGAGTACACCACGCCCGTTACAGGATAAAGTCCCTCTTGCGCAAAAGCATGCGGCACGCCAAATCCCGGTGAATGCGCCCATTTTGGTGGTTCATTGGGCAATTGCCACAGCACGCTGTCCACAAAGTTGGTATCGTTGAGGGTGAGGTTGAAGGTGTCTTGGGCGCAGATGGCGGTGGGTTGGGAAGCAGCAGTACGGACGATGAGTTGGTCGGATAAGGGGGAGGGGAAGCCGTAGTTAATAATTCCCCCAATAGGATTCAATATGGTTCCGTTTAAAATTGTTGGATTAGGATTGCTTAACGATCCGAAGATATTAGGATTGTTAATTCTCATTAAATCTATTCGGCTCGAAGGAGGATTTCTCCCCGTAAAATATAACTTTCCATCAGGACCCAATTGCAGAGAAGTTACGAAAATTCCCGAAACCGAATAATACGAACCCGTTATAATTTGTGCATTACCGGAAGATATTTCGTATTGAACAAAAGGTGTTCTATTGTTGTTCAATCCCCCTGTGCTTAGATACAACAAATTTTCATTAAGTGAAAATTCCAAAGAAACAAAGTACCCCCTTCGCCAAGTTGGTAGTTGTTGAGAGCCATGTATAGAAAAATGATAAAAATTAGCGGTATCCTGATAAATTTGAATGTCGTTATTAAGCTGACCTGTGCTCCTATCAAAATCAAAAAGCTCAATCGCGAAGGAATCTACACATGAGGGTTGAGCATTGTTAATATATGCACATGGATTATTGGGAAAGCGTCGATTATTCGCAAAAGCTAATTTATTACCTGAGGGAGAAAACTTAAATTGCCCTTGCGTTTGAAAAACTGAAAAGAACGTTGACAACCCAATAGAACTCACCACAGGAACTGTACTTAAACCGTTGGGAGTTAACAGGTAAGCATACCAATCATTGCCGGAAAGCGAACGCAATACCACCCAATAATCCCGGTTATTGGCATGGCGCGTAGCCGTTACCACACTAAAAGCATCACCCCACTGATTGATCTTTACGTTTTTGTAATTCGTATCCACATCCCCGGCACCGTTGTTTAAGGTCATATCCACCACAGAATAAAGCATATTAAAACCATTTGAATTCATTTCAGGATAAAACACATAATACCGTTCCGGATGACATGGCTGAGGAATAACTACCCCCGAAGGAAAAGAAAATCCGTTAGAAGGAAAAGTACCGTTTCCAAAAACGCCATTGGGCATTGTTTGCCCCGTTGCGGTAAAAACGGAATCTCCGTTTCCATAAAACAATAGGTTCCCATTTTTATCTGATATAGAGTAAGGTACAGAAATAGAACCCGGAACAACAACAGTTGAAGTCGCCGGACCGGGATTTAAATTATTGAAATTCATTAAAATACCATTATTGACCCCTGTACCAGGAGTAACGGCAATTCCAAAATACCACCAATTTGCTCTTCCGCCATGCGTTTGAGCCTGTCCAAAATCAAAGTAAACAGACAACAAAATCAAAAGATATGCAGCTTTGAGTGATTTTAGACTGAACATTTTAAACGGAACTTTGCGTGTAAATAAACCGGGCAGCTTTTGCTGCTCCGGTTTTATTTTAATATTATGTAATTAACGAATTACTAATCGTTTGGTTGCGGTTTTACTGCCTTGACTTATTTTCAACAAATATAAGCCGGATGACAGACTTGACCAATTGTTTTGATAAACCGCATTTCCGGATTGCATTTCACCGGTGGACAAAACCAAACTACCGGTAGCATTATACACTTCTATTTGCCACGGTTCATCGTAATCCGTTTGCAATTGAACGGTGATGTTTCCACTTGAGGGATTCGGCATTACGATCGCTTCCCATTTTTGGCTTTCCGGCTCTGACCAAAAGCTCTCTTGATTTTTATCTTCTTGATAGGGATCGCGTTTGAAGAATTGACCTGAACCCGAACCGGGAAAGTCTCCAACACGAGCCACAAACATATCATTACCGCCGCCGGCACCTAAAGGAATAGTAGAAGATATAGGCCAACCGCCCGGAGTAGGGCTCAAGATAACGTTGGTTGGGGAATACCCGCCCACAAAAGCCTGATCATCATGAGCGGCTATACCTCGAACAAAGTTAAAGCCTCCGTCGCCTTCACTCATCCATAAGCCGCCACCGGAAGGGAATTGAATTTCTGCAACCCACATATTTTGTGAACCTTGGTTCATGTTTAAACTTACCCCCCCTCCAAGCTCGATGAGTAAATCAGCATCACCTTCACCGGCAGCATAGATACGATCGGTTGTTTCATCAAAAATCACTGAAGTAGCTCTCGCTTCCAAAAGTCCGTTTGCCGGGTCATCATCAAAAGTAAATACCCATTGACAATCCAAGGATATGGAAACATCCTCCAAATAGGAGACAAAGGCATTCGTTACGCCTGTATTAACCGCTATATTCCAATTGGGATTGGATAAGTCACCGGCGTACTCGCCTGAAATCATAACATCATAAAAGCCTGTAACAGTATTCTCAAGATAATCGACTTCTATACCCTCCGCTAAAATTCCCGACTCCGGAGCGTCAACAATATTGTTACCGCCAATAACAAAACCATCAGGTAAATCATTAATTCTCAACGCACCCACAAAGGCATCATACATACCGTTAGGACCGGGAAGCGTACCAAACAATCCTGCCGGGTTATCATATTTCCCGGTGACATAAATTTTTTGATTGCCCAATACGTCATAATACTCTATATCATTGATGATTTCATTGGTTCCGCCGGGGCCGTTTATTTGATTACCTGCGACAGGGTCGTAATGTGCCAAAATAATATCATAATCCAATTCTGCAATATAAGCACTTCCATTCTCGCGACCGGCAATGTAATAATTACCTCCTATATATTCCAATGAGGTTAGTTCATCGGTGCCACCAATGATTATATTCACAATTTCCTCAATTGGATTAACAACATTCACATCTCCGTTGGGTAATTCTTCAATGCTGCCGATGGAATAGCTAGACACCGCAGGTGCACCTATAGTAATCACCGGACCGGGGGGTATCAAGGAATTTCCTTGAGCGTCTTCAACACGTAACTCTGCTAAATTTACATTTACATCATAATTCAAAAGCAAATGAAGTTCATCATCACGGTACTCAATATCCACTCCTCGAATATTATCATTATTTCCCGTCACCTCACTATAAGCCACCCACTCCAACACGCCGCATTGGGTGTATTTGGTAATGTACATGCCGGTATGTGTTGCGCTGCCTGTTGAAATATCAGGTGTGGTATTTCCCATGCTTGCATTGACCACAAAATTTACATCACCAAAAAATGTACCTATGGTGTAGATATTGCCTGCGGGATCTTTTTCTACATCATTGGCTTCAACCCAACCGCCGGTTTGCGCTTCACTGTGCTGCTGCCAGCCCGCTAATCCGTCATCATCAACGGTGATGGTTGCTTGATCGGCACAACCCGTTACAGCGTTAAAAGCAAATACGGTGTAGGTACCCGGTGTGGTAACAGTGATGTCTTGTGTTGTTTGACCGTCGGGCAGCCATAGGTAATTGGTAGGCGCGAAATTCGCTACCGCATCTAAAGTAATAGAGGGGTTGGTAATGAAGCAACCTTCGTATTCAATTTCTAAATCAGCTCCGGGGCAGGGATCATTGCACAAAAATTCTGCAATTGGTAAATCTGTTGAAGGGGTGTGAACAGGTAAACCAATTCCAATGGGTGTTTCATTTGTGGGATCGGTAAAAAAATCTAAGTCGGTATCAAATAAATCCGGAACTCCCTGACTTATAACACATGTGGTTAAATTATTTGTTGCGTTTAACGCATAAAAAGGAACACCTTGAGACGGAGCTACCGTATTGGAAGCCAGTACAGGAAAATCACCTGCATTTTTTGCAAAAGAGGCAGGAAATCTGCTCAATCCCGGCATGGGAATAGTGGTGTTATCTATTTCCGTAACCCTTTGGTTATCTATGAATGAAGTTATTGGATGTAGGTCAAACTCTACCATAAATATGTGCCCGGGGTCTGAAAACAAATCATCTTCAAAAGAGAGTCCCATCACATTATACTCACGCGTATTCCCTTCCTGAATATGAACCAAGTGGTTGTTTTCATGAGGATAGTTTCCGTCAAATTCAAACGACCAATCCATCACTCCACCAAAATTTAATTTACCTATAAAAGGTCGAAAACCATGGGCATAGGCCACTAAAAAATCCGTGCCCACTCCACTCGTTGAAGGAATTTCAAAGATATCATGGACATTTACCTCATTTGGCTCTCCAAATTGATTATAAACCAAATTAAAGCGTATTGAAGATGTCAAAATTCCCGATCCTTCATCAATTTCAAAATTACAAACAGAAGTCAACCCCCGTTCAGTGCCGTAAACTATCATGATATCAGAACCTCCGCCATTATCTTTATGCACGAAAGATGCGGTATTTGCATCCGGCAGTCCTCCTTGCTTATTTAATCCTACAGCTCGATACCTGTGGTTATAAGCAACTCCCATAGTTAAATCAGCGCGGCAGAAATATATATACTCCTCATCACTGTTTATACTCAAAACCCCCATTTCTTGGCCACTTGTACCCACAGGCTTCAACGCTGCGGGAACTGCCTCGTTTCCGGGATTGGTAATAGTCGTGGGGAAAGAGCCTGTGTTATTCCCCGCTAAATCCATACAAAAAATGTGGATTTGACCGTCTATGGCTACTGATGACCAAACATTACCGAGGTTATCTACATTCATTGAAATACGTTTCACATCTACGGCACCCATTTTATTGATCCAAAAAGGGTTTCCATGCTCATCTACTCTGGCAACAAATGCTTGGGGAGAATTGCGTAAAAATCCAGTTATGTAATAGCCGTCTGTGCCCAAAGGGTTCACAGGTTTCACATGCCTTGCATCATACAAATCTCCACTGAGCGTAGTAATGCCATTAACTATATCATTTGCCTGACTAAAGCTTTCAGCGGGCACATAACAGAATAAGAGAAGCGCAACGACAATGAGCGATTTTAACTTATAGGCAAACTTACGCCCTACCTTTCTTTGTGGAATTTGTGATTCTTTAACTTTTTCAACTCCGATCACTAAACCTTGATGAGCATATTGCGGGGAAAATTCCGCTTGATTTTGATTTACTGTTTTTCTTTTCATAAGTAAAAATTTTTTGTTAACTCCCCGCTGTTTGCAGGGTTAATTCGGGTTTATCATTTATTTTATTTTTTAATTCACAATAAAGATATAAACTATTTTTTAATAATTTACATGTATATACACAGAATAAAGTTTTGTTTTCACTCGTTTTTGTAATTTGTTTCATAAAAGTTGAAGTGGGGATTAAGTTTTTGGAATAGGAAGTGTGGGCGGAGTTGAGGTTGGTGAAAGCTCAAAGGTGAAGGTCACTTATGCGTTAGTGGAGGGAGCGGCGATTGGAACACGCTGCGCGCGTTGCATGGGGCTTGGAGCATGGGGCATGGTCGTTTCGTGGTCATCGGACGATTTCGTAAAGGGTAAGGCGTAAAGAGTAAAGCGAATAGTAGCGGGTCGCCGAGTGGTTTGTGGTTTTTGCTCGAACTCAAGTGCCCACCGTAGGTCGAGGTTCCCGAAGGCTCGGGATTCCCTTCAGTCACAAGGTCGAGGTTGATTCGCTTTGTGCGTCAATCACATTAGCGGCGTTAGAATTAAGATTTGCGGCTCAAGCAAAAAGCATCCCCCTGCGCGGCGGGCACAATCCCACGGTTTACGCTTGCCCCCAACGTCAGTTGGTGGGGCTCACAGTTTACGGTTTACGCCTCACACTTTACTCTTTACCCTTTACTCCTGACCGAAGGAAATCCCCGAGAAAGAAGTATTCATAAACCATGCTAAACCCTCTCAGCTGTTCTAAACCAATAAACAAATCAGCGTTTTAACGGCTCAGCGTCTCAACACTCGAAAATAAGGTGCTCCGGCGTGGGTTCGGTTCTGACCAAAAGGATGATGATTGCATTATTTCAACTCCCGGTCTTTCAATTTGGCGGGCTTTTCCAGTAAACCGCGTTTGCGCAACAGCGGCTTGATATCGGGCTCTGATCCGCGAAAAGCCACATACATATCCATGGCTTCGCGCGTGCCGCCACGTTCGAGTATGTTTTTGCGGAATTTTTGAGCTAACTCGGGATTAAATAATTCGGTTTCTTTAAAAGCGGCAAAGGCATCAGAATCCAAAACACCGCTCCAAATGTAACTGTAATAGCCTGCCGAGTAACCGCCGGCAAAAATGTGATTGAAGTAGGTGCTGCGGTAGCGCGGTATAATTTGATCGGGCAAACCAATTTTTTTCATGCTTTCGCGTTCAAATTCTTCAACGGTTTTGCCCAACGCCTTTGTTTGACTATGGTAATCTAAATCCAACATGGATGCGGCTAAATACTCAACCGTTGCAAAGCCTTGGTTAAAAGTAGCTCCTTCCTGTAATTTATTGATGAGTTCATCGGGAATCACCTCTCCGGTTTTGTAGTGAAAGGCGTACATTTTCATCACTTCCGGATCGGCTGCCCAATTTTCCAAAACTTGAGAAGGCAACTCCACAAAATCTGTGGGCACATTGGTGCCTGCCAAACTTTGGTAAGTAACATCAGAAAGTAAGCCGTGCAATGCGTGACCAAACTCGTGAAAAAAGGTGGTTACTTCATCAAAAGTAAGTAGGGCGGGTTTGTTTTTACCCGGCTTGGAAAAGTTGCACACGATAGAAATTACCGGCGCTTTGCGCTTGCCTGCTTCTGTTGTTTGTGTGCGGTACGAGGTCATCCAAGCACCGCCACGTTTTGAGCTGCGCGGGTGAAAATCCATATACAACACGCCTAAGTGCGTTTCATCCTTATCAAAAACTTCATAAGCCGTAACATCAGGATGGTAAACGGGAATATCTTCAATTTTTTTGTAACTCAATCCCCACAGCTTTTGCGTTACGGAAAATATGCCTTCGCGCACGGAGCCCAAACTAAAGTAGGGTTTTACTTCGCTTTCATCAAAGTCAAAACGCGACGCTCTTATTTTTTCGGTATAGTAGCGCCAATCATAAGGCTGAAGTTCAAAGTCATGCCCCTCCTCCTCTATCATTTTTTGTATATCGCCGGCTTCTACCTCGGCACGTGCAACTGCCGGTTTCCAAATTTCATCAAGCAAATCATATACGCGTTCAATTTCACCGGCCATACGCTTTTCCAAAACATAATCGGCATGGTGGTCGTAACCTAAAAGTTGAGCCTTTTCGGCGCGCAACGCAGTTATTTCTTTAATGATGGGTCGGTTATCATATTCGTTATCCGTATAGCCGCGTTTGCGATAAGCTTCCCATATTTCTTTGCGCAACTCGCGATTATCGGCATAACTCAAAAAGGGAAGTAAACTTGGATTGTGTAAAGTAAATACCCATTTACCTTCGTGTCCGGCAGCCTCGGCATTAGCTGCGGCGGCATTAATTAAATTTTGCGACAGTCCGCTTAAATCCTTTTCATCGTCTATCACCAATTTGTAATTATTGGTTTCAGCCAGTACGTTTTGGCCGAATTCCAAATTCAACACACTCAATTTGCTGTTGATTTCTTTGAGTCTTTCTTTATCATCCGTACCTAAGTCGGCTCCTTTACGCACAAAGTTTTTGTGCGTTTTCTCTAACAACTTCTGTTGTTCCTCAGTTAAATCCAACTCGTCTTTTTCGGCATAAACCGCCTTTACACGCTTGTACAAAGCGCTGTTGAGGTAAATAAAATCGTCGTGCGCCGATATTTCAGGGGCTAATTCTTTAGAGAGTTTTTGAATTTCTTCATCGGTGCGCGCACTGTTTAAGTTGTAAAAAACGGTAGTAACGCGGTTGAGCAAATCACCCGAAAGCTCCAGCGCTTCAATGGTATTTTCAAAAGTAGGCCGGCGCGTTTCACTCGCAATTTGCGTCACCTCTTCACGTTGTTGCTCAATTCCTTTTAAAATGGCCGGTTTAAAATGTTCGTTTTTGATTTCATCAAAAGGCGGCACCTCAAAGGGCGTATTGTAGTTGTTGTAAAACGGATTTTGAATTTCTGTCATTACCTCTTTTTCTTCTTTTGTAGTGGAATCACAGGCAGTTAAAAGACTCCCGGCGCATAATAATCCCCATGCAATTTTTTTCATCGTATTTGGTTTTTCTCGGTCAGAGCCCCATTCCTTTGCCAAAAAGCTGAAGCTGATTTTCGTGATTGAACGCAAATGTATTTGAATTTTTTATTTTCAAGACCACCCAAGCACGGAATCCTGTGCTTCCCTCCCGCTATTTTTTCATTTAACTTTGCACCATGGAAAGACAAATCAAGCTGTATTGGGATTTTCACGGTCCCGCCTCGCAAAAAACCGCAGAACATCACAAAATCCATTTAGACGAATTTGCCGACCGCGAAAAAATTCCGTTTGAAGTTTCAGGCGTTGAACAAAGAGCATCGGAAGCCTTTTCGGCCTATATCGTTGTGCCCGAATCCCACATGCTCACACTGCGCGATGCACTCAAGCCGAGACGCGCAACGGTTTTTTCGGGTTCTGACCAAAAATAGCCGCATAAAACAGAATACTGCTTATTTTCAATCAACAAGCTTAAAATCACCGTTCTTTTAGTCTTTTATTGAGTTTTATAGAATAATGTGTATTAAAATTGCGTTTTACTAACAACGTTCTCATTCAAAATAAACCTTCATTTCCTTCACTTATGACTGTTTCAGAATCCTCTCCTTATCTGCAGCACAGGTATGTGGTATTTTATCCGGAGCCGGCGTTCAAGCACAAATAAAAGTACATTACGAAGACTCTCGGGAAGGTATTGTTAAAGGATATAAATACAACCAAACCGGAGAACACGAACAAGCCCTTACAGAATATGAAAAAGTGCATGAAGCCGACACCAATTTCTTTTCCTATGCCCTGCCCGAAAAAATGAGTGTTTATGCCATTTTGGAGAGTTATGAACAAGTAAAAGAGCTGGGTGACGAATATGGGGACTTCAGGCATAAACTACCCGCAGCGTTTTATTTGAGTTACGGCACCGCCTTGGATCAAATGGAAATGTACGATGAAGCTCAAAATATGTACAGGCAGTTGCTCAAGGAATTTCCGCTCAATTATTCATTGTGGTACAACTACGGTGGTTCCTTAAAGCTTGATGAAAAATACGACCTCGCTTGGGAGGTTTTTCAAAAAACCATTAAAATAAATCCCGTTTACGATCGTGTGCACTTGCAAGTTGCCGACATGGCCTTTAGCCAAAAACAAACCGCAAAAGGACTGTTGGCAATTCATATGTACCTCACTTTAACGCCGGCAAATCGCAATACGCTCAACACTTCGTGGAAATGCCAAACACCTTCTCAAACTCAAAATACCGGAGAAATGAAGACCGTAAAACCGCTGAAAGTACAAATATTGGCAGTAATAGTGCAACCACCGCAATTCACGAATTGCTGCACAACTACGCAGCGATAGATACAAAGTATAAGACAGGAAATGAGTTGAATTATGAATCGATCAGATAATCGCATCTGCCTATAGAAATTATCAACATGCTTCCCCAAAAACATGTCGATTTGCGGTACTACACAATGATTTGAGCCGGACCTCAAATCCCCAAAAACACCCCCCATCATGCTTATTGACCAACCAACACGTTGTTTTTGAAATTAATCAAATTACACGCTAATAAACCGTTTTCACTTGTAATTTTGCGCAAAATACTGTGTATGAAAAAAGTTGTAGTCTTTATCTTGGTAACATTCATTTTCGAAACCGCTTATCGCGCGCAAACGGAAAAGCTGCCTGCCGACAAGATTTGGACTTTGAAAGAATGTGTGGATTATGCCCTTGAAGAAAACTTAGCTGTTAAACAAAGCCGGTTAAACAACCAATTTAATGAACAAAGTCAGCTTCAAAGTTACGGCAATTTACTCCCTAACCTAAACGGCAACGCCACTCATATATACAACTATGGCCAAACGATTGATCCCTACACCAACACCTTTGCAACAGACTTAGTGAGATCCAACAACTTCAGATTGGGCGCCAATTGGGTTTTGTTCAACGGTATGCGTAATCTCAACGACGTCAAAAAAAGTGAACTTGATTTATTGGCCGGGAAATACGGTATAAAAGCCGCGGAGTTTGACATCGTACTGCAAGTAACAAGCGCCTATCTGGATGTGCTGTTCAACAAAGAACAACTCAAAGCTGCCAACTCACAAAAAGAGGCCACTCAAAAACAAGTAATGCAAAGCAAAAAATTACTCAAAGCCGGTAATATTCCCGAGGGTGAATTACTCAACGTAGAGTCTCAACTCGCTCAAGAAGAGCTCAATATTGTAGATCGTGAAAACGATTTAATGTTGGCACAACTGCAGCTGAAACAACTGCTTTTGCTGCCCGCCGATGCTGCCTTTAAAATTAGTGAACCCGATAATTTTGAAACCGATCAACTCACCCTTCCCGGGGACAGAGGAGCTATTATTACTGAATCTATAGACAATTTCCCGGGAATCAAACAACGGGAATTCGAATTACAAAGTGCTGAAAAGGAAATACAATTGGCTCGCGGCGGATTTATGCCCACTTTGAGTTTATCGGGCTCCTTGGCCACCGGATATTCCGGATTGCGCACTGAGGTTGTAGATGTACAACAAACGGGCTCTCAAGTTATAGGCCGCGTGGAAGGTACAGAGCTGAGGCTGGCGATGACTCCAGTAAGCCGAACCGACCCCAGTCGGGAGCTTCCGCCAACCCCCCACGGACGACGATGTCTCAAACTGCAAGCGATCCCAATCCACGCCGTCAAAGAACAGCAGGTCCGGCACCCATTGATCCACTGCCATGACCACTGACGAGCTGAAGTCCGCCGAGGCCGTACGGGGCGCGCCGGCGTGGGAGCTGCCAGCAATGAGGATGACGATCGCGTCCGCCCAGATCACCGGAGGCAAAAGCAAAAGGCAGACCGTGACCTCCCAACCCGCCTGGGAGAAGGCGTCCAGCAAAAAGGGCGCGCAGCCCCGCGCCGCCCCCATGCGAACAACCGGGGTAAGACGCGGCATACGATTAATCGGTGGAGTCCCCGGCGTGTAACGGGACGG
>CAJXMT010000085.1 GCA_913056155.1 uncultured Cryomorphaceae bacterium
AAAATTTTCACATGGTCTGCACCGCGTTCTTTGAGCAAATCGTACATGTATTTAAAATACTCGATGTGTCCGCCTTGATAACTCGTCATGGCAATGGCTTGGGCATCTTCCTGAATAGCGCAATTCACCACCTCATCCACACTGCGGTCATGCCCCAAGTGAATCACCTCGCAACCCGTGCTCTGAATAATGCGGCGCATCACATTTATAGCTGCATCATGACCGTCAAACAAGCTGGCGGCCGTTACAATTCTCACATTATTCTCGGGTTTATATATATCGGGTTGTTTCATAATCTGTTATTTTTTCCGCAAAGTTTTCTTCAAGTGCGTAACACCAAAATGTCCTTGCGGTTTTCAGAGGTGCAAAAATACGATTATTTGAGAAGAATAAACAGAAGGGTGCGCACAGTTGGGAGGTTCATTTTTTGGTCAGAACCGATTTGTGAGCAGTCGCCGCGTCTTTTGTGGTTTTTACTGTGACTTTTGTGCATTATTTCGGTAAAAGTTGAAGGGTGAAAGTCGCTTTTGCGTCAGCGACGAGAGCGGCGTTGGGAACAAGATTTCGTAAAGCCCACCAACTAGCGTTGGGGGTAAACGTAAACCGTGAGCTGTTTAGCCGGTACCCAATGCGTGTTTGAGAGTATATGCTCTTATAGTGCGGGCCAAATAGAGGTGAAGGCGTAGACGAAGATTGACACGCTTGTGCGTCAATACCGTGAGGGGCGCTTGGAACAGGATTAGAGGCTCAAGCAAAAAACATCCAAACTCACGGCGGGCACAATCCCATCCCCTTACACTTGTCCCCCAACGATAATTGGCGAGCCTGACTCTATTTACTCTTTACGCCTAACCAAAGTGAATTCCCGGCATTTACTCCACGATAACGTCAATCCGGTAAATTTCACCGCTACTTTCATCGGCGATGTACAAAATCCCGGAGGGCGATACAGCTGTATTTCGAACACGCCCTTCACCTTCAAAAAACCTGATTTCACGGCTGAGCGATTCGCCTGAAAACAAAGTGATGTTTACATGTTGACCCGCCAAAGCGCCTATGGCTATGGCGTTATTCAACCCCGGGTAACTCTCACCGTGCATAAAGGACATTCCGCACGGTGCAATACTCGGTGTCCACACATGCAGCGGATCAACAAACCCATCGCGGGCTGTATCGCCAATTGTACCCCCTCCGTATTCTTCACCGTAACTCACCTCAGGCCAGCCGTAATTCTCGCCCTTTTGCAGTACATTTACCTCATCGCCGCCCTGTGGTCCGTGTTCGTGGCTCCATATTTCCCCCGTTTCGGGATGTAGTGCCAATCCCTGAATATTACGGTGACCGTAACTCCAAATTTCATCGCGGTAATCAGGGTCATTGACAAACGGATTATCGGCGGGAACGCTGCCGTCGTCATGCAACCTAATTACGCAACCTATATGATTTGAAGCATTTTGAGCATCATCTCGCGATCCGCGGTCGCCTACAGAAAAATACAAATAGCCCGCTTCGTCAAAAACCAATCTGCTGCCAAAATGTGTACCGCTCGAGGTATATGCATCAGACTCAAAAAGCTCCCTAAAATCGGTAATTTGCTTATCGGCAAAAACGGCTTGGGCTAATGCAGTAGTGAATTCACCCGCGTTTTCTTTGGTGTAAGTAAAATACACTTTCCCGTTTAACTCAAAATCGGGATGTAAAGCAACATCCAGCAATCCGCCCTGCCCCTGCTCTGCAGCAGCATCAACTTTATAAATTTCAGTATTTTGGTCAGAGCCCAACACAACATGCCTCACTCCACCGTTTTTCTCCGATACCAACAACTCGCTTTCATTGAGGAAAACCATTCCCCAAGGTTGGATAAGCCCGCTTGCTACAGGTACTTTTTTCAGGGTGTAATCAGAGTTTTCATCGACATCCCCATTGTGATCATCAACATTTGAGTCATCACTTGAGCAACCTAAAACAAACAAAATAACGCATAGAGAAACTTCGAGTATCGGGAGACTGATTTTTTTCATAATCTCAACAACGCAATATTGTGCCGGGTGTTCAGGTTGGCGAATTCGTTCACATATTCACCCTACTTTTGAGGCCAAACGTTGCAACACATGATGAAAATAGGATTACTTTCAGACACACACGGTTATGTGCATCCGCGCATTAAACACCATTTTAAAGAGGTGGATGAAATTTGGCATGCGGGAGATATTGGCAGTATAGAAGTATTGGAGGAATTGGAGCAATTCAAAAAAGTGCGTGCCGTTTACGGGAATATTGACAACCACAAAATCAGAGCAGCAACAAAAGAACATCGCCGTTTTGTGATGGAGGGAGTTGATGTGTGGATTACGCACATCGGCGGCTATCCGGGCCGTTATGCGCCTCAAATTCGCGAGTATATTTATCGAAATCCGCCTGACTTGTTTATTTGCGGTCACTCACACATTTTAAAAATCATGCGTGATAAACGTACGGGGCTGCTGCACATGAATCCCGGCGCTTGCGGAAAATCGGGTTTTCACAAGGTTAAAACACTCATTCGGTTTGAAATCAGTCGCGGGCAAATCCTCAACCCCGAGGTTATTGAATTGAGCGATGAAAAAACGTTTGATGTTGACGGCTCTGACCAAAAATAACAAAACCTTGAAAATCAACTAAAAACCCGAATTTAAACGATTATAATCGTAAGTAACCGAGTAACATACGGGTGGTATTGGGGAGTCGCCGCACTTTTGTCTCATCAAAATAATTAAAACCATTTATTCACTTTTAAAATTTATATGTTATGAACGGTTTAGTCAATAAAGTACAGTTAATAGGCAATTTGGGTGCAGACCCTGAAGTTAAGGAATTGGAAAGCGGCAGAAAAGTAGCCAATATGAGGTTAGCCACCAACGAGCATTTTAGACGCGGAGACGGCGAAAAAATCACAGAGACCAATTGGCACAAATTAGTGGCTTGGGGAAATATAGCCGGTATTGCCGAGAAGTATTTGAAAAAAGGCAGTGAAATTGCGATTGAGGGCAGGTTAGTGACCCGCGATTACGATGACAAGGACGGGAACAAGCATTATATTACCGAGGTGGTGGTGAACGAAATACTGATGTTGGATAAAAAAGAGAAGTAGTTTACCGGTTGATTGCATAAAAAAGCCCCTTCAACATGTTGAAGGGGCTTTTTATATAATGTGCGATTGAAATTATTCGCCCACCACTTCAAACGAAATGGTTTCGGTAACCTCTTTGTGCAATTTAATTTCAGCGCTGTACGTACCTACTGTTTTGATGGTATCGTCTGCGATTGAAACATTTTTTCTGTCGATTTCAAATCCCTTTGCTTTAAGTGCATCGGCTACTTGAATGGCATTTACCGAGCCGAATATTTTTCCGCTTTCACCTACCTTGGCACCAATGCTGATTTTAACATCGGCCAATTTTTTGGCAAGTTGTTTTGCTTCGTGAATGATTCGCTCTACTTTGTGCGCTCTTTGGCGCTCCGTTTCGGCGTGACGCAGTTTTGCGGCGGGCGTAGCGAGTATGGCTTTACCCTGTGGAATAAGGTAATTGCGGCCGTAGCCGGGCTTTACGGTTACCATTTCGCCCGCATCACCTAACTTGTCAATATTTTCTTTGAGTATAATTTCCATAATTTCTACCTCCTTATTTTAACATGTCAGCAACGTAGGGTAAAACTGCAATGTGTCTTCCGCGTTTTACGGCTACAGACACGCGCTTTTGAAACTTATTGGAAGTTCCGGTTACGCGGCGCGGTAAAATTTTGCCTTGTTCGTTGATGAATTTCAATAAAAACTTATAATCTTTATAATCGATGTACTCAATACCCATTTTCTTGAAACGGCAGTATTTTTCCTTTTTCACTTCGATATTTATCGGTTGCAGATATCTAATTTCTGAATCGGCCATATTTCTTATTATTACGGGTTAACACTAACTTTTAGCTCTCGCGGCTTGATTTTCACGTTGGGGAATTTGATCGCGACGCTTTTCAGCAAAATCGATGTGATGTTTATTCATCTTCACGGTCAAAAACCGCATGATGCGCTCATCGCGTTTCATTTCCAATTCAAATTTGGCAATAAAATCGCCTTGCGCTTCATATTCCACAAGTTGATAAAATCCGGTTGACTTTTTTTGAATGGGGTAAGCCAACTTTTTTAGTCCCCAATCCTCACTGTGCTTTACGTTAGCGCCGTTCTTTTTTAAGAAATCATGCACTGCGGTAACTGCTTCCTTTACCTGGTCATCAGATAAAACGGGAGTTAAAATGAAAACAGTTTCGTACCTGGTGTTCATATTAAATGATTTAATTAATTATTTGGAGGCGCAAAAGTAAGCATTACCGGCTTTGCGCGATAAGGGGAACCCCTTTTTTTTATCGCCGTACAAAGTCCGCAAAATTAACGTATTAAGTTTTCGGTTCTGACCAAAAAAGACAAACACACCGGCTCCCCGGTGAAACACGATTGCCATTTCCTGCGTAAAAGCCGATGAGCAAATAACTCACTCATTTAAAATAAACTATAAAAACGGCTCGCACATCGGTTAATTGCCGCATCTTTGCACCCGATTTTACATTTAAATAATTATTCTATTGTCATCATTTAAAAATATGGGGTTATCCGGCGAAGTTCTGGACGCCCTTACTGACTTGGGTTTTGAGAAGCCCAGCGAAATCCAGATTCAAGCTATACCCCAACTTCTTCTTACAGATCAAGATTTTATAGGTTTAGCACAAACCGGAACCGGCAAAACCGCCGCATTCGGTATTCCGCTCATCGAGCGTATTGACCCTTCCAACAAAAAAGTACAGGCGCTTATTTTAGCTCCTACGCGTGAGTTGGGCAAACAAATTGCCGAGCAGTTGGCACTTTATTCAAAAAACCTGCCCAAAATTAACACATTGCCCGTTTACGGCGGTGCGGCTATTTCAAACCAAATGAAGGATTTGAAAAAGAATGTGCAGGTTATTATTGCTACGCCGGGCCGACTTATCGACCTTATTGGCAGAAAAGCCGTTAACCTCAACGATTTGGAGTTTCTCGTTTTAGACGAAGCCGACGAAATGTTGAACATGGGCTTTAAAGATGAGTTAGACGAAATTTTACGTCACACTCCTCAATCCAAACGCACTTGGTTATTTTCAGCTACTATGCCCAATGAGATTAAGCACATTGTGGCGCGGTACATGGAAAATCCTTATGAAGTGCGCGTCAAGGCCAATATTGTAAATAACGATATTGAGCACCAATATGCTGCCGTAAACGGTCGCGATAAAGCGGAAGCACTTACGCGCTTCATGGATATGGAGCCCGATATGCGCGGGGTGGTTTTTTGCCGTACCAAACGCGATACTCAAAACCTGGCTGAAGAGCTTTTAAAGAAAAATTACAAGGCCGATGCACTGCACGGTGATTTGTCACAAGCACAGCGCGATCGCGTTATGAAGCGATTTAAAAACAAAGAGCTTCAATTGCTCATTGCAACAGATGTTGCGGCTCGCGGCATTGATGTGGACAACCTCACACACGTTTTTCACCACAGTTTGCCCGATGATTTATCGTACTACACACACCGCAGCGGGCGTACGGCAAGAGCCGGGAAAAAAGGCATTTCAGTTGCCTTTATCAGCGGTCGCGAAAAAGGGTATTTGAACAAAATTGCGGGAAGCTTGGGTATTCAATTTAAAAAAGTAACCATCCCCCAAATTGAAGATGTAGCTTTTACGCGCATCAACTACAGTTTTAATCAACTGAAAGACCAACGCCCCGAGAAAAATGTAAGTGCCAAACTCAAAGCCCAAGCAGGTGACATTTTGGAAGATTTTTCAAAAGACGAATTGGTAGAAAAACTGTTGGCAGTAGAACTTAAAAAGTTAGATAAAGACAGTGTAAAAGACCTCAACGCGGATGAAAAAGCCGATTACGGCAAATCCTCAGGATCACGCGGCAGAGGCGGATACGGTGGCAATCGTGGTGGCGGAGGCAGACGCTCCGGCGATGGCGGCGGAAAATTCAACCGACGCGGCAAAGGCGGCGGCGGAGAATCGGGCGGAAACTTTAAAAAAAAAGATACGGGCAAAAAGAAAAGACGCCGTACGCACTACAATAGTTAATTAGTGTGTTAATCATTCACAACACAAAGCCCCGTCGGTAATCGACGGGGCTTTTTTTGTGAATTTATGTCCTGCATTCAGCGCTACAGACGAAGCTTTCCCGGTGAAATCAACGCTCCATGCCCCAAGCAATCCATGCCCCATGCCTACCATGCAATCCATGCCCCTGCCGACCATGCCCCATGCCGACCATGCCCCATGCCTGCCAAACACCCCCTTTAATAATGTACGACCCATTACGCGATTGCTATTACCTTTGCAAGTAGTAATAAATCTGCAAAACATGAAAAAAAGTCTCATCCTCAACCACAAGCAAATTTCAAGAAAGATAAAGCGCATCGCGTTGCAAGTTCAGGAAAACAACTTTGAAGAGCCTGAAATTTACATGATTGGCGTGATGCCCAAAGGTAAAGTATTGGCTGAGCGACTTTTTGCGGAGTTAGAAAAAAACTGCACCGCCAAAATTCATTTGCAAACCCTCACCTTGGATAAAGACGCACCGCTTCAAAAAGAAATCACATGCAGTTTTCCCGTTGGCGACATCAAAAACAAACCTGTGGTATTGGTTGATGACGTGTTAAACACCGGAAAAACCTTGGTTTACGCAGCCGGTTTTTTATTACAATCAGAACCCAAGACCCTGCAAACCGTCACCTTGGTTGATCGCCGTCACCGCAAATTCCCCGTTCGCGCCGATTTTGTAGGGCTCACCCTGGCTACGACCCTTCAAGAGCACATTGAAGTAGCCTTTGGCAAAGAGGACGCCGTTTGGTTGAAGTAGCATTAACACCCTTATAATCAGAACCCGCAACCAACCGACCGAGGAGTATCAAATTTTTATTACCGGCACATGTTGCAGGAGGATGCAAACATTGTATATTTGCACCCGCAAAACAAAACGGCCTCGTAGCTCAATTGAATAGAGCACTTGATTACGGCTCAAGAGGTTTCAGGTTTGAATCCTGACGAGGTCACTAAGAGAGCAGCAATCCTGTACCGACAGAGTCGATACAGGATTTTTTTTTGCTGCTTCTACTCCGAGTCTCACTCGATAGTAGGCGCAGCAAAAAAAATAAAGCATCCGAAGGATGCTTGGTTTGCTGCTTTCGGAATTCGGAGCTCACTCAGGATCACGAAGTAATCCTGAAATTACCAATCATATAGTTCAAGGCACAGCAAAAAAAAATAAAGCACCCGAAGGATACTTGGTTTGCCGCTTTCGGAATTCGGAGCTCACTCAGGATCACGAAGTAATCCTGAAAATTAACACGCATATGCGGCCGGTGTGAAAGCAAGCGATCGAACACTTCAACAGGTTTCGCCCTGCTGCCCTGCGCAAAGCGTCACAATAGGTTTAAGCATTTTAGCTATATTTGTTCGATTGGACAGGTTGGAGCTTTTTTTTGCCCGCCTGCTCATAACTCGGGAACATTACCATTAATACCAATAAAAACTTTGCGGCAAACAATATAAGTTGTTACTTTGTAATTACAACACATGAGTTATGGAAACAGCTATAATAAAAATTGGAAATTCAAAAGGTCTTCGCTTAAGTAAGACAATCTTGGAAAGATACAACATAAAAGACAAAGTTGAAATGATTTTGGAAAAAGGACAAATAATCCTCAGACCAATTGACAAACCGAGAAAAAATTGGGAAAAAGCATATGAAGAAATGAGAGCGAATAATGATGATGAATTATTAGTCGACGATGTTTTTGACGATGAAAACCTCGAAGAATGGAATTAAAACAATACTCAATTGTTCTCGTGAATCTTGACCCAACGGTAGGAAGTGAAATTAAAAAAACTCGCCCGTGTGTAATTCTATCTCCAAACGAAATGAACAAGTTCTTAAAGACGATTGTTGTGGCTCCAATGACAACTAATCTCAAAAAATATCCCACAAGAATAGTCGTAAAACATAACGGTAAAACCGGAATGATTGCGATTGATCAAATTCGGACAATAGACAGGACTCGAATTCTAAAAAGGTTTGACAGCCTAACGAAATCTGAAATAGCTCATTGCAAAAGCATCATGAAAGAAACCTTTGTTGACTAAAGCTGATTGACAAATAGGCTCTAAAAATAAGATTTAAACAGTGGATGAATGCGTAACCGGCTTGAGTTGAAAATTCGAAATTAACACCCATTCAATCAATAGAAACCATCGTGAAACCATTTGAAACGATATAAGTGACATGGCTTCGTCAAAATAACCATCCAAACGCAAAAACCGGCCTTTCATTTATATTTCGTAATATTGTGAAATGAAAAACAGCCCGTTATACTTAGCCTGAAAGGGGGTGTTGGGTTGGTATTGAAAAAGTAGAGGTATATACAAGTTGGGCAAAATTAAAACGATGAGAACAGTACTAATGCTATTTCTACTTTTCAGTACATCGAGTGTTTTCGCACATGAGGACACTCCAATAAAACTGAAAAAGGATGGAACCCTTGTTGGACTTCCCGAAAAGTATTCGCCTGCAAGCTTTAGCACTTCTGACTTCATATTAAAAATAGGAAATAGAAAAATTAGCATACCTGAATGTGTGACAAATTTTTTTACTGAAATGGTTGATCCGACTTTTTCATTCTCTGCGTCATGGTATCATAGCAAACCGATTTTGCCTGATTATAAACCATTTCCAGACTATATGTCAATGATAATATCCTCTTCAGATGGCAATCAATCTGACGTTCAAGTCTTATTTAATCTTGAAACATTAGAAGTTTTTGAAATAAACATTCTACGAGAAAATGTAACTATTGACGGAACAAGCTATTCATTGTATTATGACGAGCAAGAAATATCTGAACACTGCAAACAGGAAATTTTAAAATCAATATCAAATGAATAAAAACTTTGCCCAACACGAGGCTATAAGCAAGCGGGCAGACATTTAGTTACGAAAGATTTGGGCATTTTAGATATATTTGTTCGGTCGGACAGGTTGAAGTTTTTTATGCCCGCCTGCTCATAGCCCGGGAACGTCAAACCTAATCAACCTCACCCCCCTAAATATCCGCAATAATACCAATAGTGGGCAGTACCGTGCCGGCGGTGTTTTCGATGAAATAAACTTCATAGCGGCGGGGATCGGTAGGACTCACAACCGGCGCTCCGCCGTCGTCTCTTTCCACGTTTAAATTGTCGGGTTGGTCCGATTGAAAGTTGTAGAAGTTTTGAATGTCCACATACAAATTGAGCGACCACTTGTCAAAAAACCAGGTTTTGTCCACTCGTATATCCAACTGCTGAAAACTGCTCAAGCGCATGGAGTTTACCCGCGAAAAATCTTGCAGTCCGCGCCCCGTAACATCCCAGTTTTGGCGCAGTGATGAAGCCTGAACATCCACCGGCGTGTAAGGCAAGCCGCCCACAAATCGCCATTTGGCGCCCACTTCCCAATTGCGCTTGAATTTTTTACCCGCAGTGAGCGACAAAATGTGGCGAGCATCCCAAGACGAGGGGACAAAATTCCCACGCGTATCTTCAAATTCGCTCATTACATACGTGTAAGAAAATATTCCAAAAAAGCCTTTACGAGCGCGGCGCTGCACAAAAAATTCCCCGCCGTATGCCCGACCCGTAGTTTCAGAAATAACCGGTGAGTTCCCGATTACCCCAAAATCGGCACCCAAATTGGCCAAACTCACACTGTCGTCAAGTGAAAACGGGTAATCGCGGTAATGTTTGTAAAAGCCCTCAACAGAAACTTTGGTCTTGGAATCGGGTCTGAAAGAAATACCCGTCACCACTTGATCACTTTGAATATACGTGAGTCGGTTGCGATTTTCAAGCACTCCTTCACTGTTTCTAAACCCGAGCGCCGTGTAGGGCGGCAACTGGTAATAACGACCCACATTCATGTTGATATCCCACCGGTCCGCAAGCGCATAAGTGGCACTAAACCGGGGTGAAAACTGATTAAACCCGTTGCGCATAACGGAATTGTAATCATTCCCGTCTATTCGAAAGCCAAAAGATAAATCCAAACGCGCATCGAGGTACGATTTGGATATTTGACCAAAAGCCCCATAGCTGTTCAAGCCCAGTTGCGATTCAAAATCGCGCTCAATCAATCCAAAACGCGTAGCAATGCGATTGAACTCCGAAATGGTGTAGCGGGCATTTTGCAAATTAATGCCCACATTAATACGGTATCCTTTAGTGCGCGTTGTGTTTTCAATACGCACCTTATTCTCGGCCTCGGTAGAATTGAAATCCAATATTCTATTGGCCGGATCGCTGTCGTCATTATCACGGAATTTAAAAGCGCGGTTGTCCAACATATTCCGACTCACCGCCACGGTTTGGAAACTCTTATCGCCAATGTGTTTATACACCGCGCCCACCGTATAATTCCACTGCTCATTGACAGGTAAATTACCCAGTATAAATTGATTGCGCTCGAAATCCTCAGCATCTTCGGGGTCGTTGGGATCTAAACCGTCGTTTACAGATTCATTCAATCGAAACCTGTCCAAAGCACCCAATCCCACAAATGTAATTTCGTGATTGTCATTAAATCGATGTTTGATTTTATACTGCGCATCATTAAACGTAGGTAAAAAAGGCAAGCCCAACACGCCGAATAACAACTGCAAGTAAGATTGCCGTGCCGATATATTGTAAGTGGTTTTTTCGCCCAGCGGCCCGTCAATGGCCAATCCCACCTCTGAGGCCCCTACATTGGCGCGTAAATTCATTTTATCGCGATTACCCTCTTTTTGTTCAATTTCCAATACCGAGCTGAGCATATTACCTCGGTTGGCCGGGAACGAACCGGTATAAAGCTTCACCTTTTGCAGCAAATTGGCATTTAAAATACCCACCGGTCCGCCGCTGCTCCCCTGCGTTTGAAAGTGGTTAATCACCGGCGTTTCAATACCGTCCACATAAAACACATTCTCATTGGGCGCTCCGCCCCTGATTAAAATATCATTGCGAAAAGAGGGCGTTGACGTATCCCCCGGCAGC
>CAJXMT010000086.1 GCA_913056155.1 uncultured Cryomorphaceae bacterium
GTAACGTGTTTGTTTGGTAACCGTACCTCCGCTCGACACCTCTGCTCTGTCACGAGCCATTTTTGCTTCGCGCAACACATCTAAGTTTATTTCCACATTGTTTTCTTCCGGCCATACCTCTAACCTGCCGGCTTCGGCAACTTCATTATAAACGCCGGGGGGCGTAATTTTAAGCGGGATTTCATATTCGTAATAATTTTGCTCAAAATCAGTTCCCAATCTCACAAAAGCGGTAACCTCTCCATCCCTCAACGGGTTTGATTCGTTTCCGGATTCAGCGTGAACATAAGCTTCAATTTGGCCGTAATTGAGCGCGTCTATTTCTACTTTCCTAAATACGGCACGTGCTTCACCGTCTTTCAAATCACAAACTTCTATTTCAAGTGATTGCTCATTGAGCTGCTGTAAATTGGTGGTTCCGATATTTATTTCGCGTTCAATACCGGGAGGTAATACATAATTCACCGGTCTGCGTTGGCTGTTTTCCTCAATATTCACTGCTCTTTGCACAAACCGGGTAGATTGATCTTCAACTTGATAATCACCGGGTTCTTTTAAATTTCCGCTATACCTCCTCCATTCACCCCGAACCAATTCTAACCGGGCAAAACGCAAAACGACGGGATTCTCAAATCCCGTCATAAACATTCTCATAAACCGAATACTCCTAAAATCTCTGATATTCCCAATCGGAACCCCATCATCAAGTGGAATTCGAAATTGATACCACCTTATGGTTCTTGAGCGGCCATCAACTGTTTGCGCCTCAGTCTCCAAAACATCGGTGATATAATTATTTCCTATGTTATCGGGATTTACACTTTGACGAGACATCTCTACTTCATATTGCCAATAGTTTTCAATATCATCCAAATTATTATCGTCGTTAATATCTTCACCGTCGGGCTGGTTTGTACCTATGGCAGCGGCGCCATCATTCCCGGTAATAGGTGAATTACCGTCAGGATTATTGAAAAACTTATAACGTTCCAGTACATCAGCTTCGGCTTGGTCAAGTTCCTCGCCTTGAAAATACTGAAAGTTATCGCCCGAGGGATCTGCCAAAACCTCAGCCTCGGCTTGCGGAATTACAGATAAAATATCATTGATGTAAGTGTCAAAAAAAACACGCTCTTCATCATCTCGTAATCCGTCTAAACCTACGTCTTGATTATTTCGCGATTCCGGGTTGTTATCAAAGCCCTTCACATATTGCTGCCCCGGTGTATAACGTCCAAAAGCCGAAATAAATTCCTCATTCAGAACCCGATCTGCCGGGCGATCATCCGGATCAATGAGGTTCTCAAAAAGAATTTGACCGTCTTTTTGAACATCCTCTGAAATGGTTCCGAAATTAAAGTAAAGCTTGCCTCCGCTGTTGCCGTATTCGTAGTCTTCATTAAACGGGTCCATCACCCAAAACTGAATGTACTCCACATTAGAACTATTGAAGTCCTGTTGTAAAATAGGTCGTTGTATCCCGCCCCATCTCGCCGAGGGGTTGTTAAGCTTTATACCGCCGTCATCCCCTAATCGCACTCCGTGGCCAAAACGGTTACCGTTCACATCAGTACCGTCAACATCATAATTATACGGCCCTCTGTCCTCGGGGTAAAAAGCCAAGTCAAAAGTGGGAATATTGTTAAACTGCGCGTTAGCCGGTTGTCGGTTCGGAAAAACCTCATCAAGCGGAATTTGACGCATAAAGTGATTGGATTGAAGAGTGGCATCCTCTGATATATGATCGGGAGTTCGCGCGTCATTCCTAAAAAATAACGGGTCAATCGTGTACCATGAAAAAAGTGCGCGATTGAAGTTAGAGGCTAAATTATCACTGAGTTCAGCCTCGGGAAATAAATCCTGTTGTTTTTGAGGTACACTTGCAAGCGACCACATTTGGCGTGTGCGCAAATCAATTGTAGTTTGGCTGCCTTCAAAATCATCAATGTAAGCATTTCCTCCTTCGCCAATGGCTCGACTTGCACCGGGAATTAACTGTGCAAATTCCCCGCTCACTTGAATATTCGACTCCTCCTTGGTATCAATACCGGGTATTTTATCAATCAACTTCGTGAGCCAGGGCGCGTCACTTCGATAAGTACCGTCAACTCCCCAAACTGTATTTGACATGGGTTCTTCACCCATGTTTACCTTTTGCGTAATCGGTCTTTCAGTAAGGTTCATTACGGTACCTCCCAAAATGAAGTCTTCGTTAATTTTATAGTCAAAACGCGAACCTAATAATGTTTTTTGTTGCAAATTAAACATGGCATTGCTCTCCAATGAAACATTTATAGGTGTGCCCGATTCCATGAGTCCGTCATTGAGGATTTTCACGCGGCCCAATGTGTAATCCACCGTGTAATCTTGATCTTCTACCAGTTCCCTGCCTCCTGCCGTAACTTTTACAGAGCCTTCCGGTACATTTAAGGCGTTCAACGATATTTCATTACCTCCTGATGCTGAGTAGTGACCTTTGATGGTAAACCGGTTTTTCTCGGGGTAATTCACCTTGGCAATTTCTTTTGGCACCGCATATAAAGAATCAAATGCATAAATATCGCCTAACCTTTCATCTTGCAACTTCTCCCTTAGAGTGCGCCCAAAAGGTTCCAGTGTGGGAAAGTAAACCCTACCGTTTTGCGGATTTATGGTAGGTACATACTGCTGTTGAAAAGTGAGGAAATCAAAAATTCCATCCGGGCGGGGATTATTATTGATATCCAAGCGGTCCAGGCCCAGGGTTTGAATCAAGGGTTTACCGTTTACTTCTTCAGGCCCGTCAGATATAAAGTTGATTTCCACCCCTCGCGACTGATCCATGTACCAAACTTCAAGTAAAAAATCTTTGGGTTGCACTTGGTAAGCTCCCAATGAATACACATTTTTCATCATCAAATCCCACATTGGGGCATCGGTTCTGAGCTCAGTACTTTTAAGCATTTTCAAAAGCAGTGGATCTTCAGCGGGTATATCGGTGGCAAATTCCCCCACTTGAAAAGTTTCTCCTCGAAAATTGTACTGGAAAGCAACCGCTAAAACTTGATTGGGTTGTAATCGCTGATTCACTGTAATGTAACCCAATTGCGGATGAAAAGTGTATTCTGTTTCTTGCAATTTACGTGCTAAGCCCACTTTGTGATAATCCATTCTGGACTCAAGCCCTTGCCCGTCCAAATAGTTATTCGCATCTAAAAAACCGCGAACTGCCGGTTGATCCTTGATAGATTCAAACAAAGAATTCGCGCGGTTATCATCAATACCCCGCTGTGAGGTTACTTGCACATTACCGCTTCCGTTGTAAAGCTTATCGGGATTGGACTCACCTAAATCCTGAAAAGCCAAAATATTTCGGGTATTTTGCACCTGACGATTGGTATTGGTTACCCACACCTCAATTTTGGTAATGTTAGCTTGAGAACCTACAAAAGGCGGGTTCGCCGTAGCGTCTTCGTATTGATCGCGAAAAAAGTGACTTAAAAAATAGTGTTTATCCTCTTCATAGTTATCAGCTCTAATCTCAAATTCGGTCATTTGGGCGCCGCCTTCAACCGTAATATTTTCTTTTTCACCTCGCTCCTGAGATATTACAGAGGTTACGGTAAGTCGCCCGAAACGCATTTGCGTTTTAAACCCGAACAAACTTTGTGAACCTTGAATTAAAGAACTGTTGAGCGGCAGGGTAACATTTCCCGCTTCTACTTTTTGCAAAATATCATCGTCATAACCGGTATAGTCCAATTTAACTTGATTTTCAAAGTTAAAAGTGGCCTCTGTATTGTAATTCGTATTTAACTGCAATTTATCTCCTATTTGACCGGCTACGTTCAGCTGAATACGCTGATCAAAATCAAAAATAGAAATTTTCCGCTGTCGTTCGGGGAGTGCGGGGTTTTCGGTTCGCGATGTATTTAAACCAAAAATCAACTCAGCAGAGCCCGATGGCCGTATATCAATGGTATTGCCGCCGAAAATGCGATCAAACATTTTATTATCCACCTCAATTTCCGGAATTTCAAGTCCTCGAGCTTGTTCAAACTCCGCCTTATCCGAAACCTTATCTTGCCAATACTTTTGAACCGATTTATCAAAATCATACTCCATGTAATCATCAAAATCCATGAAATTATCAGGTCTGTAATCAGAGCCGTCCTCAAACTGCTGCTTCACCCGGTATTGGCCGGTTTCCGGGTCATATTCCATTTCCTGCTTAATGTTATCAGGTTCCTCGAGGTCAAACGGACTGTACTCCGGATTAAAAGGTGTCAAGGAATTATCTTGAATGGGATATCTCAACCGGATATCATCGGTGTCATTATCACCCGTATCTAACTGTAAAACAACGCTGTAATGTTCCACCTCGGCAACAGTTGCAGTAGGCAATCCCAATAGGATTACGATGCTCCCGACCAAATTAAATAAGAAAATATTGTTGTTAACAGCCCTATACTTTTTCAAATCCCACTATCGATTCACTGTTTTTACAGGTTCTTCAATGCTTGTTTTATCACAGTTTGCAAATCTGCATCAGCATTGTTTTTCAGAACCTTATCCACTGCCCGCCCGGCTATTTTTCGGTCTATTCCGAGCGCGGTTAAGGCAGATAACGCCTCATTTTTAGCCGTATTGTGTGAACTTGAAGAAAATTCTATTGTGTCGCTTATTTTTGATAATTTGTCCTTTAAATCAACAATAACCCGCTGTGCTGTTTTGGCACCAATTCCTTTTATAGATTTTAAAGTGGTTACATCCTCAGTCAGTATAGCATCCGTCACCTCTTGCGGGCCCATTGAAGACAGCATCATTTGTGCAGTTGTGGCGCCCACTCCTGAAACGCCAATCAATTGCCTGAATATTTCGCGCTCGGCACCGGTGAAAAAACCGAAGAGTTTATGTTCATCTTCACGCACCAAAAAGTGAATAAACAATTTGCACTGTTCGTCAGACGAAATTTTTTCATACGTGTGCAAGGAAATATTTACCGTATATCCCACGCCGTTGCACTCCAACACAACGTAAGAGGGATTTTTTTCTATCAATTTACCGTTTAAGTGATGAATCATCCTTTCTTTTTTGATTGTGCCTCAACTGCGGCAATGGTTACCATATTAACAATTTCACGAACCGAGCTGCCCATTTGCAAAACATGAAAAGGCTTATCGAGACCTAAAAGAATAGGACCTATGCTATCTGTAGACGCCATTTCTTGAATCAGTTTATAAGCGATATTCCCGGCAGATAAAGTGGGAAATATAAGCGTATTCACCTTTTTATCATTCAGGTGCGAAAAAGGGAAAATTTCTTTTAAAAGCTCACCATTGAGGGCAAAATTAGCCTGGAGTTCACCATCCACCATAATTTCGGGATACTGTGTATTCAATATCTCAACTGCCTCACTCACCTTTTTGGCATCTTTCCCTTTTGAAGATCCAAAATTACTGTAGCTCAACATGGCAATATTGGGCTGTACCCGCAAACTTTTTACTGCACGATTTACCATTAAGGCAATATCTGCAAGTTCTTGAGACGTGGGATCGTAATTTACCGTTGTATCTGCCAGGAATAAAGGGCCTTTTTTCGTGATTAAAATATACATCCCCGCAATTTTCTCCACTCCGGGAGCTTTACCAATCATTTGCAAAGCCGGTTTAATAGTGTCGGGGTATTTGCGTGTCAATCCTGAAATCACCGCATCGGCATAACCCGTTTCAATCATGGCAGCGGCAAAATAATTGCGTTCCCGCATCAATTTTTCAGCTTCGTAAAAGGTCACTCCTTTCCGGCGTCGCTTTTGGTGTAATATTTCGGCAAACTCGTTGCGGCGTTCTTGTTCCGCGGGGTTGCGGGGATCGATAATTTCACAACCTTCAATATCAATCATGAACTCCTCGGCCATTTGTTTAATTTTCACCTCAGAGCCCAGCAAAATCGGCATAGCCACATTATCGTCTTTTACAATTTGTGCCGCTTTCAAAATTTTATAGTGATCGGCCTCGGCAAAAACTACGCGCTGCGGGTCTGATTTTGCTCGTTGTACCAGGCCGCGAACCAATTGGTTGTCCAATCCCAATCGGCGCATCAAATCATTTTTATATTTATCCCAATCTTCAATTTTTCCTTTGGCCACACCTGATTCCATTGCCGCTTTTGCAACAGCGGGTGAAACTGTGGTTATTAATCGATAATCTAAAGGTTTGGGAATTATGTAATCGCGACCAAAATACAAATTGCGTTCACTATACGCCTCATTCACCTCATCAGGCACAGGCTCTTTAGCCAAATTAGCCAATGCGTGAACCGCTGCCAGCTTCATTTCTTCATTTATTGATGTTGCTCTCACATCAAGTGCGCCCCTGAAAATGAAAGGAAACCCGAGTACATTATTCACTTGGTTGGGGTTGTCGCTGCGGCCGGTAGCCATAATAACATCTTTTCGCGCGGCTGTTGCCTTACTGTATGAAATTTCAGGTATAGGATTAGCCAAAGCAAAAACGATGGGATTGTCGCTCATTGATTTAATCATCTTGGCATCTACAACATCACCTGTTGAAAGACCTAAAAACACATCAGCACCGGCAATAACTTCACGCAGTGTGTCATACGGCGTATCGCGGGCAAGCGGCTTTTTACTTGCACTTAAATTTTTGCGACGTGTATTAATGACGCCCTTACTGTCGCAAACAATAATATTCTCGGGCTTCACACCCAAGCTATGGTACAATTTAATACACGAATTAGCAGATGCCCCCGCACCGTTCACAACCACTTTTACATCGGTTATTTTTTTACCCGCTAACTCCAGAGCATTTAACAAAGCCGCACCTGAAATTATCGCCGTACCGTGTTGATCATCATGCATCACCGGAATATTCAATTCCTCTTTGAGGCGCCTTTCAATTTCAAAAGCCTCGGGCGCTTTGATATCCTCTAAATTAATACCCCCAAAGGTGGGTGCAATATTTTTCACCGTTCTCACAAACTCTTCGGGATCTGTAGCGTCAACCTCAATGTCAAAAACATCAATATCTGCAAAAATCTTAAACAATAGTCCTTTTCCTTCCATCACCGGTTTTGAAGCCTCGGGACCCATATCGCCCAAACCCAAAACGGCAGTTCCGTTACTGATCACGGCCACCAAATTTCCCTTTGCCGTATATTTGTAAACATCCTCCGGGTTTTTCATAATTTCCTTGCACGGCTCTGCAACTCCCGGTGAGTACGCCAATGATAAATCACGTTGTGAGCTGTATGGTTTTGAGGGGATCACCTCAATTTTACCCGGTTTTCCTTTCGAGTGGTAATCAAGTGCTTCTTGCTTTCTTATTTTGACCATAAAATTGTTTTCGAAAATTGGCGGTAAAAGTATGAAAGTACAGCCGAGCGGGACACATTTTTTTCATCCGATTTTGTTTTGCGTTTTTTCCTTATCCGTTTGCCCTTTGTTTTTGGTCAGAACCGTAATTCCTTTGCTGAACCGTTTACGGTTCTGACCGAAATTATTATTTTTGACATTCAACTCATATATAAGATGAACATTGTATTTTTTACGGGTGCCGGAATTAGTGCCGAAAGCGGAATAAAAACGTTTAGGGATGCCGACGGTTTGTGGGAAGATCACAGTATTTACGAAGTAGCTACGCCCGAAGCATTTGAGCGCAACCCGGAGTTGGTTTTGGAGTTTTACAATCAGCGCCGCAGGCAAATGTATGAGGTAGAGCCCAACAAAGCGCATGTGGCCATTGCCAAAATGCAAGAAGAGTTTCAAGTAGATGTAGTCACTCAAAATGTAGATAATTTACACGAAAGAGCCGGTTGCAAAAATGTTTTACATCTTCACGGGGAGCTGGATAAAGGGCGAAGCTCGGCTGTTGACGGACATTACGTTGATTTAGGAGGTAAGGCCATTCAACCGGAGGACCGCGCAAAAGACGGCAGCCGTTTAAGGCCTCATGTGGTTTGGTTTGGAGAGGCTGTACCGGCTATAGAAGCGGCGGCAGTAAAAATTCAAAATGCCGATGTATTGGTCATAGTAGGCACTTCACTTCAAGTATATCCTGCCGCCGGCCTTATCCACGAAACAAAAGCAAATTGCAACCTTTATTATATAGATCCAAAAGCCGAAATACCGGCTGAATTGAGCCGGCACATTGAACTAATTAATGAACCGGCGGTACAAGGGGTTCAAACCTTTGAGGAAATATTGCGCCGCAAGCTCATTTAAAGGTTGCCCATTTAAAATTCAGCGCATAAAAAAAAGCCCACTTATCAAATGAGCTTTTATAATTGGCTTCAGTCCGTTGTTATTGTTTGATGAACTTTAAGAGTTGCCTATTGTCAGAATTTTCATCTGTCACAGCAACAAAATACATTCCGGCGGGTAAAGCATCAATTGTAATGGGTTCGTGATCTCGTGTCACCCTTCCGTTTTGCAATTCTTTACCGGCTACATCTAAGATGCGGTAATTCAATTTACGCGCATCGGGGTTTTTGATGTTGATAAGATTTGAGGCGGGGTTTGGGTAGAGGGAGATTTTATAACTGACTTTTTCCTTTAATTCGTTAGAACTTGTTTGATTGTCTATAAGCCAAGTTACAGTATCCGTCGTTTGTGCGGTGTGATTGTGAATAACAATAGTCCAAACACCTCCTTCAATTGGATATCCATTAGGGTTTATACCAACATACCAACTATCATCATAACCCGGCTCCAAATCTCCTCTGCGCGAATTAGGAATCGGTTCAAATTCATTTGTGGCACATTCAGCAAAATCACAAAACTGAATAAACCAATTCGGGTTAATTGTGTTTTCAATAACCTCCCACTCCACATCAATAGAATCAGAGGTTTGATTACTAAGTGTGACATAACCATTCACTATCTGTCCATCAACAGGCATGATATAAACGGTATCCCATTCAATATTCAAACTTTGTGCTGAAACCAAATTTCCCATTAATAAACACATTATGCAAGATAAAACCATTTGCATTTTTAAGATTAATATTGTATTTTTTTTCATGATATAAAATATTTTTTTTAAATATCTCTTGTCGAAATATTGGATATGTGTATATTTGAACTTTCAAAATTACAAATAATAAATGATTTAGAGATGAAAAAACAGTTACTTTTCTTAGGAGCAGGGCTATTTCTGGCGCTGCAAGGCAATGCTCAGGCAGACACTATAGTCAGTATGAACGTTGAGAACAAAAATGCCGTTATTGAAATATTTACCGGCAGGAACTGCACTTTCTGCCCCGACGGACAACAAGTCGCAGACAATTTAATCAGTCAAAACCCGGGGGATGTATTAAAAATAAACGTGCATGGTGGTGGATTTGCACCAACATCTTTTCCTAATTATAGGATTAATGAGGGTCAGGCTTTAGTTCAAGCATCCTCGGCCAGTGGTTTTCCTGCAGGTGCAGTGAATAGACGGAGAGATTTTAACGTCCAATATCAAAATAATGGTTTTGCTATGGGCAGGAATAGTTGGACTCCATCGACTAATACAATTTTAAGTGAAACATCACCTGCAAACATCGCTGTGAAAGCTGAATACAACAAAACTTCCAATGAATTAGAAGTTCAAGTTCAAGTTTATTATACAGATAATGCGACTAATCCACAAAATAGATTAGTCGTAGGGCTTGTTCAAAATAATATAATTGGGCCTCAGATTGGAGCCAACAGATATCCTGCAAAAGTTTTACCTGACGGTAGATACTTGCATGATCGTATGCTAAGAGCATATTTAACCGGGTCTAATGGTCATTTCGGCGAAACTATAGACACAACAAGTCAAGGCACTTTAGTAACTCGTAACTATACTTGGGCTGTCCCGGATAATATTGTGGATGTTCCTGTTGACATAACACAAATGGAGGTTTTTGCTTTCGTTTCAGAAGACCAAGAGGATATTATTACAGGAGCAAATACCAATATTGAATTCCCTGGTGTTGATTTAGAAGATTTAGAAGTTATGGATAATTCAAATCTTCCTTCTAGTTTTTGTTTTGATTCCTTTTCTCCTGAAATCGAAATTATCAATAGCGGAAATACAGCTATTAATTCTTTTGATATTGATTACACGCTAAACGGAGGAATGACACAAACTTTTAGTTTTTCAGGTAATATAGCTGTAGGAACTTCAGAAGTTGTGACTTTAAATGCTGTAAACGGTTTTACAGGGGGTCAAAATAGCATTCAGTTTTCAAGACTTTATAACATCAACAATGGTGATGTTCTTGATGATAATCCTCAAAATGATTTATTGCCTACTTTAGAAATTGTAAAGGTTAACGACCAAGCTTCAAACTTACCTTACCAAGATGGATTTGAATCTGCTCCACTAGGTGGTCAGTCAAACCTCTTATTTAGATGGGAAATGGATGGTCAATCCGGAGTATTTGACGAATCGGGCAGTAATAGTTGGAATTCAGCAATTGGCGGATACGGTGAATCAGCAAAATCGTTTTTATTTAATTTAAGGGCTTACCCGCAGGGGGGAGTTGGAAGCTTAATTACGAATAAGGTTAATGCCTCAGGTTATGCTACCTTGAAAATAAGTTATGATTATATTTACGCCCAAAGAGATCAAAATGGGTCAACAAATTGGGAGATTTTCATGTCGAATGATTGCGGTTCTTCTTGGAGTTCTGTTTACAATTCGTCTGGAAATGACCTAGCAAATGTCCCTGTAAACTCGGGTCAAGCACTATTTGTTCCGCGCAATGACGATTGGGACACAGAGGAGATCACAGTTCCTCTTGGTGACGGCAACGAAAATGATGAGGTTCTTTTTGTTTTTAGAATCACAAATAATGATGGAGATATCTTCCTATTAGACAATGTTTCCATTGAAGGCGCTATTGCAAAAAGTGTTGAAGCTTTCGTTTACGACGGAAACATTAAACTCTACCCCAACCCCACCAATCACAATGCTACTTTGCGCATTGATGCGAACCGCAATGAAACGGTTTCCATCCGTATTTTTGACGCTGTGGGTGCTGAGGTTATGACTTTGCCTGATTACAACGTCCAAAACGGCTT
>CAJXMT010000087.1 GCA_913056155.1 uncultured Cryomorphaceae bacterium
GAGTATAAGGGACGTGTTCCCGCGCGAAGCGTCGTGATTCCGGGAACTGTATCCAAAAAGTTTCCGGCGGGGGCGTACAACGTTCCGGTGGCTTTGATCATAGGCAAGCGAAAAGAAAGCACAGATAAAAAAACCTCTCTAAATCAGGTATTGAGAGAATATAATGTGGCCGTATGATGTGGGGTGAAATGTTGGCTTTTGCACTGGTGGTTTTCACGTCATTTTTTACGCTGATGAATCCCATCGGCATTATGCCCGTGTTTTTGAAAATGACGGAAAATCTCGATGATCAAGAGCGAATCAATACGGCGCGAAAAGCTGTGTTGACTTCATTTTTGGCTTTGATGCTTTTTGCTTTCAGCGGAAATTTTTTGTTTGACTTTTTTGGTATTTCCATTCACGGTTTACGCATGGTGGGGGGGATTGTATTTTTTGTGATGGGTCAAGATATGCTCAACGCCAGGCTGGCTTCTTCAAAAGTGCGAAAAGAGGATGTAAAAACTTTTGTGCGTGATATTTCCATAACTCCGCTGGCTATTCCCATGATTACCGGACCGGGCTCCATTACGAATGCCATTATTTTGATGAACGACGCCAACAGCATTGAAATGAAAATTACTTTCGTGGTTACTATTATAGCGCTTATGTTGTTGATATTGATAATTTTGTCATTTGCAGGCAGGCTGGTGAAATTCTTAGGTGAAACGGCAAACACGGTATTGATGCGCATCATGGGTTTGATTGTAATGGTGATTGCCATTGAGTTTTTTATCGCCGGTTTAAAACCGGTTATTCAGGATATTTGGAATATTCAATAACGCATTGCATTTTTGAAAAAAATACTCCTTATACAAACAGCTTTTATAGGCGATGCCATTTTGGTTTCAGCCCAATTAGAGTCGTTGTACAAGGCTTTTCCGAACAGCTCTGTTTCACTTATGGTGCGAAAAGGCAATGAGTCTGTTTATGAGAATCATCCGTTTTTGCAGCGCGTTTTTGTTTGGGATAAAGCCCGAAAATATGATTCGTTACTTGAAAATGTGAAAAAGATACGCACCGAAAAATTTGATTTAGTCGTTAACTTTCAGCGTTTTGGGACTACAGGTTTGCTCACGGCTTTGAGCGGGGCAAAAGAAACACGCGGCTTTTCCAAAAATCCTTTTTCATTTCTTTTTTCAAAACGTTTTCCGCATCAAATTGGCGACGGCACCCATGAAATTAACCGAAATCAAACCATAATTGCTGATGTTGCGGGTGAGCAGCCGCAAAAGCCCAGAATTTATCCCGCCGATGAAGATTTTGCAAAAGCAGCATTTTTTCGGTCAGAACCTTACATATGCATCGCGCCAACCTCGGTGTGGTTTACCAAGCAATTTCCCGAGCACAAGTGGATAAAATTTTTGAACCATCTTCCCGGGAAGTACCGAGTTTACCTATTGGGTGCGCCCGGTGACAAAAAGGCTTGTAATGAAATTATTTTAAAAGCCGGAGTTAAGAATACTGAAAATTTATGTGGCAAGTTGAGTTTATTGCAATCTGCTGCACTGATGAAAGGTGCCATCATGAATTTTGTCAATGATTCGGCACCCATGCATTTGTGCAGTGCTGTAGATGCTCCCGTTACCGCTGTTTATTGCAGTACTGTTCCCGAGTTTGGTTTTGGTCCGCTGAGCACAAATAGCCGCATTGTGCAAACCCGTGAGAATCTTACTTGCAGGCCCTGTAATTTGCACGGCAAAAAATCGTGTCCTTTGGGTCACTTTGAATGCGCCCGTTCTATTGACGTTGCTGCGCTGTTAAATCTACTGCCGAGTTGAACGTTATTAAACATTCAAAATTGCTTTGCAGTATCGCAAAAACAGTACATATTTGTACTTTTACAAGTTGTTGAAAAGAGAGCTGTAAATAAATTGAACAAGTTACCGTTACTATCAACGATCAAACTTTGGCGTTGTATCTTTATTGCATTTAACACACAAACACATGGATAACGAAAAGTTCAGAACTCCCACTGCACGTGAAAAAGCATTGCAAATCAACCTGGAACCAGATATTTACGGCTCGTTTAGTGAAATTGGAGCCGGTCAAGAAGTGGCGAGTACTTTTTTTCAGGCCGGAGCATCTTCAGGCACCATTGCCCTTTCTCACTCGGCTTATGATATGAAAATAAGCGACAGCGTTTACGGCGACAGCGGCAGGTATGTAAGCGCCAAAAGGCTGGAGGCTATGCTCAGACACGATTACGATAATTTGGTTGAAAAACTCGAAGACCGTAAAGATGAAACGCGCTTTTTTGCCTTTGCCAATACTATAGAAACCCTCAACTACTTTAAAACAAACCAAGGTCACGGTTGGATGGGTATGCGCTTTCAGTCTAAACCCAACGCCGAGCCCAATTTGTGTGTGCTACATTGCAGACTTTTGGACAACGATACATTACTCCAGCAAAAGGCAGTGGGCCGGTTAGGTGTAAACCTGGCGTACGCTTGTTACCGTCATCACGATGACAAAGAAAAATTTTTAGACTCGTTAATGGACGGTATTGCTAAGGGGAGAATCGAGATTGACATGTTCAATATGGAGGGTCCCGATTACGGCTCTTGGGACAATCGTTTGATTTCCCTCAAATTGGTGAAAAAAGGATTTACTCCCGCTGCTATGTTTGGTTCTGACGGTAATAATTTACAAGCTTCCGAAGCGCTGTACAAAAAAAATATTTTAGTATTACGCGGCAGATTCAGACCGCCTACTTTAGTCAACGTGGATATGTTACTCACCGGTTATCGGCAATTTACCAAAGAGAATGACGTTGATAAAAGTAACACAATGGTGTTAAGTGAATTGACGCTTAATAACTTAACGAATAAAGGAGAGAAAATTGATGAAAAGGATTTTCTCGATCGCGTGGATATACTTTGTTCCTTGGGGCAAACTGTTATTATTACGAATTTCCAACGCTACTACAAACTCATTACTTACCTTTCTAATGTGAACAGGGAGCGCAAAATTGGTGTTATTCTCGGCATTAATAATTTGGCAGCTATATTTAACCGCAAATTTTATACACATTTAAAAGGTGGTATTTTAGAGTCGTTCGGCATGTTGTTTGGCAGGAATGTGAAGTTGTTGATTTATCCGGCCACATCCGGTAATCAAGACGGTTTGCATACCATTGAAACTTTTGAGCTTGAGGAAAAACTCATGGGTTTGTTCATGTATTTGAAAGACAATAACCAGCTTGAAAACATTGAAAATATCAATAAGTCACTGCTTACGATTTTTAGTGATGATGTTTTGGAGATGATTCAAAAAGGCGAATCGGGATGGGAGGAGATGGTTCCCACCCGTGTAGCCAAATACATCAAGAAACATTGCTTGTTTGAGTACCCCTGTAAACCCAAGGAAGAAAAAAAGAAACCAAAGGACAAGAAGCTCTCTGTGAGTAATTGATCCGGTAATTCATTAGAAAAGCGCTCTACACGGAGCGCTTTTTTTGTGATGTGACATTCGCGAATAATCTGTACATTCGCTGTTCTTTGTAGAATTAAATTTCACCGTTTATGGCATTTTACCTGAGGAAAAGTTACGGTTTTGGTCCGCTGCGACTCAATTTATCAAAAAGCGGTTTAGGAGTCTCCGGCGGAGTAACCGGCGCCCGAGTGGGCATTGGTCCCAAAGGAACATACGTTCACGGCGGCAGGCACGGTTTCTATTACCGCAAATACGGCTTGGGGAAAAGCAAAGGAAAAGCAGGGAGTGCACGAACCGGTTCGGTTGGTGATCAAGAACTGTTTATTGATACAGGACTCACTTACAATAAAGGAGTTTCCATCAACAAAAAGGGAAGTACAGAGCCCTTAGACATACCCGAAAAAACAGAGTGGGTAAAACGGTTGTTCTCTTTAGGTGTAATTTTTCTCGTGATGTACTTTTTCAGTAAGTCCGGCCTCATGCTTATATTTTCCGGTTTAACATTCGCGGGATCGGCCTTACTTTACTTTTGGTTCAATAAAAAGAAAACAGAGCTGCGCCGCAGCATGGGCGAGTTGGCCAAAATGTTGGAAGAGGAAAAGCCCTATCGGGAATTGCTTGATTTTTACCGGTCGAAAAGGTTTTGGGGTGAGTTGAAAAAAGTGTTCAATTACAATTTTTACCTGGCCGTAAACGAATTTTCCTACAACAATCCCGAGTACATTACTACATCTGAACTCAGAGCTTTAGACGGTGAAATAGCTTTAGCTCGTGAAGTACAAAAAGAGATCAAAATCGGAACATTCGCTACTTTTTTAGATACGGTACTTCAAGATCATCTCATATCAGACGAAGAATACAAGGCGTTAGTGAAACTTAAGAAAGGTTTGGGGTTACACTCCAATGAAATCAAAAGTGAAATCACTATCATTGAAACGGTGAAGCGAATGGGTGAGGCTTTGAACGAAGAATTGGAGGTTTTAAAATTAGAAATACCCCACCGGCCGGGAGAAAAAATGTACTACGGCACCGAGGGACGCATGCTGAAATCCAAAATAATGAACCGCTATCAACGCAACAAAGTCGTTTACAAAGAGCGCGGATACGATATAGAGTTTGAAGGCCGGGTTTATGTAAGTAACAAACGTGTTTTTGTGATTGGTGATGGTACCCGCAGTTATACAATGAACCAAATTGTTGACGTAACCCTTTCTATTGAAGATAATACCGTACAGTTGGTTATAGACGGCAGGCAAACGCCCGTTGTTTTTACGGTTCCTGAAATAGGTACTTTAGCGGGTAAAATCAATGCAGTAATCCATGATCAAAAATCGCAATAATTCTCGTAAATGATTTTGACGGGTCTTGATATTACTATCATTGTTGTATTTTTATTGATTACCCTTTTTATCGGGGTTTATTTTAAAAAACGCGCCTCAGGCGGACTCACCGATTTTTTTCTGGGCGGCAGAAACCTGCCGTGGCTTGTAGCCGGCTTATCAATGGTGGCCACAACCTTTGCTGCCGATACGCCTTTGGCCGTATCAGAAATGGTAGCTCAAAACGGCGTTTCCAAAAACTGGTTGTGGTGGAGTTTTTTGGCAGGCGGCATGCTCACCGTATTCTTTTTTGCCCGGTTGTGGCGACGGGCCGGCATCGTAACTGAACTGGAGTTTATTGATATACGCTACGCCGGCAAAGCCGCAAAATTCTTGCGCGGCTTTAAATCGGTTTACCTCGGTTTATTCATGAACAGCATGATTATAGGCTGGGTCAACTTAGCCTTCATCTCCATACTAACCGAGTTTTTCGGGGTTGAAGAAAGTGTGGTGCTGTGGGTGGTCTTCGGCAGTATGGCCTTTGCTGCCGCTTACAGTACGCTAAGTGGTTTATTGGGCGTTGCCGTAACTGATACATTGCAATTTGTTGTGGCTATGGTCGGAACCGTAATTCTTGCCTATTTGGTACTGGATTCACCGCAAGTGGGGGGCATGAGCAACTTGCGGGCAACACTTCCCGACGATTATTTTGAGATGTTTCCCCGAGTGGGGGAGGGCGGTCCGGATGTGCAGAGTTTGAGTTTAACCGTAGGTGCGTTTTTGAGTTTTGTGGCCGTGCAATGGTGGGCCGGTTGGTATCCCGGTGCAGAGCCCGGCGGTGGCGGTTACATTGCCCAGCGCATGATGAGTACCCGAAATGAACGCGACGCACAAAAAGCCACTTTACTTTTTCAAGTGCTTCATTATTGTGTGCGCCCATGGCCCTGGATTTTGGTGGGATTAGCTGCCGTTTTGCTGTATAACCCGCAATACAGTCTCAGTGCCGATACAGCCGCACAAATTGAAACCCTCATGCAAAGCGGAAAAACCGAGGCTGAGGTTTTGCAGGCTTTGCCGCTCGAAGTTCGCGAAGAAGCCGCACAAGCCGTGGCATATTCATTCAGGCCGCAGCTGGGTTACGTGTTTGCCATGAAAGATTTTTTACCCAATGGTTTGCGCGGACTTTTACTCACGGCATTTTTAGCGGCTTACTTAAGTACCATTTCTACGCAGCTCAACATGGGCGCCGGTTTTTTGGTGAATGATTTGTATTTGCCGTTTCAAAAATTGCGAGGGAGTGAACCCACACAAAAAAAACAAGTCTTTGCCGGCCGGTTTGCCACGTTATTTATTATGCTGGCAGCTGTGGGTATTACCGCCATTATTGATTCCATATCGGGTGTTTGGGAATTTATTATAGAGGCAGGCGCCGGATTGGGAACCGTTCTTATTTTGCGGTGGTACTGGTGGCGCATTAATGCTTGGAGTGAAATAGCGGCTATGTTGGCTCCCTTTGTCGGGTTATTATTGAGTCATTGGGCGCGTGATTATGTAAGTGATAGTTTTATTCAGAACCGGGGATTCTTCCTGCTCAATGTATTGATGACAACAGCGGTTTGGCTGGTAGTTACCTACTTGACACGTCCCGAGCCGATTGAAAAACTCAAATCGTTTTGCGAGCGGGTGCGGCCCGAGGGTTTTTGGGGGAACTTACAAACTGCCGAGCAGCGCGGTAAAAATCGCACTTCATTTCAATGGCGATTGTGGTGTTGGGTAAGCGCCGTTTTATTTGCCTATGCCGTTTTATTTGCCTCCGGCGGTTTTTTAATGCAACACGAAAATTGGCTTGCTTACGTTTTGGCGGCTCTTGGTGGATTAGTGGGCTTGGTTTACGGTATGCGCCGGTTGGATCGTTTAGATGAACCTTTGTAAAGATCGTGTAGTTAAATTCACGGGGGAATTTATTCATCGGTTTGGGGTTCTGACCAAAAGAATCAAGCTCCCCAACCCGCTTTTTTCAACCTATTCATCAACCACACCATACCCAATGTAGTGAAAAATGAAAATCCGCCGTAAATCACTGCCGGGATGGCTACTTGGTTTTGCTCGAGTACATTGCGGGCTAAAAATATGGCCAAGGCACTGTTTTGAAGTCCCATTTCAATGGCAATGGTAAAACGCCCGGTGTGTTGAATTCCCGCAGTCTTGCTAAAATAGTAACCGATGAACAGTGTTGAAATATTTAACAGTAAAAGTGGCGGCAGCAAATGCAAATGCGATATAAAATCACCGTCGTTGCGGTTTTCAACAATCAAAACATATGCAAAAACGGCAAACAAAATTCCGGGTAAAATATAGCGCAGCGATTTTCTGATAGAATCTATTCGGTTCGGTTTCCAAGAGTTTAGTGTCATACCTGCCAGCACGGGTAAAATTACCGTCAATCCAATTTCAGTGACAATGTAAGCTGTATCGGGCTCTACGGTTTTGGCTTCATCAGCTAAATAGCTGCTGCCTATTTTCATAATAGCGGGAATGGTAAAAAGTATAATGAAGCTGTTTACGGCGGTAAGTGTTACCGACAACTCCACACGGCCTTTTGTCATGTAGGTAACCAAATTAGACGACGTACCGCCCGGGCAGGCAGCTATCAGTAAAATTCCCAATTGTGCATAAGCAGGCATGGGGTAGAGCAGTGCGATTAAAAAAGCGATGACCGGCAATAATACTAACTGGCCGGCAAGCCCCGTAAATACGGCTTTGGGCTGTTGAAATACGTTTTTAAAATTCGAGAATTTCAAATTGAGTCCGATGCCCAACATGATGAGGGCCAAAGCACCGGTCATAATATAGGAGTCGTTACTTGCCATGAATGAGCTGCTTGAATTTACTTTCGCGAAAGTATTAATTTGTAATGACCGGGTTTATTTTAAGTTGCGGTTAGTGCATCAAAATATAACGATAAATTATTTTGGGGAATCAAATTCCCCCTAAGTTTGCGCCATTATTTATCCCCGCTATGCAAGGTGAAAATTTGTGGTTACGGCGTTTGAGTAATTGGGCTGAAAAAACGCGCAGAGTGCCCGCTTGGGTGGCTTTGTTTGGTGCTTTGGTAGCCGTATTTAATTATGGTTTTAGCTCTGCAGATACCGATAAAACACCTCTGAGTATTGTTTATTTGTTGGTGTTATTTGTTTCCATCTCGTCAATTGTTATCGGCTATTTTTCTGATAAAATCAGACCTAAAAAGTTAGTTTGGCTATTTGATGCTTTTTATATTGTGCTGCTGGGCTATACTGTTTATGATGTTTTGGGAGGCGGATTTCGATTGACTTTCAATACCATGTTTATTGCTCCCATCATGTTTTTAATACTCATCAGGGAGTTAAGTACACTGCCCGTAACGTTTAGCCGTGATGTGTTAAATCCCGCACAACTCTTCTTGGGCAGTTTTGCTGCAATAATCATGTTAGGTGCGTTTTTTTTGATGCTGCCCAATGCAACAGTTAATGGAATCTCTTTTATAGATTCACTTTTTACAGCCACAAGTGCAGTATGTGTTACCGGACTTATAGTAGTAGATACAGGCAGTTATTTTACCACATTCGGCCAAGTAGTAATTATGGTTCTCATTCAACTGGGCGGCTTGGGTATTATGACATTTACCGGCTTTTTTAGTCATTTTTTTCGCGGTAAGTCATCTTATGAAAACCAATTGGTTTTGAGTAATATAACGAATACCTCTGCCATGGACGAGGTATTTAAAACCGTGCGCCGTATTGTTTTGATTACTTTTATCATTGAACTTTTTGGAGCTGTGTTTATTTATTTCTCGATAGACCCCGCCGTCATTACCTCATTTGGCGATCGGGCTTTTTTTGCCGGCTTTCATGCCATATCTGCTTTTTGTAATGCCGGGTTTTCAACCTTAGAAAACAGTTTGTACGAACTGCCATTCAGGTACAATTATTCCCTTCAACTTATTATAGCATTATTGTTTATTGTGGGTGGTATAGGTTTTCCCATAGTATTTAATTCACTGCAATACGTGAGGTATTTAATTGTGAACTTGTTATTGCCTTTCAGCACCACCGGTCATGTAAAACATCGCTCACACGTGATTAATTTAAATTCGCGCATAGTGCTGATTACAACCGGTATATTGCTAAGCGCGGGGACCTTGTTATTTTTGACTTTTGAGTACAACAATACTTTGGCTGAGCATTCGGGATTTGGAAAATTTGTTGTGGCATTTTTTGGTGCGGCCACACCGCGCACGGCCGGCTTTAACTCCGTAGATACCTCCCTATTGAATTTTCATACCATCATGATTGTATTTTTCCTTATGTGGGTAGGTGCCTCACCGGGTTCAACCGGCGGCGGATTAAAAACAAGTACCTTGGCACTGGGAACGCTTAACTTCCTGAGTGTGGCATCCGGTAAAAGTAAAATCGAATTGTTCAAAAGAGAAATTCCGCAGCAATCTGTAAGGCGGGCGAGTGCAATCATCGCTTTATCGTTAATTGCCATAGGCACCTCGGTGTTCTTCATATCCTTGTTTGATCCCGACAAGGAACTACTGCCCATTGCATTTGAGAGTTTTTCTGCTTACAGTACAGTGGGTTTATCTCTTGGGATTACCGCAGAGTTGAGTGAATATTCACGTGTTATTATTATTATTACGATGTTTGTGGGTCGAGTTACGCTTCTCACATTTTTGGCCGCATTTTTAAGAAAAGAGAAATACAGTCATTACAGATACCCTAAAGAGGACATTTTAATTAATTAATGTAAACAGTAATGGTCAGAACCAAAATTACAGCACTATGAAATTTATAATTTTCGGATTGGGAAACTTTGGCTCATCACTCGCACTAACCTTAACAGAAATGGGTCATGAGGTTATCGGTATAGACAACTCGATGAGTAAGGTGGACGGATTAAAGGACAAAATCACCCACACCATTAAGATGGATTCAACAGACCCATTGGCCGTGGGAAAATTGCCCTTTAAAGAAACCGATATAGTGGTAGTGGCCATTGGTGAGGATGAGGGCGCCAACATCATGACCACGGCATTGCTCAAACAATACAAGCCAAAGAGGTTGATCAGCAGAGCTGTTTCACCCCTGCATGAAACCGTTTTGGAAGCCATGGAAGTAGATGAAATTGTACATCCCGAGGAAGAAACCGCCCTGCGTTGGGCTAAAAAAGTAAATATATCCGGCGTTATAGACAGCTTTGAGCTCACCGGTGATTACAACATTATTGAAGCCAAAGTGCCCAAGCGCTATGAAGGTAAAACACTGCAAGAAGTTAAATTTAGGAAAACTTATAACGTTTTGGTTCTCACAACTATTATTCAAAAAGAAGAGAAAAACATCATAGGCGTAAATAAGAAAGTCAATGAAGTGCAGGGCGTAGCATCCCCCAAAACCGTGTTAGAACCCGGACTCATTTTAGTACTGTACGGCAATATAAAGGATATAAAGCGTTTGTTGAAGCCTTGAATTATCTAGTTATGAGTGTTTTGTGTTTTTATGCAGTAAAAAAGTTGACTTTTATTTTGGGTGTTAATTTTTATGCTCCTATTTTCGCGACCGTTAATTAACGGGGAAAGCCGAAAACCCAAACCAGTAGAGTAGGCAATCAAAATTTTTATATTATGAAAAAAGTACTTTTTATGGTAGTGGCTGCAGCCGCTTTTTCTTTTGCTTCTTGCAGTAGTGAGAAAGATTGTGAATGTACAACGACTGCAAATGGTCAAGTGGTTGATACAACAACCGAAACATATGATTTCGATGAAAATGATGATTATGATAACTGTGAAGATCTCAACACCTCTGTATCTGTTGGTGGTGCTACTTCAGAAGTTAAGTGTGAAGAAGTATAATTCAACACTTTTATTTTAGGTTATTAAAAAAACCGGCCAAATGGCCGGTTTTTTTTTTGCTTCATGAAGAATGAATGTAGCCTTGCATTTTACACTGAAGAGGGGTGACCGTTCCAATTAATGATGGTGAAATTTGTGAAGTTGAAGTTGAAGATGCCGTTCAGGACTGGGGTGAGTGAAAAGATTTATACAACCAAGCAGGTTGTGACTGTGACTAAAATCATTTTTTAAAAATGATAAAAGCTGTTCTCGTTTTACGTGAACAGCTTTTTTTTGTCCGCAGTTTTTAAGATTTGTTGCCGGCAAGTCACGAATTACCCCGATACAATGCATGCGCTCATAACTCGAACAACCCACACGGCCG
>CAJXMT010000088.1 GCA_913056155.1 uncultured Cryomorphaceae bacterium
CCTCATCATTAATCATTTCACTTACCAAAAATTCGCCCACAGGCATTTTAACGGTTTCTGTTTTTTCGCTGTCTTCTAAAACGATTTCTATTTCAATATATTTATCGCTGTATTTAAACAGGATGCGCAATAAGTCTTTTTCTTGGTAATCAAAATCAGAGAGGTTGAGTTCCTTGGGGTCTTGTTTTTCCAAAGTCTCCAAGTCTGAGTTAAACTGTTGACTTCCCTCGGTTGCCTCTCGATCTTCGCGATCTTGCCGGCGCAACATATCGCGGCGCTTCTCATTGTATTTTTGTCTGCGTTGCTTGTTAACTTCGGCAATTACGGCTTTTTCTTCAACACCGAGCTTATTGGCGCTTTCTTTAATATACAGGTTGCGGGTAACGTGATCGGGAATGATGGCCACCGATTTGATTACGTCTTTAACGGCCTCTGCTTTAGCGGCGGTATCGTTTTGCGTGTTTTTGAGCAAAACGCGCGTTTTAAAATTTAAAAAATCCTCGCTGTTTGCCGTGAGGAAATTGATCACCTCTGTTTTGGAGTTTTTACGGGCAAAACTGTCGGGGTCATCCTCCTCGGGTAATAATACGAGCTTGACGTTCATATCTTGCTCTAAAATTAAATCGATACCGCGAAATGAGGCTTTAATGCCGGCCGGATCCCCGTCATACAACATGGTGATGTTTGGAGTGTAGCGCTTGATGAGTTTGATTTGCCCCTCAGTAAGTGAAGTTCCTGAGGAAGCCACCACATTGTCAATTCCCGCTTGGTGCATAGAAAGCACATCGGTGTAGCCCTCTACCATGTAGCACATATCGTTTTTCACCATGCTGTTTTTGGCGTGATGAATGCCGTACAGCAATTGGTTTTTGAGGTAAATCTCACTCTCAGGCGAATTGATGTACTTGGGAATCTTTTTTAAATCGGTGCGCAGTGTTCGAGCGCCAAAGCCTACCGGCCTTCCTGAAAGATCGTGAATGGGAAATATGACCCGATTTCGAAATCCGTCATAAGGGCCGCGATCGTTTTTTTTCACCAAACCGGTTTCCAGTAAAAACTCCTCTTTGTATCCCTTTTCTTTGGCTTTTTGCAGGAGTTGGTTCTGACCGGGAGCATAACCTAACCCAAATTTCTTAATGGTGTCTGTGGTAAAGTTACGCTCTTTAAAGTAGCTTAATCCCACCGCTTTTCCTTCTTCACTGTTGTGGAGTTCATCGATAAAAAAATCGTGGGCAAACTTGGTCACTACGTACAAGCTCTCACGTTTGTCGCGCTTTTCTTCATATTCGGGGTCGGGCTCGTCTTCTTCTATCAGAATTTGATACTTATCGGCCAAATAGCGCAATGCCTCGGGGTAAGACATTTGCTCGTGTTCTTTCAAAAAGGTTATGACGTTACCGCCTTTGCCCGAGCTAAAGCACTTGAAAATTTGCTTGGCGGGTGAAACATAAAACGAAGGCGTTTTTTCGTTGGTAAAAGGTGAAAGCGCCTTGTAATTGGAACCCGATTTTTTGAGGTGGGTAAAATCGCCGATCACCTCCTCAATACGGGCGGTTTGAAAAATTTGATCTATGGATTGCTTTGAAATCATGGGTGATTTTTTCGCGGGTTCACCTGCCTAATAATCTCGATCTTCAAGCTTTTTACCCTTGTTATCGTAATAAGACCAAGTGCCCGACCGACTGCCGTTTTTGTACATTCCCTCGTAGTTCAATTTACCGTTAAAGTGATATACTTTGCTTTTACCGTGTTTCATGCCCTCTTTGTAATGCATGACACTGCGCACACTGCCATTGGGAAAATAGGATTCCCATTTTTCATCTCGGTCACCTTCCGGGGTTACTTTCCCTTGCATGAGTAATTTACCGTTTTCGCCAAAGTGCTTGCGCTCAACGGGTATCGATTCTTCATCGCGAATTTCATAAACAATAACTACTTTTTTGGCACCGCCGGGGTATGTTTCTTTCGTGTGCTCAATGTGTTCGTAGTCGGGTTGTAAATCACAGCCGTTGAAAAGCGCAGCGGGTGTAAGCAGAAAAATCAAGCCGGTCAATATCACTTTTAACTTCATACTACTCTCATTATTTATTTCGGTCAGAGCCCCAAATGTTCAGCAAAATCCGCTGCTGCCGGGTTTACTCCTCAGCCACCACTTCGCGAACTTCGGGCATAAATTGTTTAAAAATATTTTCAATCCCGCCCTTTAGTGTTTGAGTGGATGACGGGCAGCCGTTGCAAGCTCCGCTCAAACGCACAGTAAGCGTTCCGTTGTCAAAATTACGAAAATGAATGGCACCGCCGTCACTTTCAACCGCGGGACGCACATATTCTTCGAGTATATTGATGATTTTTTCTTCCCGTTCGTTTTCGGGAGTTGCAGTCACCTTAATCTTTTCGGCTACGCCGTCTTTTTCGCTGGTATGCTCCGTAGTTTTGGGCGGTTTGGTAAAAACGGGTTGGCCGGCCTGCAAGTAATTGGTGAGGTATTCACGTATTTCGCGAACTACATCGTCCCACTCGATAAAATCTTCTTTGGTAACGGTGACAAAATTGCTCGACATGAAAACACCTTTTACAAACGGAAACGTAAAAAGAGCACGCGCCAGCGGAGCTTCGTCACAGTCATCGGCACTTTGATAATCCACCGTAGCCCCGTAAGGAACAAGCACTTTGTTGGCAGCAAATTTCATGGTTTCGGGATTTGGTGTTGTTTCGGCGTAAAAAGTTACGGGTACTTTTTGAGTTGTATCTTGATTCATGATATGGGCTTATTTACATTTGCGAAATTAATAACAAAATTAGTGTTACGATGGGTTTAATCAAAAGTTGCAGGGGGTTCACTCCCGAAATAGGTAATGATTGCTATATTGCTGAAAATGCCACAATAGTGGGCGACGTAAAAACCGGAGATGAGTGCAGTTTTTGGTTTAACAGCGTTGTTCGCGGTGATGTAAATGCCATCAGGTTGGGAAACCGCGTAAATATTCAGGATGGTGCAGTATTGCATTGTACGTATGAAAAAACAAAGTGCATTTTGGGTAATAACGTTTCTGTGGGTCACAATGCATTGGTTCACGGTTGTGAAATCAAAGACAATGTGGTGGTGGGCATGGGCGCCATTGTGATGGATGGCGCCGTGGTTGAAAGCAATGTGTTTATTGCCGCAGGGGCGGTGGTATTGGAGGGAGCGATACTGGAGAGCGGTTTTTTATATGCCGGTGTTCCCGTAAAAAAGATAAAGCCGCTGGAAAAAAGACACGTTGAGGGAGAAATAGCACGCATTGCTGCCAATTACGTGAAGTACTCGGGTTGGTTTAAGTAAGAGTTCTCCGCGCGGCAGCTCGTTTTTGAAGAAATGCCGGAGGTTGTGGGTTGCTTACGGTTTTCAAAACATGATATATTCCATTACATCGGGGAAATAGCAGGCCAAGGCAGCAAGTGGTGTAAGTATTGCACTTTTTTTATTTTTTCGGTCAGAACCGCAGAGCCGTCGGCATCACAAACGTAATTACGTTTTTCTTTAGGCCTGTATTCTTTCAGCCGGTCAATATGATCAACAATATCAACTTGACCCGGTGTAATCGTATGTAATTGCAGCCGTTGATTCATGATAAAATCAAAACTTCAAATATAGTGGTTTTCCCGGGTTGTGGCAGTAGGAGGGGAGTGGTCATTGTTATGTCGTTCAATAGTTTTGTGTTCATCTGATTTAGTGAGGGCATTGGATTCCTCCGCAAAGTTTCGGGACAAATTTCGGAAGTTGCAGCACAACAAACAACTCGTAACCGTAATCAAATTTCGGTTCAAAATTTACGATACTTAAAGAGGTAATATATTCATTTTTAGTATTTTATTTACCGGTCAATTTCCTTTTATCTAAAACCTCTTTGGCTTCAATGTATGCTTTGTGTAATCTTTCTTCAAGTTTTTTTCGCGGGGGCAACTCTGTCCAATATTCTGCCACCATTATTCCGTCTTTGTGCATCTCAAGTAATTCGATTTGTTCTCGACTTGTTTCCGCACATAAAATAAGTCCAATCGGTTGTTCTTCACCGTCTTCCCTTTCATGCTTATTTAACCATTTCAGATACAGCTCCATTTGTCCCTTGTGACTTGCTTTAAACTTGCCAATTTTCAGTTCAACAGCAACTAACCTTTTTAGTTTGCGATGGTAAAACAGTAAATCCAAGTAATAATCGTCATCATCAATAATCATTCGTTTTTGCCGTTCCACAAATGTAAATCCGGAGCCTACTTCCAAAATAAACTGTTCAAGTTCTTTGAGTATAGCCGTTTCAAGATCAAGTTCAAGGTAGCCTGTGGGCAGGCTCAGGAAATCAAGAAGATAAGGATCTTTAAAGTTATCTGATAATTGATGTGACTCATTTGGTAATTGTATATTCGCAATTGTTGTTCTTTCAAACGTTTTTTGGGCTATTTGCTTTCGTAATCCCCTGACTCCTAATTGTTCTTTTACAGCCCGGTTTGCATAAAATTCACGCTGATCTTTAGTTTTTAGCGGAATAAGAGCTAAGAAATGAGACCAACTTAAATATCGTGACAATGTAACGACTTTCTTTTCTTCCGGGAATTTCTCTGCAAACTGCAGCATTCTTCGCAAGTTTTTCACTTCGAAATTTCGACCGTACCTTTTTTCTAATTGTCGTGACAGTGTAACGACAATTTCTTTACCGTATTCAGCCCGTTCGTAATATAGTACGTGTTCATTTATGCGTAATCCCACTTGATAAAATAACAAGGTCATGGTGCTATTGACCTGAGCCGTAACATGCCTTTTACTTTGCTCGATCAGCTTCGTTAGCTCAATGAATAAATCATTCTCGATTGAATCAATATCCTTTTTTTCTCCCATGCGCGGTTCGTCATTTTTTAATCACCTTATTGCATTACTACTGAACATCTGTGATATTTTTCTATCATAACAAGACGTTGCAAAACCTCCCCTCAAAACTAACAATGATCCCGGTTCACTCCCTGCGTTAATGTCATCCGGGAATTGATCACCCATACGCTTCATTGCAATACGTGAGGAGTACTGATACCGTACCCGTTTTATTTTTTCGGTCAGAACCGCAGAGCCGTCGGCATCACAAACGTAATTACGTTTTTCTTCAGGCCTGTATTCTTTCAGCCGGTCAATATGATCAACAATATCAACTTGACCCGGTGTAATCGTATGTAGTTGCAGCCGATGATTCATGATAAAATCAAAACTTCAAATATAGTGTTTTTCCCGGGTGTAATAATACGTGGTACTCGTCTTTTAAAACAGGAAATCCGATCTATCGGCCGATATACTCCGTATTTTTCGTGAAAGTAGCATTACTTTATAAGATATGATTATTTTTAAAATTTAGAGGAAGTTTCCTTTCCTATTTTAATGCCTGTATATATAAAAAGCCCTGTAGAGAAAAGAATTAATAACAAAGCGAATAAAGCTAATATTTTTTTTTGATTGTTTGTAAAATATTTATCAAACCGACGTATGGCAAATAAATATTTTTCATTGTCTATATAAAATTTATTTTCAAGTTTATCCACTAGTAAATTCATAGGTACAACGATAAAAACAGTAATAATAAGAGCTTTTAATATGTGATGCTTATAGTATAAATAGTAAACATTTAAAAAAATACAAATTAAAAAGTTAGTCAAAACAAGCCCCTGCAACATTATTGCTCTTACATGACTTTGGTCATTCGCCCTTTTTATTACCAAGCAATAAAAACAATAAAATAATAAATCATATAATTTCAACATAACTATTTACTATATCCCCAATTGTTATCTATCCAATCACTTCCTCCTGCAACAGCCCATATTCCATATATTAGCGCCCCTGCCGCCACAAAAGGTGCGGCGGAACCCCCTACTATAGCTATTATTACAATTCCAGCCGTAGTAACCCCAACATCTACCCATGTTGATGTGTTATCGTTATCTGTTGCAACTTGATATATTGCAGTAGCATATGATATACCATTAGCTGTTCTGCCAGCTATTTTACCAAATTTAGCGAGGTCGGATGCTCCATCTGCAATAGCCCATGTAGCAGATGTGTTTATCACGTTTGATTGCCTATTTAATACAGCTGCTGCAATTGGGTCATAATTCCATTCCTTATTTAGGCTCATTTTATTGTCGTCGAACTGCATTTGTTCTATAGGTGTATAGTTTATATTCACTGAGGTATTGTAATTATCTTGATAAACAATACTCGATTCAGCTGATGATTCACCCGAACCCCAATCATAAGAAGGTGTCGTGCTCTCAGTTGTTTGATTTTCAGCTGCAGGAATTCTTAATTCAATGCCAATCTGTAATTGCCCATCATCAGCAGGATCTAAATTATTAGCCTGTCTCAAGGCCTCTACAGTAGTTCCGTATTGTTCAGCGAGTTGATACAAAGTGTCATTTTTTACAACAGTATGAACTTGAGTGTTAGCAGTTGTAGCTGAGTCTGCACCACCTCCGCCACCGGAATCTTCACCTTCCATACCCGTAGGATCATTCATCCTAATCGGATTGTTATTGGCATACAAATAAGGGGTGAAATTCGGTTGTTCCGCGCTTTTGGGGTCTATAGATATAAACCTACACGTCCACGCACTATAATACCTCGCCCCATAATAATAAAGCCCGCTCTCCGCGTCTTTTTCTTTTCCCGTGTAGCGATAGCGCTTTTTGGTAAAAGTGCGTAGTGAACTATCGCCAAAGGGATAGTATTCCTCGCGGTCGATGACACCGCCCGTTGTATTGAGGCGTGCTACTGAGGAGCCTATTTGATCTTCCAAGATGTAGGTGACTTCCTCGTTGATGTCATCCGGGAATTTGTCGCCAATGCGTTTCATTGCAATACGTGAGGAATCATCCATGATGTGGATGTAATTTTTTTCGTATGTATCCGTATCATTTTCCAATTTATGATATTCAAATACGCCGTCAATGTATAGGGTTCGTTCGTATATCGGACTTGAAGAACTTCCAGTTCTTACGAGTTTACTTACCCGGCTTCCGGCATTGTCATAGTCATACTGCGCAAAAATAGTCGGGTTACCGCTCCCTGCTTGGTTGTAATAGGTGATGAGTTGATTGGCGGCATCCCACTTATAGTTTCTGTTGCTGCCTGCCGTTAACTGATTGCCTGCGGCATCATAAGTAAAGTTTTCAATTAATGTGCCGCCGCTTGTTTTTACTTCTTCTAATTTATTACCGGTATTGTATTCAAACTCCCGCGCAAAACTGTTACCGGATGCCACTTGCTGCATACGTTGAATATTCCCCACTTTATCATAGGTGTAATTTCTTGTATAAGCTCTTACGTTATCGGCATTGGGATTTCCCGGTGCGGGCGCATCGGCATACAAATAATCATTTTGATGCTCCGTATCGCTTTCTCGTCCCGTAGCGGATTGTAACCTATAAAGTGGGTCGAAAGTAAAATTTCTGTCAAGTGCATCACTACCGAGCGGTGTTCCTCTGATACCGCAGTCATTTACGCGCTTGAGTATTTTTAAAATGTTTCCCGCAAGGTCATATTGAAATCCGTCGTCTTGGCGGTTGGTGCCGCTATCGTAGTTGTAGGTAACGGTACTTCCCTGTTTTAAATACGTAAACTTCTCGCTTCTTTGCCGTTGTAATCTAAAGGTTTTGGTATCGTAAGTATAGCGCGTCATTACGTCGTTACCGAAAGCTATAAGCAGTCTTTGGCCTTTTGCGTTATAACCGATGTGCTTTACGTATTCTTCTCCGTCAAAGGTAACATGATCCAATGCACCCGAGCGATTGTAAGCGGGAATAATTTCTTTTCGTTCGTTATCAACATCTTCGGGTAAGGTTAATTTGGTTACTCGGTTTAAAGCATCGTATTCGTTACTGCTTTGGTAGTTTACATTATCCAGAATACTCGGAGAGTTTGTCCAATCTACCAAAAAGGTATTGTATTGATCCAAGGCATTTTTAAGAACAGAACTGCTGATCACCCTTCGTGTCTTATCAAGCAAATTTCCTTTAAAATCAAACGCCACCATTTCTTCTTTACCCGCATCGTCAAATTGTTGCCACAATTGTCCCAGCAGGTTTCGGTTAATTGCGGCAGCACCGGCATCTTTTCCGTAAATACTCTTGGAAGTCATTCTCAGTTGATCTTGGCTGTTGTTTTGTGTCCAACCAAAGATATTGCGTTGCATACGGTCATAAGCGGATAAACTCCTCGCATCTTTTGCATCGTGCGATTCTATCGGTTTACCTGTTGCGTCATAAATTACGCTGCTTTCCCCACTGTCAATATGATTTGTCCAAAGCGGAGGCAAAGGCTCTTTTTCGCCTTCTTCGTTTTCTTGCGGCGGCCGTAAATCATATTTGTAAACAAACACAACTCGGTCATAAGGATCCAATACTCGTGTAAGGTTTCCTCTTACATCGTATTCGTATTTCATTACCACATCCTCAAACATATTTTGTGCGGTAGGTTGACTTTTGTGTTCTGTAGTTTTAATCGTCCTCCCCAAAGCATCAACCGTTTCACTTTTGGGCGTGTAAGCTCCGGTATAAGGCCCTACATTGGTTAGCGGCCCTAAATCGTTTTGGTCATAGGTAAAGCGTTGCCACGGACTCGGCGTAAAGGCGTTTTTGTTTGTTGAGGCCAGTGGTGGGTTACTGAGTTGGTCGGGAATACCGTAAACGATTAAACTTTTACTGCCGTCTGGAAATTCGGTTTCCGTTGGTCTGTCACCCGCATCATAACGAATGGTCATTTTGGCAAGACCGCTCGTGTAAGTCTCAGAGGATTTATATGTATAGCCGGAATCAAAAAACGGTTCGTACTCTTCAACCACTTTTCCTTTGTTGTTATACACTTTCCAGCCGCTTACCACTACGTTATCATCCTCGGCAATTCCTTTTTGCTTGGCTATGGCGGGTTGGTTGGGGTCGTTTTGGTTGGCGGGAAGGCCGCTGCTGCCTGTTTTACGTTGTTGGGCATCGGCGCCAAAAAGAATGTCCTCGGCTTGAGCTCTTGTTTGTAAAATACGGCCAAAACCGTCACTGTATTCTACTTTTTTTATTGTGGGACTATCGTGAGTTGGATCCTGCTGCCAGTGTTTTTCGCACTGGATGGTCTCCGCCCATACGGGTTTTTGGTTGTGGTAGTATTCGTTGAGGTTATAATCAAAAGTGGTACTCGGTACATACTCAAGCGGATTTTCGCTTACAATATCGCCCTCGTTTTTACCGTATTGGCCGATGAGTGCAATACCGCGCAGTAGTCCCAAGGGGGAGTAGTTAAAGCGGGTACGGTTTTGGTTTTCATCGGTTATTTGCAGGGGTTTTAACAGGCGGTAGTTGTACAGGGCTTGGGTCGCCAGGTAATCTTGAGCGGTGTAGTATTGCCGCGCCTCAACGGGTAAAAAGTTGTAGCTGTCGTACAGGATTTCACTCAGGTTGTCGAAGCCGTCTTTACTTTGCAGTACGTGCCCGCGGACTTCCGTTCCGGGGGTTTGAAAATCGTACCGGTTTTGTACGTCCGTACGGTACCAACCTTCAATGTAGGGGGCTTCGTCGTGCTCTATATACCCCAACCGCGGGTCGTTGTTTTGTAATGTGTTTTGAAAATCTTGCGGGTAGCCGCTGTAATCGGGGTTTTGCTTAAAACACACCGGGCGGTTGAGTCCGTACGCGTCATTAATGCGCTGATCGGTGGTTATAAGGGTCTCGGTTTTGGTTACGGCGCCGTGATCGCCCAAATCGCCGTACGGCAATCCCGTAAAGGCGGGGCCGTCATAGTAGTTAAGGCTGCACCCCAGTGCTTTTAAAATGCTGTTGCCTTGCAAGGGAACGGGGTCGGTCATCAGGCTCTGACCGAGATCAAAAACAGTTTCACTTGAACTTTGGACGACTTCATAGCTTGCGCTGCGGGTTACACGGTCGCATAAATACACATCGGCGGTGTCTTTATAGGCGTACTCGGTTTGGCTGAGGGTTCCTAAAACAGGTTCGTTGGGGTTCGTTCCTCGGGGCGCATCATACGGCGGTAAGATACCGCGCGGCAGGGCTAATGAGGTGCTGCGGCGGGGGTTGCCGTATTCGTCGTAATCATCGGTAAACTCAAAGGTGGTGAGCGGCTCGTGCCCTTCCTCCCAGCGGCTGCTGCGCGAGGCCGTTTGAAACGGGAAAAACACGGTGCCGGGCGGGCGAAATACAATGCCGAAACGGCCGATCACGGCTTCATCGGCCCGCGGTTTTTCAAAATCCTTACGGATGCCGAATTGGTTTTCGCTTACGCTAAAGGGGCGTGCGGCGGGGCCTTGCAGTTTTTGGTAGGCGTAGGTTTCGCTGCGGAGCATGTTGCCCTTTAGGGTTCTGACCGCATCGCGCTTTATACGGCGTGATAATCCCGACAGCATTTGGGCGGTGGCCTCGGGGCGCTTGAGTACATTGGGATCCTCCTGCCAATATTCCTCGGCAAAGGTGAGTTCGCGCCAATCGCCAAACTCGCCGCCCACGGGGCCTAAGTGAAACCAGTTTTTGGTGAGTGTGGGGGTGCTGTAGCGGGTTTCGGGTACGGGGTTAAATTCCAATTTGTCTTGGGTGTGCAGACCGCCAACGGGTGCAAAACTGCCGGTATAAAAGTCTTGTGCTTGGTTGTACTCGGCCAAAAACTCGGTATCGTAGGTATCTACCCGGCCAAAGCCGCGGAACTCGCGCTCGCCGCCGTCCCAGTAGCCGTGGTGGTATTCATAAACGGTGCTGAGCTTGCCCTTGCTTATTTGGTCCACAACCTCGGTTTTAGCCACTACTTGTACGGGAAAGGGCAGCGGGGTTTTCCACCGCGTGTTTTTGTTTTGTTGATCGGCGAGGTAGTAATGTGTGGAGGGTTGGTATTGTACTTGTTTTATTTTTTCGGTCAGAACCGAAGAGCCGTCGGCGTCACAAACGTAATTACGTTTTTCTTCAGGCCTGTATTCTTTCAGCCGGTCAATATGATCAACAATATCAACTTGACC
>CAJXMT010000089.1 GCA_913056155.1 uncultured Cryomorphaceae bacterium
GCCGTATTTTACCGCAGCGTCCCGATCTTCGGGATGTATATGATTTTGCCAAAAGTCTTTTTCCTCGTACCACTCCCGGGGCGTGTAACCCAAAATTGCCTGCACCTGATCACTTACAAATTCAAATTTGAAATTTTTCGGATTTGCCTCCCAAACAATGCCCTCAACCCCATTTACCAACAAGTTGAGTCTTGCACTTACAAGTTTCCGCTTTTGTTCAGTCTCTTTTCTTTCATTAATATTCAGAACCAAAACATCCCAATACACAACATTTTCAGCATTTTTTATAGGCTGAGCCACTCCCCTCACCCAAACCACATCACCCTTTTTGTTGATGGACCGCCATTCAGCGTCGAATGTTATATTATTCTCGGCAGATTTTACAATTTTCTCTTTCAGCGCGACTCGATCCTCCGGTAACACACGATTCCACAAATTTTTTGATTCCACCAATTGTCCCTGCCAACCCTGTGCGTCAAATTGTTCGCTATCTGTTTTTAGATACGTGATTTTATCGTTGCCGTCGGGATACAAAAAATACCTGAAAGCCAAACCCGGTAAATTCTCAGCAAAAGATTTCAAGCGGCTGAATAGGTGATATTCCTCAGTGAGATCGCGGTAAACGCAATACAAAAACTTAAATCCATTTTTATCTACCGTGACAAACCCCGATGTCCTTATTTTCAAGTGTTTCCCTGACTTCGACACCACTGTAATTTCAAAATCAAAATCATCTTGGGTTTCAAGTGCTTTTTTCAACGTACTTCTTTGTACGCTGCGCAGATCTTCACGCGTGAAATTCAGTATGGCTTCAACTCCTTTTCGTGAAGTTAAAAAATCCACTTCCAACAAAGCAGAAAGGCCGGCTGACAATCGAACTGTTCCTGTTCGCTGCTCAAATTCCCAACTGCCCGACTTTGAAATGCGTTCTGACCATTGTAAAAGTTCATTGGCCTTTGATTCTACCTCTGCGGCTTTTATGTTTTCAGTAACTTCGCGAATACTCGTTACGAGGTATCGATTCCCGTTTTGTTTTTCAAATATTCTTTGAGCGGCTTCAATGATAATTTCTGTACCGTCTTTTTTCAAGACTGTAAAGTTGGCGGCATTTGATTCTTTTATGCCGCTTAAATAATCCCGGTTCAACTGTATCACCTTTTTAGCCTGTGTATCGGGAACTAAAACGGCGATAGACTGACCTACAATTTCATCTCTGCGGTATCCGTAAATATCGAGAAATTTTTGATTGCAATCTACAAATACGGAGTTTTCATCTGTAATACACATTCCAACAGCGGCAACATTAAATACTGAGGAAATAATTTGATCTTTCTCCTCCATTTTTTTCAAAGCCGTATTGAGATTGGTTATTTCCAACATAGCCAAGGATATACCGGTAACAACACCATGTTCTAAAGTAACGGGAGTAGCATTTACGGCATAATGTTTCAAATCGCCATTCAATGCTTGGAGTTCTACCTTATCGGTGTAAGAATCACCGATAAGGCAAATCTCAATACATTTCTTAAATGTTTGCCCTACATTTTCGGGTATCAAACCGGATAACTTTTTACCTCTAAACTCTGAAGAATCATTGAAATTTTTAAAAACGCGCACTGCCGTTTCATTCAGCATTTTCACTTCGCCGTTTTTCCCCAGCAATATAACGGCCTGCAATTTATTGTTGAGCATGGCCTTAAAATTGGCTTCGCGGCGCTTCAACTTGAGTCGGCTGTCATCTAATTGTTTGTTAAGTCTGCCCAGCCTTTGGTTGGCTGCGTTTAATTCTTCATAAGAGCTTTGTAACTCTTCGTTGCTTACTTCAAGTTCCTCATTGGTAGCATTAAACTCTTCATTGGAACTTTCCAGCTCCTCATTCAGCGACTGTAATTCCTCATTGACAATTTCGAGCTGTTCAACCTGAGTTTGCAAATGCTCCCGAGAAGCGAAAAGTTCGCTTTCCAGCTCTATGAGCCTTTTGGTAAGCATTTCATTTCCCTCCTAATCATCTCCATTTGGGACATTGTCCACCGGAATGTCATCCAAATATACCTCCTGAAATACCGCTATAAATAAATCTTCACCCTCTTGATCTACATGGGTGGCAGCCAATACCGGCTTTACCCGGTACTCTTTACCAAAGTATTCGATTTTTCTCAATCTGCCGGTTTCTATAGCTCCGCTTCGCACTACCTTTAAAAACAAAGGGTGAATCTCGCTTCTCAAATCCTCGTGCAACATTTTGAGAAAATCAGGTTTTAAATCTCCTTGCGGCAAACTCAAGTAAGGCTTAATATCGCCGTTGATTTTTCGCAATGTACCTGTTTCTGTAATGATAGCGTAGGGATGGTTGAAAATGCGTAATAGCGCTTTGTCAACATCTGTAAATGCATCTTTTTGAGTCTGCAGTTGCTTTTGATACGGATTATATTTCAAAGGCTTTTTGAAGCCCGAAAACGTAAAAACCGGCTTTTGACCTTTAACCTCCTTTTTTGAAAAAATTTTATGATCTGTGTTCAGCGGTTTAAACAAGTTTTCCTTCACGTTCACCGTTTCACTTTTACCCAAAAAGAGCAATGAGCGATCATTCAAAGCAAAATGAAATAGAGAGAGTAACTGTTTTTGCAATGCGGCGGTAAAATAGATGAATAGGTTTCGACATGAAACCAAATCAAGCCTTAACAACGGCGGGTTTTGCGTTAAATCATGCCTTGAGAAAAGAACGGTTTTACGCACATCTTTAGTCACCTCGTAAGTATCTCCGTTTTTCACAAAATACTCATCTCGAATATCTTCGGGTACAAATTCTAAAGCTGCTTCAGTATAAACACCTTTTCGAGCTTTATGTAGTGCGTGTTCGTCAATATCTGACGCAAAAATTTGAATGCGCAACTGCTTTTTGCAATTAACGAGCAATTTATTAATAAGTATGGCAATGGAAAAAGCTTCCTCTCCTGTTGAACAAGCGGGTACCCAAACCCTTAAATCATCTCCATTCTTTTTTAAGTTAATGATTTCATCGAGGTATTTTTCAAGAAGTGAAAAAGCTTCGGGATCGCGAAAAAAACGGGTCACTCCGATGAGTATAACCTTGAACATTTCCTCGGCTTCCTCCGGATTATTCTCGAGGTACTCCGCATATTCATCAATGGTGCTCATGCTCAATAATCTCAAGCGTTTTTTTAAACGCCTTTCAATAGTGGCTGCTTTATAATTGGAAAAGTCGGTTCCTGCTCTTTGAGCCAGTATTTCTAAAATGCGCTTCATTTGCTCACCAATCGTTTTTAAATGAGTTCCAATTAATCGTTAACAACGGGTCAAATATAAAGCATTCATATTAATGACATATAGCTTATAATAAAAAAACCTCAAAAGCAAAATATGAAAAACAAAAACCGGATAGGAGGCGAATTTAAGGTGTCAATCTCAGGATATTGGATGACGCATTTTTTTATTTCACTACTCTAACCTTGCCCAGTAAGTCAAACACAGTTTTGACGGGGTTAAAAGTAGTCTCGGGTACTTCAACAAAAAGTGTAATCCATTTATCCATTGCACCGTTCCATAATCCGGGATGCTCCAAAGCTAAAATAGGTTTTCCGCGGAATGATTTCTCAGAAATGAAAAACCGATTTTTATCTTTATATTTTTGTAAATCATACTTTTCACCTCTGTGATTTTGAATAGCGCAAACCACATCCACCGGGTTGAAATGGGTTGATTTTTGCAAAATCTCATTTTGACTGTGTTCACCGATATCAATTTCGGTCTTTTCCACAATTTGCAAGGATTCAATTCCGTTTTTATCAGCTACCCAAAACGGTCCACCGCCCGGTGCTCCCATATTTTTCACCATTCCGCAAACTCGAATGGGTCTGTCAATTATTGAAATCAACTCTTCAAGTGAAGCATTTTCATATCGGTCAGAGCCGCTATACCTTTTCAAAAATTCCACAACGCCCGATTTTTCTTTCAATGCGCCCATATCAAAAGCCTTGAGTAATTGATCGCGCTCCTTTTGAATTTTGAGCAATTTACCTGCCAATACTTTTTTCCAAAAAACAGTATCCTCAACTCGCGTTTCAGGCACTACGTTATCAATGTTTTTAATAAAAATCACATCGGCGTTCAATTGTTGCAAATTGCTCAATAGGGCACCGTGACCGCCGGCTCTGAATAAAATGTTTCCCGCTTCATCTGTAACCGGCTTCAAGTTGGGTGTTACGGCCACTGTATCGGTATCCGGGTTCTGATAAGAAAACTCAGATTTTAACGATACGCCGTATTTGGCTTCCACCTCACCCCTCATATGCTCAATACGTGTGCGGATGCGCATTTCGTGAGCGGGCGAAACCGTAAAGTGTAATAAACCGCTTTTGTTGCGACCGCTACCGTATAGCGCACCTTCAACAAGGTGTTCATCAACAGGTTTGCGGGTACAATCGGGATATTTATGAAAATCGATTAATCCTTTGGGTAAGCTTCCGTATGCGAGACCGCCCGGCAACAGCATCGTTTTAATGATTTCTAAAGTACCGGTTTGTTCTATTCCGCGATAAATACCCGCGGATTTTAATGCCTGCTCAAGCAACCTACTAAAGGGAAATTGTTTGCAGTTCTTCTCAAATCGCTTCACAGCTTCGTTGGGCTCTTCGGTTTCTACATAAGCCAACAAGTCCTTAAACATACGCGTTGCTGCGCCCGAAGCAGGTGTGAATTTAGCTGTTTCTATGCGGTCTTTTTCATTATCGTAGAATTGGGCATAATTATGGGCTTCCGTTGTGTCGAAAACTAAAATACCGTCACCGGGCACGGCTGCACGAGCAACACGCACTTTTTGCGCTCCTTTTTTAAATATTTCGAGTTGATTTTCTACTTCAACGGTTATATCGCTGTTGTTCATCGCTTGAGGTCGTTTTCATTTTTAGCCTTAAGCGTGCAAAAATGCAAAAATTAATCGTTATCTAAAACGCGTTTTCGCAGTCGCGCTTTTTTCAATAAGCAGTTGTTTGTAAAATTATTACTCAACAAGTTTGACTTTGTTATTCAAACTTTACATTTGAATTTATTATGGCTGTTTTCGGCCAATAAGTTTAACGCTTTTAAGTCCATTAAAACTCTTTTATGGGATTACTCTACAAAGTCAAGCTGTCTCACTCATTTACCGGGCTGTTATGTGCTGTACTTTTTCTTTTGAGTATTGGGAATTTATCAGCTTTGGGTGTGAAACCCTCTAGTTTTCTAACCGGCTTCGCTCTGTATTTGCCTGTTGCAGGTACCGTTATTGCCTTACTTTTCAGTTTCTTTAAAAACACTTTTACCTATCCGATACTTTTGTGTACAAGTGCTTTTATGCATTATTTTCTTTCAGCGAACTTACAACCTATTGCTTTTACCATCCCTTTTACGGTATTATTTATTCCGTACGCCGGGTATTTTTACAAGTACCGTGATTTTGAAGAGGTTTTATCGGTTCTACGCTGGCTTATTCCCGCTGCATTATTCATTTCATGGGTGGTTTTCATTCCACAGAGTCTGCTACTCGGTAAAGACATCAGCGTTTATTTTACCCTCACGGGCATTTTGGTGCTGCTGATTTCTTATTTTAAATCTGTACGGATTTGGGGATTACTGATTATGTGTGCCATGACAGTTGCTGTAGGCACCGGGTTGTTCTATTATCGTTTTGTTGAAGCGGGTCTTTGTCAAGTATTCTTTTTAGCTACGGGTATTATTTCATTTGATTACGGTAAAAGTCACTTATTCAACAAAGTTACGCTAACAAAACTTTCCAGAGCCAAATTGATTTTATTACCTGTTTTTATGACTGTGTTACTTTTGATTTTGGCAGACTTCAATGATTATAATGTGTTTGAATACCTTTCTCAAAAGAGTCGGATACTATCTAAGTTAATCGACAATCGCACTGATGTGTGAAAACGAATTCAGGTTTTACTGAGGGAGTTTCAGATTGTGATTTGTAAAAGTAATAACATTTTCACGATTGGCATTCTGCAGCTCCTTTTCCACTATTCTGTCAGGTAAATATCCCGGCTTTTTGAGCTGCAGGTACTTCAAGACGGTTGAAGGCTCTGACCGAAATTTTTTTTCTTTGGGCATAAATCCAACCCCTCGGTATTCACCGTCGCTGACAAAAATGAAGCCTGTTTCATGAGCATTACGACCCTCTTTTAAAATAATTAAATGTGTTTGATCTGATTCCCATTTATTTTTGAATAGTACGTAGCGCCGGGCATGAACTTCAATATCATTTTCAAAATCGACCATAGCCGGTAAACCCGCAAGTTGGGGACTCAACTGAAACTCTTCAATTATTTCAAACAACCAAAGGCGCGCTGCATAAAGGGAGTGAAACCTGCGCAAAGCGGGGAAACTATTGGTTACTTTGTTGATGCCCAACCTAATTCTGCCTGCGCGATCAATATATTCGTACACTCCGAAACGCGGTTTGGGCCGTTTTTGGGCCTTGTTGTAGGGGGGCCAACGATGCCTGATTTCGTGGTCCTCCAATAATGATGCAATAGCATCACTTCCCGCTAATTGAAAGGTTATGTCACTTACTTCCCTATTAAGTCTTTGGTATTTGGCATCTTTAGCGGTTCCCGTGAAATGTGACTTTACGCGTTTTTTAATATTTTGCGCCTTACCAATGTACAAGACCTCATCCTTTTCGTTTAAAAATCGATAAATCCCCGGCTTTTCAGGAAGGGAGCGAACAACATCGGCTTCAATTTTTTGAGGTAAAGCAAACTCGGCTGATTTGTTTTTCAAGAATTCCTTTAAAAGATTTGTGCGATCTAAATGCTGTACAAAGTTGAGAACTTGCGAAGCAGCTAGTGCATCTCCCAAAGCCCTATGCGGATTTTTATTCTCTATACCGAACCGCTTACATAAATTAGCCAGGGAATAACTTTTAAGACCTTTCACTACACGACGTGTATATTTTACGGTACACACTTTTTGAGTCGCATTAAATCTAATCCCTACCTGTTGAAATGCGGCTCGAACAAAGGCATAATCAAACTTTACGTTGTGGGCGCAAAAAACACAACCGTCCAATAAATCGTAAACCTCCTGTGCTACGTCTTCAAACTTGGGCTGATCAACCAGCATTTCATTAGTAATACCGGTAAGTGCGGTAATGTAAACAGGGACTAAAACTTCGGGGTTTAACAATTTATTGTAGGTTTGGGACACCGCTCCATTTTCCACAATCGCAATACCTATTTCAGTTATACGGCCTTTTGCCGGACTACCTCCTGTGGTTTCTACATCAACTACTGCAAACTTCATAGTGCAAAGAAGGTATGCGCCACCGTAATGTTTTTACGGTGGGTGATTTTTATTGAAAATTATTTAACCAAGACTCATTCTACGCCCTCAAATCTGCGCATAGCTGTAGATTTCATTCTTCTACTGCCCATTTGATATATAAACTGTTTGTTTTCCTTGTCTCCTTTTATGCGGCGATCTTTCCCTTTTAAATCGCGTAAACGTTCAATAAACTCCTCATTTTCAGTAAAAACCTGCATAACACCACTTGATGCGCGGTAGTCCATTACATAAAAATTCTTTCCCGTATTGATGTAAATCATCACATCGGTACCGCGTCTTTTATTTTCAAATGACACGCCGCCTTTGGTATATAAATTCATGATTTCATCCCCCATGTTGCCTATTCCCAAAGGCCCGTCAGAAACGTAAGCCTGTTCTTCCTCATTAAACTTCATTTCAATATCATTGAAGAAAAAAGGTACTTCCAGCTCTTCGGGAAGTTTCACGCGCCTGCCCAGTTTCATGCGCCCCAACATTGCGTCTGTGGCCTCAACTCCCAAAATATTGCGCATACCCAGTGTGTAAAATTCATTATCAATATTTACGGGCTTGGCGCGTTCATCACCTGAAATTTCTTTTTGTATCATTTCCAACAATTTATCGTCAAACAAAAAGTCTAATTTTAATAAAAAGTGTAGACTCATTGATTTTTCAACGGTATTGAAACTGTAATTTCCTACAGGTTTCACCTCTAAACGCCCTGTTTCATATGTCAAATTCATTTCGCCGTCACCTTCAAGCAAGCAGCTTTTTGTATTCAGAGCCGTATAATTCCCGGGAAGTGCGCGTTCGTTGAGCTTTTCAAAATTTGAAATGCGATATTCCATGGTAGTTTGATCAAAAACAAGATAGCCGCGTGCGGGGAGCACCTCAATATCATCTTTGGAATATGGGGATGAAAGGTACGTACCGTAAACGTTACCGCTGTCTGTAGGGAAAACCATCCCCGTAGCCACCGGGTTATCATTTTCATTCAAAACCACCTCAGGCAGTTCTATATAAATATCTTGCGGATCTACTCTGCTTTTAAACTTGATCCACTGTTGCGGTAAATTGGAACAACCGTGATTGATCAAAGTGAGGCCGTCAAACATCAAGTTGCGCTCAGAGGCATCTAAAGAAACATCGCCCGTAAAATTAAATTGCGGGCTCAGGGTGAATTCTCTATCTCTAGAGATTTTACCCGAAGCTACTGTTTCACGTTCATCATTGGCTTTTACCAGATTAAAATAGACTTCTTGTCGGTTTTCATTTAAGTCTTCATACCAATAATTTCCGCTTCCGCTATAATTCCACCTTCCTGTAATATTTACCGTGGCATTTTCAATGGTATGAAATTTAGTTCGTGTATTGGCGACAATTTGTGCCGAATCAAGTGTATTCATCTCGGCATCTTTTTCAATCACTACTTTACCATCTCCCGGTTTAATGGATGCATCTGCAACTAAAATAAACTCAACTTCTTTTGCTTCAATAACTACTTCACGTGCGTTGTATAGTGCAGCTTTTGCGAAAAAGCGCAACGAGTCCTGTTTGGGGTGAATACTCACAAACTCGGCACCTTCTACTTGCACTTCGTCAGCGCCGCCTTGTGCTGTGCCGCCCTCAGCCGAATATTCAAACTCATCACTCTCCATGAGCCAAGTAAACCGATCTAAATAAGCTTGGTACTGTGTTGCGCCAAACTTGGTAAGTGAACGTCCGGAGTTAGAAACAAACTGTCCCTCCTTATCTTGAAAGTTGACCAAAGCATGCAAGTTCACAGAAGAAAAATTCACGTCACCAAACATGTCTCCCTTCAATTCAAAATCTGAAGTATCCGCCTCGAGCTCAATCAACCTGAAATGCATGTTTTCAGAGGTTAAATTTGCACCACTGAAAGAACTTACTCCCGCCCCATTTAATTTTTGCGGTCCATAGGAAATACTACCTCTGTGTTTTGACCTGCCGCCGTACATACTCATGGGTCGTCTGTTGGCAAAGGTTTGTGCTTTGAGCTTGTCTTTATAGGGCATCCAAGTTAAATCAGTACTATCAGCATCCAAGTTTGCATACTCAACGGGTGCCTTTTGTTCCTCAATCAGCAGCCTTTCTGTTGTACCGCGCACAGAATCGGGATAAAAGAAAAATTCTTTCGAAACGGCACGTGCCGTAATGTAATCAATGTGGCCATCTCCTCGAAGTCCTTTATTGCTCAAACTCAAATTACTTGTGAATGAGCCTTTTCCGCCATAGGCTTGCAGCCCACCGCGCTCGGTTTTACGCTGAAAACCCAACGAATAATCGGGTTGTAACGTGAGGGTTTCTTCCAAGTCGGGAAAAATACCGGCTGATGCAAAAGTTCCTTTAAAAGCGATTTTCTTGTTTTCAAACTTGTCTAAACTGTCTAATTCAAATGGCTCCAGCTGAAAATAAAACTTATCTCGATCATAGACACCTCCCTGCACATGAGGTTGATCATAGTAGGTGTAAGACTCTTTTTCACTTGTGAATATGGGATATTGCGACAAACTTTTTAAACCCGATTTATTGCCGGGTTGATCTATTTTGAGTTGTCCTCTTAAATTCTCGATTACGGTTCTCACCCGAGCTTCAAGCGGGTTTCCTCTTTCATCCTTTTTGGGCGAATCAGCCCAGAGTTGCAAACTGTCAACAACGGGCATTTCAAATTTAAAATCGTCGTATAAAAATTTAAACTCCTTCCCGTAAAACTCGGCCTTTCCCGCGCTGATCAAGCCGCTAAAGTCCATATCACGATTTTTCTTCAATACTATTTTGCCCTCATCGGGTATAATTTGCACCCGGTGCGAGTCGCTCAACAAGATCCCGCGCACGCCAAAAATCGTCAAATCGTAATTCAACAAATTGAGTGAAGCATTGGGATCCGAGCTGTTAGACGGCAAGCCGGAATTCACGTTAATCACATCATAATCTGTAAGTTTTGATTTGGAGAGCACGTGGTGATGTACTTTTTCAAATACCTTAATATTTTGCGTTTCAGCATTATAATCCACATAACCTTTTATGGTGTAACGCAACATCATGGGTTCAACTTGATCGGGCGGCAACCCCATACAGTCGCACATTTGATAGAGGTCTATATCTTGCGTGTCGTGCTTTTTGGTACACTTTCGAATATCAACAAGCGGCAGTCTCAAGCTCGCGCCGCCGCTTAATTCATCAAACATTCTCTCCTTGAAAAATTGTGACGAAGTAAACCGAGCGCGCTTATCTCCCACTAAGGCGGTAAAAATCATTCGGGGCTCATCAATTTTCCACTCCAGTAAGTTAAACTCCATTTCAACATTGTGGAATCCGTTGAAATACGGAGTACTCGACATACCTTTATCTTCGCGCTCCAAGCGCAATACTCTTTCATCGGTAAGCAAAGTGAACTTAAGGCCGGGGTGACTAATGGTGTCATCCTCAACCAACATGGTAATGCGTGCTTCTTGAGAAACGATACGGCTTTTTTCATTCGTAGAAGTTCTTTCCGCTTCTTTTCTTTCTTTACGCGATAAGCCTTCTAAATCAGGCTCATCCTGCTTGTTGAGTTTAATTAAAAAGCTGGCTGCCTCCACTAACATAAAC
>CAJXMT010000090.1 GCA_913056155.1 uncultured Cryomorphaceae bacterium
ATCCGCAGCACCGGCTTTAACTTTTCTATTATTAAGCTTTCTGCTTGGAAATGTCTGCGAAGCAAGGCAGCAGGAACCCGTGCGGGCCGGCACAAAAGTGTTTACCGAATCGGTTGTGCTGGGCGAACTGGTAACTCAGTCCATCCAATCGGACGGACGTCAGGCAGAGTTGATCAAGCAGCTGGGAGGTACACAAATATTATGGAATGCTCTTCTTGATGGCGAAATTGACGTCTACCCGGAATATACCGGTACCATCACAGAAGAGATATTGGCGGGCAATGAAATCGGATCAATCGCCGAACTCGACAGTGTGCTGGCAACGTATGGAATAGAAATGACCCGGCCGCTTGGGTTCAATAACACCTATGCGATTGGGATGAAAGAGGAGGTAGCCGCTGAACGGGGGATCAGGACGATCACCGATTTACGCAATCATCCCGGCCTTAGCTACGGTTTTAGTAATGAATTTATGGATCGCTCCGATGGCTGGCCCGGACTTCGGCAGGCTGCCGGATTATCACCTGAAGACGTGCGTGGGCTTGATCACGACCTGGCGTATCGCGGGCTGGAGGCTGGTAATATCCAGGTAATTGACCTCTATTCTACTGATCCTGAAATTGAGTATTACGATCTCCGGGTGCTGGAAGACGATCTCGGCTATTTTCCGGAATATGAGGCGGTCTATCTCTACAGGCGTGAGCTCGATAACAACGTCGTGGAATCGATCCGAAGGTTTGAGGGAGCGATCAGCCGCAGTGAGATGGTGCAGATGAATGCGGCTGTAAAAATTGACCGCGAAGGCGATGCCGTGGTGGCGTCCCGTTTTCTTGCAGACACATTTGGAATTGATTCTGAAGTGTATGAGGAAGGCCTTTGGGACAGGCTTCTGCGCCATACTATCGACCATCTCTACCTGGTAGGAATCTCTTTGGGGCTGGCCATACTGTTTGCGATACCTCTGGGCGTACTTGCCGTAAAAGTTAAATCGATTGAGACACCACTTCTGGGAGCGGTTGGAATTTTGCAAACTGTTCCCTCACTGGCGCTGCTGGTTTTTATGATTCCGTTGTTTGGCATTGGTGCGTTTCCCGCCATCGCTGCGCTGTTTCTCTACAGCCTGCTTCCTATTGTTCGTAATACTCATTCAGGAATTAAATCAATTGCCGGGCCTTTGATGGAATCGGCCCGTGCACTTGGGCTTCCCAATACTTTTATTTTAAGAAGGGTAGAGCTGCCGCTTGCTGTGCCGTCAATTCTTGCCGGAATTAAAACCTCAGCCGTTATTAATGTTGGAACGGCCACGCTTGGGGCCCTGATAGGGGCCGGAGGATATGGTCAGCCAATTTTGACAGGAATCCGCCTCGATAGTGTACCATTGATTCTTGAAGGAGCGATTCCTGCCGCCGTACTGGCGCTGCTGGTACAGGGTTTCTTTGATTTGATTGAGAAATGGATCACTCACTAAATGAAAAATAATTTTCAAAATCCCGAGTAGTCATGAGGTTCATTGCATGCAGGTTAGGCGCAAAAATATAGGCATCTTCGTAAATAGTTCTGTCTTGAATTATGGTTTTTCCCGACTTGCGAATTTCAAGAATTTGATTGAACCTGCTGTTTAAAAAGTACACCTGAAGATTAAAGGACCAACGTTGCATGTCATTGTAAAAATCATTTAGATAGGGATTCTCTTCAACGTCTTCAAAATGGGGTTCCCAGCCGTAATGATCAGATAAAAGTTGAGTGAGTGTAGTTTTACCGGAACCGATATTCCCCGCAATGGCTATGTGCATAATGATTTTTTTACTGCTTACTTGAAACTTTCTGAAAATTCAATTTACAAATTTACATTAAAAATGTGGAGGTCGTTTTGAGAGAGTAGATAAATTTTATTTTTATGTACGGCCAAATAGGTGCTGTTTTTTATGGGCAGTTCAAACGCTGTCATTTCGCCGTACTCTTCGTCATAAACAAATAATTGTTCAGCAGTTTGAAAATACACATTGCGGCCGAAAAAATCAATAGACAAAATCCCCTTTACCGGTATTTTTCGAGAAAACGTACCGTAAAAATCAAAGATAAAAACACCCTCATCAGGATCCGTGAGGTACAACCTGCGATTACTTTCAAAAAGTTTCAGCGGGTTTATGTCAGAACCTATTACCTGCATCAAGTTTGAGGTGGAGTTTGTTTCTCTCAAATTTTCATCTAGGCGGGTGAGTTGAAAAGTACTTTTATCAAAGAGCCAAATACCATTATCATATGACAAACAAGCAGCAACGGTTTGTGGGTATCCCAAAAAATCAAGCTCTACAGGACTTCCCCTCACTCCCAGCTCATTATCCAGAAACACAATTTGAAGCAACTCTTCAAAATAAACCATTATTTTTAAAGGGTTACTCACGTCCATTGAGTGAATGGCACCGTATTTCTTAAAGCTATCTGTTTTTATGGGTTTTCCGTCAGAACCGAGTTTATCTACTTTTTCATCGTAAAATGTATAGATGTTTCCAAGTTTATCAATTTCAATTCCATGTGCTTTGATAGGCCGTGTAGACACCCACGAAAAGGGATTGCTTTGAGCATTTGACGACAAGCCCGAAAGCAAAAACACTACAAAAGCTATCAGGGGTTTATCAGTTCGCACAAGATTCGAGGACATCTTCCAAGTATTTTCTGTTATTTGATAATCTGGGTACTTTGTTTTGACCGCCCAACTTTCCCCTTTTTTTCATCCAATTGTAAAACGTACCAACCGGCAAAAAGTGTATAAGGGGCTGTTTTAAAACAAAGTTTTTATAGCGTTTGGCTTCATAATCACTGTTACAAGCCTTTAACTCTTGATCCAGAACTTCTGTAAAATAAGTTTTATCCTCGGGCAGTTTTTCAAATTCAACAGCCCATTCATGACCGCCGGTTTCATTATCGCTCATATAAACAGGTGCTGCGGTGTAATCTTTTATCACAGCCCCCGAGAGTTCACAAGCTTTTGAAAGTGCTTTTTCAGCATTGTCGATAATCAACTCTTCTCCAAAAGCATTAATAAAGTGTTTTGTACGCCCGGTAATTTTTATTTTATAAGGATTCAAAGATGTGAACTCAATAGTGTCTCCAATTTCATATCTCCACAACCCTCCGTTAGTGGTAATAATCAAGGCATACTGGCGTCCAATTTCCACATCGTGCAGTGAAAGTGTTTCGGGGTTGTCTTTGCCCGATTCACTCATTGGCATAAACTCGTAGTAAATACCGTAATCCAGCATAAGCAGGAGTCCTTGATCATCATTGTTGATTTGGTTCTGAATACCAAAAAAACCTTCGCTGGCATTGTAAGTCTCCATGTAAGAAACGGGCAAGTCGCCAAAAATTTGCTTGAAGTTTTTACGGTAAGGCTCAAAACTCACACCACCGTGAGCAAAAAGCTCAAGGTTTGGCCACACTTGTGCGATGTTGTTTTTACCCGTAATCTCCAGCACGCGCTTAAGCAAAACAAGGGTCCAAGACGGAACCCCGGTAATACTTGTTATATCTTGTTTAGCAGTAATTTCAGCCATTTTTTGCAGCTTGGCTTCCCACTCCTCCATTGCGGCAACCTCCATAGACGGTGTACGCTGATGCTCTGCCCAAAAAGGGAGGTTGCGAATAATAACGGCCGATAAATCTCCGTAATATGAATCTTCGTTGAGTTTATTTACATTACTGCTGCCTCCCAACACAAGTCCTTTACCGGTAAATAATTTAGAATCGGGTTGATTGTTATAGTATAGTGAAATCAAATCTTTACCTCCTTTGTAGTGGCACTCTTCAAGCGACTCTTTTGTAATGGGTATAAACTTGCTTTTATCTGCCGTTGTTCCGCTTGATTTGGCAAACCACTTTATTTTTCCGGGCCAAAGTATATTTTGCTTGCCCTGCATCACTTCTTCAATATAAGGATGCAAAGTCTCATAAGATTGAATGGGAACAGCTTTTTTAAAATCGTCAGATGATTTTATTTTTTCAAACTCATGTTGTTTACCCCATTCGCTTTCTGCTCCGTATTCGATAAGTTCATCAAACCACTCGGCTTGTACTTCATGCGGATATTTTAGAAAAAGCTCTATTTGATGAAACCGCTTTTTCATAATCCATGACATGATTGAGTTCTTTATTTCCATTATTTTATCTAATACGTGTAAAGGTCGTGATTCCGATTTTCGAGGACACTATTGATTGGCCGGGTATTTAACCACCATCCAAATATCTTCCTCGGGCCTGTCATTTCCATCTGTTTTCACTTTCGCTATTGCATCCAGAACTTCAAAACCCTCCACTATTTCTCCAAATACGGTATATCCGCCATCTAAATGTGGTGCTCCTCCAATTTCAGCGTATGTTTTAATTTGTTTATCACTCAGCCTAAAGGGCTCCACCAAATGAGCTACTTGTGGCTTTTGTGCTTCCCAAAAGTCGCGTGCTTCATTGTAGCTCTCATCCTCTGTTAGTGTTTGGTAATGCTTTAGCAGCGAATCATTTTCAGGTTTACGTAAAAATTTTGTGATTTGTTTATTGTAAAGTTGAGTTATTCGTTGTTCATCCATTTTTCGGAGTTTTTCCGCATCAAAAGACTGACCTTGAACGAGGTAAAATTGAGAGCCGGAGCTTTCCTTCCCCGGATTAATTTGATCAGATTTACGAGCAGCGGCAAGTGCACCTCTTTTATGAATTAACGAATCTGAAAATTCGGGAGGAATTGTATAATCGGGATTTGAGTTCCCCAACTTTTGTCCTTTTTTTGCGTTTTTAGATTGTGGGTCTCCGCCTTGAATCATAAACCCGGGAATGACACGGTGAAACAATAAGCTGTCATAAAACCCTGACTCTGCAAGTTTTATAAAGTTTTTTGTATGTAAAGGGGTTTCTTTGTAGAGTTCCACAATGATGTTGCCTTTGGAGGTTTGAATAAGTACTTTTTCACTATTTTCTTGAGCATTTGTTCTTAAACCAAAGAAAAGCAGTAAAATTGCAATAATAAAAATGTTTACCGGTAATTTCATTTACTTTAAATTTGAAAATTCAAAAGTCGCTAAAATGATTAGAACAAAGAAGGCTTTACTCACTTTTACATTTTATTTGCTTCTGTCAGGATTTTTCGTTGCCTGCAATAATGATGACGATGACGTTGATGAGGATGCTACTGTTGGTGAGGTGATGACATTAGACGCCGAAGGCGAAGTTGTAGGAGGAAGTACCGTCAGTTTAGATTGCGAAAGCAGTATTAACCAACCCTGTGATATCGAAATTACCGGTACGGCAGATGAAAATGGTATTTTTCGTCATCAATTCAAATTGCCCATGGTACTTCGTGTTCGCGCTCACAAAATTGTAATTGACACAACTGTTGAAGGCACCTTGCCCGATACAAATCAAATTATCACCCGAGATTCTATTTGTGGTGAGACTTACATTTCAGTTATTGAAGGTGAAGTGAGCAGGCAAACTGTTGTATTATTCAATTGCGATTAATCCATAGGATTTAAAAATTTTTCACAGGTTGGTTCTCTCCACTGAAGGTTTTGGGTTCTGACTAAAAAAGTGAGCCTTGATTTCCTTTGTGTGGTTTGCGCCCCAAATGTTCAAAAGCCAGAGGTGTAGCCTCACGCCCTCGCGGTGTTCTGGCAATAAACCCTTCTTGAATTAAAAACGGCTCATAAACCTCTTCGATCGTTCCCGCATTTTCACCTACGGCGGTGGCAATAGTAGTAATTCCAACGGGGCCTCCCGAAAATTTATCAATTATTGCCGATAATATTCGGTTATCCATCTCATCTAATCCGTATTGATCAACATTGAGTGCTTCCAAGGCTATTTCGGTAATTTTAATATCGATTTTACCGGATCCTTTAATTTGAGCGAAATCACGTACTCTGCGCAATAGCGCATTGGCAATACGCGGTGTTCCGCGACTGCGGCCGGCTATTTCCTTTGCGGCTTTGTTCTCAATGGCAATATTAAGTATTTGTGCAGATCGCTTTATAATGGTGGCTAATAAGTCAGCATTGTAATAACTCAGTCGAGAGTTTATTCCGAACCGGGCTCTCAAGGGGCTTGTAAGCAGCCCTGACCGCGTTGTAGCTCCAATCAACGTGAACGGGTTTAAGTCAATTTGTACAGAGCGTGCGTTGGGTCCTGTATCTATCATGATATCTATCACGTAATCTTCCATTGCAGAGTATAAAAACTCTTCTACAACAGGGCTTAAACGGTGAATTTCGTCAATAAAGATGACGTCGTTTTCTTCTAAGTTGGTGAGAAGTCCCGCTAAATCACCCGGTTTATCCAATACCGGGCCTGAAGTCACTTTAAAACCAACGCCCAGCTCATTTGCAATGATATTGGCCAAGGTAGTTTTCCCCAGTCCGGGGGGACCGTGTAAAAGAACGTGATCTAATGCTTCGCCTCGCTGCAAGGCGGCTTGCACAAAAATTTTGAGATTATCAGTAACTTGACTTTGCCCGTTGAAGTCACTAAAGGCTTTAGGCCTCAACACTTTTTCTATTTCTTTCTCTGAATGAGAAAGGTGATCTGATTCAGCATTTAGATTGTCATTCATCATGAACAAAAGTAAGAATAACGCGGTTATTTAATCGAATATAATAGTTTGCGTTCATTCGTTATGTTTGAGTAATTAAAAAACTGCATGGTTATGTTGGTTTTACTGCCTTTTACATATGTTTTTTTGTGCCTGCTTTGCGCCTTCACCCTAAGTAAGGTTTATGCCGTTGGCTTTTGGTTGGTTTTTGGAATGAGTGTGATGTTAACGCCATTTGTGGTATTTGTGGCATCTGTATTTTTTCCCAAGCACCCCAGAGCCTATTGCATGAGTGCTTATGATACCTTTCGTGTAGGAGAAAATTACGCATATAAAGTTCGTAGTAAAAACGGCTCTCAACGTATTGTGCTTTATCATAACGGAACTTTTGAAGTGAGCGAACACACCTTTAATCAACACTTCTCTCTTGTATTGCAAGATGGAGGAAAACGATCCTCATCTCGATTTAAGGGAGTCGTATAATTCTTTAAAAAGTATGTTGGCTCTGATGATATAAATGGGTGAGTTCAATCGCGTACGAGAAAACTTATTGGGTGAATATACAATTCTGTAGCCCAAACCCGCGCCTACAGATAAAAACCTCAAAATTTTGTAGTCCCCGGTCATGTGCGGCTCATAAAGAAAAACGGCTTTCCAAGGAGATTTGATTGTTTGACTGTATTCATCAACAAATCGAAATTGGGAAGTTCCCGCACCAAACAACATTTGAACGGTCATTTTTAAATTGTTTTTGCGGTAATAAACATACTCACCGTAAATGCTGCCGTATCTCATGTGAAATCGTTGCAGAGCATTAACTCTGAAGCCTTTGCTGTTACGGGAAACAAACTGCTCGCGAACTGTTGTATATAAAAAGTTATATCCCAAGCCGAAACGCACGCTTTTACCAAAATCAAACCCGGCTTTAAAACCTATTACCCCGGCTCTCTTGGCGGCTATAAAGGAGTTTCTCGTGTCGATATCCCAATCGAAAGTCGGCTTTTGCTGTAAGGCTTCAGAAATATCCCGGAAAACAGGATTCCCCTTTTGCCCGTAGATTGAGGTGGAACAATGCAACAAGAGCAAACAAAAAATGCCCCTGTAAAACAGGGGCATTATCATATTTTCAGGAAAACGCATTTGATCAATGTTCACCGTCAACTTCCCCATCTTCCAGCGGAACTGTTTGGGGAACAAAGTCATTTTCTTTCCCCGGCTTACTGTAATCATAAGCCCAACGATGAACTACAGGCAACTTACCCGGCCAGTTTCCATGAATATGTTCAACGGGGGTTGTCCATTCCAACGTATTGGAATTCCATGGGTTTTGTTTCGCTTTTGGACCTCTACTCATACTGTAGAAGAAATTAAAGAAAAATATTAACTGAGCAAAAGATCCTACTATAGCAAAGATGGTTACCAACACATTCAAATCAATAAATACATCAAACATCGGGAATTCGGAGTTGGTGTAATACCTTCTGGGAACACCGGCCAAGCCCATAAAATGTTGCGGGAAAAACACACCGTATCCTGAAACAAACGTTAGCCAAAAATGTACATGTCCCAATTTCATATTCATCATTCTTCCGTACATTTTCGGGAACCAATGGTAAACACCGGCAAACATAGCCAGGACAGCTGAAAGTCCCATTACAATATGAAAGTGAGCTACAACGAAATAAGTGTCATGTAAATTGATATCCAAGGCGGCATCCGCCAAAATTATACCTGTCAAGCCTCCTGATACAAAAGTTGAAACCATTGCAATACTAAACATCATGGCAGGTGTAAATCGAATATTTCCTTTCCATAAGGTACTAATGTAGTTGAAAGCTTTCACGGCGGAAGGAATGGCGATTAAGAGCGTAGTAAAGGTAAATACTGACCCGATAAATGGATCCATACCTGTCACAAACATATGGTGACCCCAGACAATAAAGGAGAGAAAGCCAATTGCCAGTATTGAACCCACCATTGCGCGATACCCGAAAATAGGTTTACGTGCGTTAGTCGCAATTACTTCAGAAGTCAACCCGAGAGCTGGAAGTATAATTATATAAACTTCAGGGTGACCCAAGAACCAAAACAAGTGTTGATAGAGAATAGGTGACCCGCCTGTTTGTGTTAAAGCCTCGCCTGCCACAAAAATATCTGAAAGGTAAAAGGCCGTACCAAACGATCGATCAAACAACAATAATAAAGCTGCTGAAAAAAGTACAGGAAAAGAAAGCAAGCCTAAAATCGCTGTAGTGAGCAAAGCCCAAATAGTCAAGGGAAGGCGAGTCATTTTCATTCCTTTAGTCCGCAAATTAATCACTGTTACAATGTAGTTCAGTCCACCTATCAAGGAGCTGGCTATGAACAAAGTCATCGATACAAGCCATAAAGTCATACCTAAACCTGACCCCGGCATACTCTGAGGGAGGGCACTTAACGGCGGATAAACGGTCCAACCTGCCGCTGCAGGTCCTGACTCAACAAAAAGTGATCCTACCATTATAGCGGAGGACAAAAAGAACAACCAATAGGACAACATATTCATGAAGCCGGAAGCCATATCTCTTGCTCCGATTTGAAGGGGAATCAAAAGATTAGCAAACGTTCCGCTCAAGCCACCTGTCAAAAGGAAAAACACCATTATTGTTCCGTGGATAGTTACGAGAGCCAAATACATATTAGGATCTAACACACCATCTGGGGCCCATTTTTCACCCAAGAAAAAACTCAAGGCTGAAAAACTTTCACCCGGCCATGCCAATTGAAGCCTGAATAATATAGACATAATCATGGCTATAGTAGCCATAACCATTGCAGTAATCAAAAACTGCTTGGCAATCATTTTGTGATCGTGACTAAATATGTATTTCGAAATAAACGGTTCTTTATGGTGTTCTGCTGCGTGTGCTTGCGTACTCATAATTCCTATATTTAATAATTAATTTTGCGCTAAATCGCTGTTTTCGTCTTCCTCGGTATCTTCACTCACTGAACGATTTTCAGCCGTTTCAACAGATGTAAAAGTATTTTGTTTCGAAAGCCATTTTTCATAATCCTCTTCAGATTCTACTACTATAGTCATTTGCATGTTGTAATGAGCTGCACCACAAATTTTATTGCAATAAAGCAAATATTCAAAATCAGGATTACCCGTTTTTGCCTTCATCTCTTTTGAGGTAATAGTAGGCGTAAAGTGAAAACGTGTGGGACTGCCGGGCACACAATTCATTTGAGCTCGAAAATGAGGCATGTACGCACTGTGAATAACATCTTGTGATCTAAAATTCATATTTACCACCCGATTAACGGGGATGTGAATTTCACCTGTCACAACTTTATCATCATCACCGGCACGAAAAGGATCTACTTCATTTTTTCGATTATAAGTCAATATACTTTTCAGTTGACGTTGCTTATTGTCCAAATCTGTACTAATCTCTTTTTCTTTTAAGCCTCCTTCAGGTGCCTTCGCCAAATCCTTTTCGAGACTCTTAATTTCACTTTTTATATCATTAACCCTTCCTTCAATGGTTTCAGGTGTGATTACACCCAAGGGGTTTGTTCCCGTGATGAAATTGTAATTAGCATCTCCAAGCTCATTGTCAGAACCGGCAAACCTTGCAGTCCAACCAAACTGTTTCGAAAAGATTTCAACGTTTACCGCCTCTTCAGGAACTTCATCGGTAATGTTATTCCATGCCGTTAAACCATATATAATAATTACAGCTAATACAATAGCGGGCAAAGTAGTCCAAATTAATTCCAACTTGTTGTTGTGCGTGATAAACTCAGCTCTACGTTTCGGGCTCCAATAGTATTTTGCCGCAAAGTAGAATAATAAAATATGCGTTACAGCAAACGCAATAATCAAAATCACCCAATTGAAAGTCATCAAGTCATCAATTACCGCACCGTGTTCTGAACCCGAGACCGGTAATAATTTATCCCCGTATTCAGCAACGAGCCAAATAAAGAATGCGAAGTAGCCCGCACCAAAAAGCAGCCACAAGCGGCCGTTTAATTTATTTCCCGAATAATCTACCCTGTCTTGATTGTTTCCTCTCAGTTTTGCCGAAAGTTCAAACACACGTACCAGTTGAACCAGCGCAATTATTCCTAAAACAGATAATACAATTGTAAGTAAGCTCATTTTTATATTTTTTAAGCCGTTAATCTAGTTAATGTGGTGATGTAAGCTCTCTTCGAGTAAAGCGTGCTCTTTAACCACCAAAGGAGCTTTTGCCAGTTGTGAGAGCACTACAAAAAGAAATACACCCGCATACCCCAATAACATTCATAATTCTACT
>CAJXMT010000091.1 GCA_913056155.1 uncultured Cryomorphaceae bacterium
AGGCAGAACCTGTTTTTTGCAAATCAAACCGTTTGATGTCAAATTGAAAGTCAATAGTGGGTTTTTTCGGATTTATGGTTGCATAGCTTCCTGACATAGCCATACTTCCGTCCAATAAATTCATATCCAAATTGGACATCTCCACAACGCGATCATGAATATGAATCCCACCTTTTATGTTTTTAATTTCCAATTCTTCATACAGCATACGCTCAATATTTGCATTGAGTTTAAAGTTCACACCGGCGGGAACTTCAAAGGCAGCAAGCTCCTCTCCTTCAGTATTTTCTTCATTTTCAGAGCCGGAATCTGATGTACCTTCTTCACCCGCCGGTTCATCCATAAAACTATTGAGGTTGATGAATTTTGATTGCATATCAAAGCTTCCTGTAAGCACTTCATCATTAAAAACATACCTCAGTATATTATCCACTTTACCGGATGCACTGATATCTGTCTCACCCATTACCATATCAAAAGTGCTTAAATCTACAAACTGCGGCGAAAAGTTCATGTACATTTTTTTGAGTTCAACGGGATCATCATAACCTTCGAGGGGATATATAAAATTCAAAACGATCAACTTCCCTTCCATTTTAAAATCTCCGTAGCGCTCTTCATCCAAGGCAGACATGCGGCCAGCAAAATCAACATCTGCTGTAATTACACCTTGCAAATTTTCCGTTTCTTCCATCGGATAGGCTTTTTTCAATGTTTCCAAATCAATTTGAGCGTGAATGCCTCCGGTAATATCCGGGTCACTTACCGGAGTTTTTACTAACAATTTCACATCCACCGGGTTTTTCGCCAGTTCGAGGTAAAATGTCTTGAGGTTCACAATTGTATTATCGTCGCTTCCCCCGGGGTTCTGAGCATTAAAATCAATCTCAATATTATCCAGCGATTCGGGCAAATCGGGGTATTGTACTGAGGCATGAGGCACTTTGAGTGTAAAATCAAAAGCGGGCAGTTGAAATCCTTCTTCCAAAAATTTAAAAGTACCTTTAGACATACCGTTAAAGTTCAAACTGCCTTCGGCTTTTACATCATCAAAATCGGCTGTCATAGCATTGGGAACCAAGGATAACAAACTTTTAAATTCGGTATCATCAGCGCCAAAAGTCAAATCCATTTCATATTCTTCAAGACTCACTAAACGCAACCAACCGTCAAAGGAGAGTTTGAATTCGTTCATGCGCAATTGATTATCAAGAAAGGTATAAGTATCAGTATTCAAGTTGATCCCCAAATCGGCATCCAGCTCGGTTTCCACATCTTTTAAATAGGGTGCGCCGTCCATGATATAAGTAAGTTTATCAATGTGCGTGCGGGTAGATAGGGTAAACTCTTCCAGATCGAAATTTCCGCTGCCTTCATGATTTAAATTCGATATTTCGGCATAATCATTATACTCCCGGTCTTCATAAATCAGGTTGATTCCGGTCAAGTAATAGTTTTTCACGCTTATATCAAGTGGAGCTGACTCCTCAGATTCACCTTGGAGTTCTTCCTGTTTTTCAGTTTCTTCACCAGGCTTTACAATATCCCAGTTGGGCTTACCTTCAGGGGTAATCATTAAATGCAAATCTGCACCGGTAACGCCAAACCTTTTGATTTTTATTTCGTCACCCGAAATCACACTCATTACGTCAAGAACGGCTTTTATTTCCTTTACATCGGCCAACATAACACCTTCAAAATCGTCTTTCCCCTCTACTGTAAGACCGGTAATGGTGAGTGAAAAATCGGGGAAATTACGGATTAAACTCAAGCTCAAATCATCAATATCAACTTGTGCCGTGAGGGTTTTATTTCCCTCTTCAACAATCATATCAAAAATTTTTCCCTTAAAAAAAATGGGAAGAAGAATTAATAGCAACAAGATTAACCCCACAACCAATCCGAGGATTTTTAATATTTTTTTCATGAGTACAGTTCTTTGTGTTTTTAAAAAACGGTGATTCTTTTCACTTTGGTCAAAAATAAAAAAAATACCCCGATAATGAGCCGGTTATAAACACAAATATTTCAATTAAATACCCAAAAAAAAGTTATTCAGCCAAAGTAGTTTTTATTTGAGATGACGCCTCTAAAGTCTTGTGGGTAGGGCATTTTGCAGCAATTTCAACAAGACGTTCTTTTTGTTTATTGTCCAACTCTCCCAACAAATCAAGACTTTTGGAGAATATATCGAACTTTTTCCCTGCTTGATTTTTTTCCTTTTCATGATTCACGTATACGTAAACTTCCCGAAGCGGCCAATCTTTGCGCTCTGCGTATAATTTTACCGTCATGGCCGTGCAGGCTGCAAGACCTGCACTTACCAAATCATAAGGAGCAAATCCTGAGTCATCTCCGCCCACATCCTCAGGCTCATCTGCAATAAGGGTGTTTTTACCATTCGTAATTTGTGTAATGAAATTATCCTCCAAATTAAGGTGCGCCGCTACATGATGACCGCGGGTATCGATTTTTATTTTTTTCTCCGGAGAAAACTCCAAATAACGTGCAACCCAAGCTCCAATTACACTGCCGGCATATTTACTGTCTTTTCTGTTTTTTAAAAGGTGATCGGCACCGTCAAGTGAAACAAAACTTTTGGGATGAAAAGCCTTTTGGTAAATTTCAGCAGCATTATCAATAGAAACAACATCATCTTGTGGAGAGTGCAATATGAGCAGAGGCTTTTTGAGATCTTTCAAGTGTGATAAAACATCTTGCGCCTCCAAATCGTCCACAAACTGACTATTAATCCTAAAGGGTCTGCCTCCAATATTCACTTCTGCGGAGCCTTGTTTTTTGATTTCTTCTAAGTCATCTTCGAACAAATGAGTGACATGACTTGTGGTTGCCGGGGAACCGATGGTTGCCACTGCTTTAATACTATCTATTTTATGTGCAGCCACCAATACTGCCGCACCACCTAAGGAGTGGCCTATTAAAAGTGTAGGGGCGCTGTAATTTTCCTTGAGAAAATCACTGACCTCGCACAAATCCTCAATATTCGCTGAAAAACCGGAATCAGAAAAATCACCTGTACTTTGACCGAGACCCGTAAAGTCAAAACGAACAACACCAAAACCATGTGATGTCAATTCTCTACTGATATTTTTGACAGCCGAAAGTTCACTGTTACAGGTAAAGCAATGTGCAAAAATGGCAAACTGATCGGGTTTACCATCTGCAGGCAGCTCTAAGTAGGCATGTAGCGTAACATTATCATTTCTTTTTATTTTTAGCTCAGTATTTCTCATAAGAAAAGACTTTAACTGTTAACCCTTTCACCGGTATCCTCTCTTCTTTTTTTCTCAGCCAATAAAAACCGCAATTCTTTTCCCATTTGGCCGGTGATGGCAGAATTTTCTTCCGCACGCCTGAGTAAGTAAGGTATTGTTTTTTCAACCGGACCGTAAGGCAAATATTTAGTCACATTATAGCCTGCGTTAGCTAAATTAAAACTTATATTATCGCTCATGCCGTAAAGCTGAGAAAAATAAATACCTGAGTGGTTCGGCTTTATGCCCTTATCATCCATTAAATCCACTAATTTATAGCAGCTCAACTCATTGTGTGTGCCGCAGCACATTTCAACAACGTCTAAGTGACCCAATGCAAATTCAACAGCCTTGTCGAAGTCTTCATCTGTAGCTTCTTTAGAAGGCTGAATAGGTGTGGAATAGCCCAATTTTTCAGCCCGTTTATTCTCTTTTTCCATATAAGCTCCTCGAACAAACTTTATCCCGAATTTAAATCCCTCGCGCTTGGCCTCACCTATCATTCTTTCTAAAACGGGTAACATACTGTGCTTATACATTTGAAACGTCGTAAATACAATAGCCTTTTTCTTATTATATTTACGCATCATCGTGCCAATCAATCGGTCAAGTGCCGGTTGAATCCAACTTTCCTCAGCATCAATATAAATGGGTACATCATTTTTATGAGCGCGTTCACAAATACGATTTACTCGTGTCACCACTTTTTGGTAAGCATTTTTTTCCTTGTTCGTAAGCTCACTTCCGGGTTTTGAGAGTTTTTCTAATAATGCAAACTCAGCAACACCGGTAATTTTCATGCAAGTAACGGGAATATTAGGACTTTTTGCCGCTTTGTCGCAAACTCTCAATAATTCATCAGTTACGGCATCAAAAACAGCTTCATCCTGAATACCTTCAACAGAGTAATCTAAAATACTACCAATATTTGCTTTAGCTAAATCCACAATAGCCGAGTTACACTCCGCCAAGGTTTCTCCACCGCAAAACTGCCTGAAAATAGTGGCTTTAATAATACCTTTAATAGGCAATTTCAATTTAAGCCCCAGCTCAGTGAGCTCACCGCCTATTTTCGTAAGTGGCCGGTAACTCATCAATCGAAACATTAAAACAGAAAACTTCAAATCTTTATCGCTCTTATAAATAAAAGCGGTTTTGGAGTCATTAAAATCTATTTCATGCCTTTTCTTATCTTCCGTGAACATATGTAGTGAAACAAATTACAAAATTAATTGAGCATATCATCAATAGTATTTCTCGATACGCTGTGATAGTTGGGGCGGGCGATTTGATAAATTTTACGTGCCCTTTCTTTTCCCGCTTCCGTTTTGGTCAGAGCCCCGTATAAAGGAACTAAAAATTTTCGACGGCCTACAGTGGTCAAAAATTCCTCGAGTTTTGCGTAAGCCGGTTCATAATCGGCTCTGATTGTATGGATAAACCAAGCGGCCAAAATTTCACTATTCCCCGACCGGGTAAATCCGAATTTACGATCTAACTCAGTTAACTTTTCAACACTTAAATCGGATGATAATTGACGCAAAAAGTAAAGCCATTCGTGAGTGGACCAATCATCGGTTTTCAATTCATCTATTTCCAAAACACCATCTTCCCAAGCCTTTAAAGAAGACTGTACCCGCTGCAAACGACGTGATTTTACCTTCACGCAATTATCGGGTAGCCCGGGACTGAAAACCCATTCATCAACGCGCAACTTTTTGCGCTTTACCGTATCTGTTTTAAGCAAGTTACTATCCAGATACTCCAAGAATGCATCGGTATTTACTGTTTGAAATGCGAACGTATCAAAGTAGGCCGAAACGAATTGGTCAAATGCTTCCCTTCCGTAAAGGTCTTCAATCGTTTTCAAAAAGAAGTTCCCTTTTTCATAGGCTACATTATTCATTCCGTCATCGGGGTTTCTACCTTTCAAGTCTAATTTCAATTGCGTATCCTCGGGTTTTAAACTCGATAAATCGTTTTGGAGATCCTGCATACCCAATACATTGAGCATTTCGGCATAACTTTCACCGTAAAGCGACTCCATAATTCTGCGCTCAAAATACACGGTAAAGCCCTCATTGAGCCAGAAATCGTTCCAACTTTCATTGGTCACCAAATTACCGCTCCAAGAATGCGCTAACTCATGCGCTATTAATGATGTTAAACTTCTGTCGCCGGCCAAAATAGTTGGCGTGGCAAAAGTAAGACGCGGGTTTTCCATTCCGCCGAACGGAAAAGAAGGCGGGAGAACCAATACGTCATATTGGCCCCAGCGGTATTTGCCGTATAAATCTTCGGCCGCTACTAACATAGAATCCATATTGGCAAATTCATACAATGATTTTTTCAGCATAGAAGGTTCAGCGTACACACCGGTAATTTCACCCAATTTACCAAACTCCAAATCACCGGCGGCAAGGGCCATTAAATAGGCAGGAACGGGTTGTTTCATTTCAAACCTGTACAACCCGTCTTGAGATTTCTCTTTGGGGTTTGAGGCACTCATTACGGCCATTAAACCGGCAGGTACTCTTACCTCAGCCTCGTAAGTGAATCTAATTCCGGGACTGTCTTGACAAGGTAGCCAAGTACGGGCTAAAATCGCCTGGGATTGAGTAAACAAAAACGGATACTTTTTCCCTGCTGTTTGTTCAGGGCTCAACCACTGCAGTGCAGCTGCATCGCGAGCTGTTTTATAGGTGATGGAAACAGACTCTGTTTGATCTTCAAGTTTTACCACCAGCGGACTTCCCAAATGTTTATCGTGTTCTCCCACATAATAATTTGCTTTTTCCTTCGCGTCCAGCAAAACCTTTTCAATTTCCAAGCCCTCTATATCAAATATTACAGAATCAGCTTTACGTTTACGCTCAATAGTCCAGGTTGCGGTTGCATTGATGATATTTTGCTCAAAATCGACTTCCGCCGCCCACATCAAGTGAGTAACTTTGGCCTCACGCGGTTTAGCTCGTGTGTGCGGGTCTTTTACTTCTAATGTTCCTTGTTGAGTTTTCATGTCTTTTTTCTCAGTGTCGCTGCAAGCTGTGAAAAATAAAACAGCACATGCTGCCCAAATAATGTTTTTTGTCATAATTGTATAAACCTTCAGTTGTATTAATGTTCAGTAGCTTTCCCGATTCCCCGAATTTTAAAGTTATATTCTCTTTACCAAAAGACGTACAAATTTACGTAAAGGTTTTTAATTCGTAACCGGGGAGCAATATGATTTCCGCATACCAAGTAAGCTTCCATTTTGCAAAAGCAATCGCAAAAAAAAAATCCGCAAACAAACAATGCGGATTTTTTCTGCTCTACAAGCTTTAAAAAATCATTCAAAGTGTTTAATGAGGATATCGGCTATTTCAGTGCCTATGCGGGATTGAGCCTCAGCTGTTGCCGCACCAATATGCGGACTCAAACTGATTCTTTCATTTTTAAGAATCTGTGCGTCCGGTGTTGGCTCGTTTTCAAAAACATCCAATGCCGCATACGATAACGTTCCGTTTTCCAAAGCATTTTGAAGTGCTTTTTCATCAACCACACCGCCGCGCGCCGTGTTAATCAAGTAAGAGCCTTCTTTCATCATTTTAAACTCACCTTCGCCAATTACCGCTTTACCATCGGCTTGAGCCGGAACGTGTAAAGTAATAAAATCTGAGTTCTCAATAACATGATCTTTAGATTGGGTTTCTATTTCCACAACTGCATCGCAACCTTCTACATCCAAGTTTATTTCCACGCTTTTACGCGATCGATTATAAGCTAAAACTTTCATCCCGTTCCCCAGCGCATATTTAGCCATATATTGACCAATGCGGCCAAAACCAATTATACCCAACGTTTTACCGCGCAGTTCAACACCTCCGGCATATTTTTTCTTGAGTTTTTTAAACTCAGCTACACCGTTTGAGGGCATTTGTCTGTTGCTGTCAAACAAACCGCGTGCTATGGAATACAAGTGAGCCATGGTCAATTCCGCAACAGCTTGCGATGACGCGGCCGGGGTGTTGGAAACCATGATGCCTTTGTCACGTGCATATTCCACATCTATATTGTCCATTCCCACTCCGCCGCGAATTACAGCTTTTAAACCCGGGCAAGCGTCTATGAGATTTTTCCGAATTTTGGTGGCACTGCGCACCAAAACAACTTGAAAACCTTCATTGTTGATGACATCAATTAAATCATCTTGTTCGCGTTTATCGGTATCCACTTCAAAGCCGTTTGCTTTTAGCTTTTCGAGTCCGCTCGGTGCTATGCCGTCATTTGCTAATACTTTTATTGCCATTTTATTATCGTTTTTTAATGAGGAATCGTTATTTGTCGGTTCTGACCAAGAACAGCCTTTTGCTGCTAAGCCCCTTTTTCCAATTCTTGCATGGTTTCAACCAATACTTGAACGCTGTCCACCGGCAACGCATTGTACATAGAAGCTCTGTAGCCCCCCACAGATCGGTGACCTTTTAAACCATTTATGCGTGCCTCTTTTACCAGCAAATCAAAACGATCTTTGTGCACTTCATCCTTTAATACAAATGTAGCATTCATTTTTGAGCGATCTTCGATATCGGGCACAGCCGCCTCAAACAAAGGATTTCGCTCAATTTCGCGATAAATCAGCTCGGCGCGTTGCTCCGCCTTTTTTTGCATTGCTGCCAATCCGCCTTGCTTAATCATATAACGCAAATTGAGCATGGACACATAGACGGAGTAAACCGGCGGTGTATTAAACATACTGTCTTTTTTATGGTGAATTTCCAAATCCAACATAGATGGAATATCACGACCGCTTTTTTGAAATACACTTTCTTTCACTATATAAAGCGTAGCCCCGGCAGGACCCAAGTTTTTTTGCGCTCCGGCGTAAATCAAATCAAAATCGGCAACATTAATTTCCCTGCTGAAAATATCTGAGCTCATGTCACACAAAACGGGAACATCTGTTTTGGGAAACATTTTTATTTGTGTACCAAAAATAGTGTTGTTTGAGGTCAGGTGTAAGTAATCTGCGCCGGCCGGAATGTCATAATTCTTGGGGATATAATTGAAATTTTTATCGGCACTCGATGCAATTTCATCTGCATTTCCCAGTTTTTTGGCTTCTTTGATTGCCTTAGTTGACCAGCTTCCCGTATTTACATAGGCTGCTTTACCGTTTGTTGTAAGCATGTTATAAGCAGCAGTTAAAAAACCGGTGCTCGCACCGCCTTGTAAAAAAAGTACCGTATATCCTTCGGGGACTTTCAAAATGTCCTTTACAAGTTGACGAGCCTCTTCCATAACAGCCACAAAATCGGGGCTGCGGTGACTAATTTCCAAAATGGAAAGTCCTGAGTTGTTAAAATCAAGCACTGCGTTTGATGCTTCTTGAAAAACTTCCTGAGGCAAGATACAAGGTCCTGCACTGTAATTGTGTACTTTAGACATAGCGTTTTTATGTAGTTTATGATTGCACTATTATACTGCGAAATAATAAAACTTTTTTTGATTGACTGCTACTTCATTATTAAGGGTATGTTTTTTTATGAAGTTCCCTGTGAAGATTAAGGTTTTAATCAGAACCCCAATACACTGCTTTCCTGCACAAAACTACAGTTTCTCGAGCTAAATAAACAACTAAAAAAAAACGCCTTACTATTTGCGATTTCCCGGTTTTTCAACCGGTTCTTCAATATTTCGAGGATCATTAAAAACGTCTTGGGTTTTTAATGTAACCTGAATATTTTCTTCAAATATCCATTCGCCGTTACGCTGCAGGTTATAAGCGTCAAATTCAAGATTGGGCACATAAAAACGATAAATGCCTTCCATTTCGGGGTTGAGCGGTTCCAAGTGATTGAAAATAATACGATCCTTTTTACCATCGTACTTTAAAGAAACTGACGCCTCTTTTTTAAACTCCAAAAGCAGCCGATTCATGATTTGCTCATTTTCATTCCTAAAGACGGGAGCACCAAAAACAGGTTCACCTTTTTTATTAAAATGCATCACCTCAGCTGTTTTACGAGTTGTGAACCTATTGTTTCCATCCCAACCCAAAAGTATATAATGTTGCTTGCGGCCGTGTTTAAACGGAATAACTTCATAATAAAGTGCGCCGTACCAATCTTTAGTACTCAGTGTTTTTGTGTTCGATCTTTCTCCCTCACCTGACAAATCATAAAGGTATTGATACTTACCTGATGGGAATTGAATAAATAATCGATAGCGATAAGTGCCGTTGGGCAGCGGTGTGTTCCAAGTAATGAATTTAAACGCTTTATCGGGAGACTGTATGACACCCGTAAACGGTAAATTTTGAAATTCATAATCATAACTTTCAGGCAACGTCATAAACTCTTTGAAAAGGCGAGTCAACGTATCATCATAGGCCGTTCGCTCTTCATGACTCTCGGTAAAAACCGTTTTTTTGCGTACTTCCTCAATTTTCTGTGCCGCCCGCTCGAGGTTCTGACCAAAAAAGAGGGAGGGAAATAATATAAAATGAATCCATAACAGGTTTTTCATAAAGCCGAAAGTTTTATTTCAATAATTTTTTAATATTGCACTGCTTAGAGTAGTGTGCAAATTTAAAGCCAATTTAAGTATGAAGGTTGAAGAAAAAGCCAAAGCTTTTGCCGAGTTAGGCAGTGTCATGCACCGTTTATGTAAAGGGGAAGAAACTGCATATTCTGATGATTTTCAACAGGTATTGCAAGATGCTTACCATAAAAACGGTTGGTTTACCGGCAAGTTTGTGCTCAAAGCTTTAAAAGATTGGAGTGAACTGCTCACTTACGATAGTTTGAAAAAATGGATCAATCCATACCCCAACTTACAACTTGAGGGCGGATTAAAAGTGGGATTGATTTTGGCGGGTAATATTCCGTTAGTAGGTTTTCACGATATTTTGAGTGTATTGATTACGGGAAATAAAGTACACGGTAAAATGTCTTCTAAAGATGCTGTACTGCTTCCGTTTTTTATGCAAGTACTTACGCAAATTGAACCCGGGTTTAAAAACCGAATTGAATTGGATGAACATTTGCGTTTTCATGATATTGATGCCGTTATTGCTACAGGCAGTGACAACTCAGCCAAATATTTTGATTACTATTTTGGTAAATATCCCAACATCATCAGGAAAAACCGCACAGGTGTTGCAGTTCTTACAGGAGATGAAACATTTGAAGAGTTGAAACTTTTAGGTGAGGATATTTTCACCTACTTCGGACTCGGATGCCGCAATGTGTCCAAAATTTACGCCCCGGCCGGATTTGAAATCAATCGTTTTTTTGAAGCCGTTACCGACTTTGACTACTTGAATGAAAACAAAAAGTACATGAATAATTACGAGTACAATCGAACTTTGTATTTATTGGACGATACAAAAGGAATGCTCGATAATAACTTTGTGATTTTAAAAGAAGATACTTCATTGCACGCTCCCACCGGGGTTGTGC
>CAJXMT010000092.1 GCA_913056155.1 uncultured Cryomorphaceae bacterium
TTCCTCCGCTACGTCGGGGCGCGTGATGGTGTCGTTTTTACCCCAAATGAGGCATGAAGGTACTTTTATGTCGGGTAAATCTTTTTGCATGTTGTGGCGAATAGCAGATTTTGCCAGTGATAAGATACGTATGAGTTTGGTTTTGTCATTTACTAAATCAAAGCACTCTTTTACCAATTCGTCGGTAGCGTGTTTGGGATCGTAAAATGTAACTTCTACTTTTTGCTTGATGTAGCTCATATCTCCTTTGCGCGGAAAACTACCGCCCATGGCATTTTCATATAGGCCTGAACTTCCGGTGAGAATTAACGAATTAACTTTTTCCGCATGTTGCGTCATGTAAACGAGTGCAACGTGCCCGCCCAGCGAATTGCCCAAGAGGTTTACCTTGTCGTAACCTTGTTTTTCGATAAATTCATGAATGAATTTAGCCAAGCTTTTTACGTTGGTGTTTAAAACGGGAAGCGTGTAGATGGGCATTAGCGGAATAACTACTTTGTACTTCGTTGAAAAGTAATCCATTACATCCTTGAAGTTGCTCAACGCACCAAACAAACCGTGCAATAATACAATTACGGGACCTTCTCCTTTTTCAACGTATTCAAACTTTCCGTCTTTTTTTATCTCTTCCATCTATTTTTTCAGCTTTTTCGCAGGTTCAAAAATAAACAAACTCAGGCAAATATTCGGGGGGTTTTGCAATTTAGATTGAAATTGTCAATAATCTATTGGTCTCTCACTTCTGCACCGTGTTGTTTTTTTAAATTGGAAATGATTTTATGCATTACTTTTTCTACGCGTTTGTCCGTAAGTGTTTTTTCTTCATCCCTAAATGTAAAACTCAACGCGTAGCTCTTTTTGTCGGCGTCGATGTTTTTACCGGCGTATACATCAAACAAATTGATGTCGCGCAAAATCTTTCTTTCTGTTTTATTCACTGTGTCCGCCATCTCGTCAAATGTAACCGATTTGTTTATGAGCAAGGCTAAATCGCGCTGAATTGCGGGGTATTTGGAAACCGGGGTGAATTTAACTTTAGCTTTACTTGCCAACTGTATGATGGCGTCTATGTCCCAATCTGCTATAAAAACATCTTCGCGCAGGGAGAATGACTTTTGAAGTTTGTCACTTATTTTGCCCAGTTGACAAATTTGTTTTTTATTGACGGTCAATGCTAAGCCGTAATCGAATTGCTCGTTGTCGATTTCGCGAAATGAAACATTGAAGGTGTTGAAGTTCATGCGTTCTACAATCATTTCCGCAATGCCCCGCAAGTAACTGAAATCAATTTTATCATCGGTACTGTTCCACCTTTTGGAAGCTTTACGGCCTGTGCACGTTATGCAGAGTCTCTCGTTTTCCGTGGTTTTTCCGTTCTTCATGCGGTAAGTTCTGCCAAACTCAAAGAGTTTGACATCTGCATTTTTTCGGTTCTGATTAAAGCGACACGCCTCCAGTGCATCCATTATCAAATTTTTGCGCATTACGCCCAGCTCACTGCTCAACGGGTTTTGAATGAGAACCGTATCTTTTTCATCCGGGTAGTATTCCGCTTTGGTAAGGGAATTACTCATACCCTCCAAAAAGCCGATTCCCGCTAAAATATCGGCTATTTTATTGCGAATGTGTTCGGGGTTGGGCTTGGGTGCGCTGCTCAATGAGGTGGTGAGTTTTACGGGCATTTCAATATTGTCGAATCCGTAAATGCGCATTACCTCTTCAATTATATCTATTTCACGTGTCACATCAACACGATAGGGTGGTACTTTGAGCTTGAGATGCTCATCTGATTGTTGTTCGATTTTGATTTCAAGACCGTTAAGAATGTTGACAACGGTTTCGCGCGGAATATTTTTACCGGCGATGGTGTTGAGTTTTTCGAATCTTAAGGTAACTTCAAAATCATTGATCGGGTTGGGGTAGTGGTCAACAATTTCGCTCGAAATAGTGCCGCCGGTAATTTCTTTCATCAGCAGGGCGGCGCGCTTTAATGCGTAAACCGTGATGTTGGGGTCTGTACCGCGCTCGTAACGAAATGAGGCATCTGTTTTTAAACCGTGGCGTTTTGAAGTTTTGCGCACGCTTACGGGATTAAAATAGGCCGACTCGATAAATACTGATGTGGTTTGATCGCTTACGCCGGATTCAGCACCGCCAAAAACGCCCGCAATACACATGGGCGCTCGGGTATGGCAAATCATTAAATCAGCAGCATCGAGTTTGCGCTCTTTATTGTCAAGTGTTGTAAAGGTTGTGCCCTCAGGCAGTGTTTGCACAACAACTTTGTTTCCCGTTATTTTTTGAGCGTCAAATGCATGGAGCGGCTGGCCGGTTTCGTGCATGACAAAATTTGTGATGTCCACCAAGTTGTTGATCGGCGCCAAGCCTATGGCTTTTAATGTGTTCTGTAACCACTCGGGTGATGGAGCTGTTTTTAAGTTTGTGAGCGTAACACCGCTGTATCGGGGACAAAGGTCAAAATCGTGAACTTCCACTTCAATGGGCAGGTTGTTATTGTCGGGTTGAAAAGTGGAAACATCGGGAATGGAGAGGTCAATATTTTTTAATTCGGTTTTTACCGCTCCCAGTGCTTTTAAGTCGCGTGCGGTACCGATGTGTGAGGCGGCATCGGCACGATTAGGCGTTAAACCTATTTCAAAAACATCATCGGTTTCTATTTGAAAATAATCGGCTGCGGGAGTGCCCGGCTTTGGAGCATCGGGTAACACCATGATGCCGTCGTGTGCATTTCCCAAGCTCAATTCATCTTCGGCGCAAATCATACCGGCTGATTTTTCACCGCGAATTTTCGCTTTTTTAATGGTAAAAGGGTCACCGCCGGCCGGATGAATTTTGGTTCCGACCAAAGCCACCACAACATATTGACCGGCCGCAACATTTGGTGCGCCGCAAACAATTTGAAGGGGCTCACCGGTACCTGCGTCAACGGTTGTGATTTGAAGTTTGTCGGCATTGGGGTGCTTTTCGCAAGTGAGAACCTTGCCGGTAACTACTCCTCGGAGGCCGCCGGGTATTGATACCTTATTTTCCAAACCTTCAACTTCTAAACCGGTTGAGGTTAAATAATCGGCAACGGTTTCTGCCGGTAAATTGATATTGAGGTAATTTTTAAGCCGGTTGTATGAAATCTTCATAGTGTGCTTGAGCGCTTTTTAAGTGGGTTCTGATGAAAAGCAGAAGAAATTACACTTCCTCGCAATAACAATCTCCATCTACATTGATGTAATCGTAGTATTTCATTCCTTGATTAATGCAACAGTTTTCACATTCAGGACGGTTTGTTGCGCTGTTGCACTCTTCGGTGGGTGTTACACAAGATGAAGATGCAAAAAGGGTAATTACGGCTAAAGTCAAAACGATTTTTTTCATAGTGTAAAGATTAATTATTTTAATAATTGTAATGGTCAGAACCGACTGAACACCGGTTTTTCTTTTATTATTCTGTTAGTTTTGCAGCGCAAAGATATAGCCAATGAAAGTATTTTTTCACTTCAGCAGGGCAGTAGTTTGTTTCACTGTCTTTTTTTATGCGCAACCGGGTATTTCACAGTCTCTTTTGGATCAAAAAAAGCAAGAGCTGGAGAATTTAAAGGAGGAAAAGCAAGAGTTGGAGAAGGAGGTGGAAAACCTCAAGCTGAAAAACATCATAGTTTCGCTGCAGGATATAGGTTATCCTGCCGGTGAAAAGAGCCTAAAGATACTTGAGCATCAGGCTTTGGTAGTTGGCTATGATGAAAGCCATAAACTGGCACAGTGGGTGTTTCACAAGTTGATACCCGATGTTAATTTTGGAAATGTGACACGTTCAAACGATTTTCGGCCGGATCCGCTTTTGGGCGATCAATCCGCCGTTCAAGAGGATTATTTTGTGACTTACGACAGACCCGACGGCAGTAAACAATACGATGGGTTTGGATTTGACCGCGGTCATTTAGCACCCTCAGCCGATTTTCGATGGAGTGCCACCGCGTTGAGTGAATCGTATTTTTACAGTAACATGACGCCGCAGCGGCCGGGGTTTAATCGCGACTCATGGGCGGCGGTTGAAGATGTGTTGCGCGGAATTGTTTACAACGAGCCCAAAGAGTACTTTGTAGTCACCGGTCCCGTATTGAAAACCGGGCTTCCTGTTATTGAGCGAGGTAAAAACAAGTTGAGTATTCCCGAATATCACTATAAAATCATAGTGGATACAAGTGAGGACAAACCGCGGGGCATGGCTTTTTTAATGCCCAATGAAGAGTGTGATTACCCCATTGATTATTATGTAGTGCCTATTGATAGCATTGAGGCACTTACCGGTTTAAATTTTTTCCCGGGTCTTAATCCGCAGCTTGAAGAAAAAATCGAATCTCAATCCAATTTCAGTGATTGGAAAACCGGTAAACCCAAAGGTGATGTGGCGCCCATGCGCAAGGAAAAATTGCCTGAAGGTGTGATCAATACAGTAGAGGCCGGATACCACGCCGGTGAAGAAAAAACCGTTTTGGGGAAAGTGGTAAGTGTGAAATACATTCCCTCTTCGCAAACTACTTTTTTGAATTTAGACCGGGGTTTCCCGGGGCAAATATTTACCATATCTATCTGGAAGCGAGGCAGGCGTAATTTCAGTTATAAGCCCGAAGAATATTTAGACGGCAAATACATTTTAGTCACCGGAACTATTGAACCCGACCGCAAGCAAGTGCCCACGATCAATGTGCTAAACGAAAAACAAATTCAATTGTGGGACGACTACCGAGGTGGAGTGAGGTAGAATATTTTATGTTGAAGTTTAAGCATTGAAATACTTTATTTTTGGTCAGAACACTAGTGTGCTGACCGGTAAAAAAGCTTACGAATTTGACGCCCTTTTCACTTTATGCTGTGTTAAAATTTTTAGCCGTAGCGAAGGCTACGCCTGCAAATTTTGCCTTGCCTAAAGATGAAAATGACAACAAATTCTTATAACCTTTCTTATCAATCATCACACTAGGTGATAAACTGTTTTTGAGTGGTATATTGCAGGGTCATGATGAAAACTTCACTCGAGGAAAGCCTGTTTAAAGAAAATTCATTATTTTGCGAAACTTTTTCACTACTTTAATATGCTGAAGAAATGAAGTTGAAAAAAGCAGTGAAAATAAACAGCCGAACTGTAATGTTGAACTTAATAATGATAAAAATGATGAATAATTTTTGTGGAAAGCTATGTCTCGCTTTAGCAATTTCGGGATTTTTTTGTTTAACCGGCTGCTCGAGTTCAACCGTTATTCAATCAATTCCAAAAGGTGCAAAAATTTATGTGAATAATGAACCCGTAGGGCGAACTCCTTATATGTATAAAAGTAAAAACATTGTAGGTCAATATACACGTGTAAGACTGGAAATTTATGGTTATGAGACACTTAGGGTTTCGTTTGCTCGTAATGAAGAACCCAATATACCGGCAATTTGCGGTGGGATATTCTGCGTTTTCCCATATTTGTGGGCTATGGATTACAAAGAGGTGCGAACTTATGAACTTACGCCCAAAACGTATGATGACGACCGGGATTCGGGCGACTCCCGAAAAAAGAATGGTGATTCTAAGTCAAAAGCCGACAAATTACGTGAGCTGAAAGAGTTGCTTGATGAAGGTATATTAACGCGTGAAGAATATGAACGCGAAAAAGAAAAAGTATTGAGGGGGCATTGATGTGTAACATTTTAAATAGTGGAGTCCGGCTTTAACATAAAATCCTACCTAAAAATCACTTCGAAAAAATAAGAGTTTTAAACCGTGGTACTGAATGATTTTTTTCGCCCTTCACTTTTTTGTGCAGCGCGTTTTTCCCTGTGCATGCGGGCATCTAATGCCATACAAATGTTGCGAATAAAGGGTTTGCCCAATGGGGTAACTTCAATATTTTGCGGTGTTACTTTTACAAGTCCGTCTTTTTCCGGTTCGGTCAGAGCCTTTAATCCTTCCGTCAAGGCATCACACCGCAAGTTTTCATCTTCAAAGGAAGTTTGGAACGTGCACATTAAATGGAGAATGTGGCGGCGCATAATCAAATCTTCATCATTGAGTAAATGTCCGCGATAGATCGGCAGCTCATCTCGGTCCAAGGCTTTTTCGTACTTGCGGATGGTTTTATGGTTCTGACCAAAAGCACTCCAGCTATCGCTAATGGAGCTAACGCCCAATCCAATCATTAAAACGGTTAAAAGGGTTCCGTATCCCATAAAATTACGATGCATGTTACCGGATTGGAATGCGTGAGTGAGAGCGTCGTGAGGCAGTGCAAAATGATCCATACCTATTTCGATATAGCCGTGCTCCTCAAGGAGTTCTTTTCCCAACTCGTACAATTCGCGTTTTTCAGCGCCGGTAGGCAGCAGGGTTTCATCAATTTTGCGTTGAACGGGAATGTTTTGAGGTATGTGTGCGTAACTGTAAAAAGCGATTCTGTCCGGCTTGAGCAATTTGGTTTTTTCAAAGGTGTTGCGAATCGTGGCCGGGGACTGCCCGGGTAAGCCGTAAATGAGGTCGAAGTTTATTGAGGTAAATCCGGCTGCTCGGGCATCATTTGTCACACGCTCAACCTGCTCAAAGGATTGCACTCGGTTTATGGCTTCCTGCACAGCGAGGTCAAAATCCTGTATGCCCAAGCTGACGCGTTTAAAGCCCAAAGCAGCTAAGGTGGTTATGTGTTTTTTTGTGGTGTTGCGCGGGTCGGCCTCAAAACTAAAACTGTAATTGGGGTGGCGTGCGGCGTTTTTCAAGATAAAGGAAAGTACGTTTTTTAAATTCTCGGGACTGAAGAATGTAGGTGTGCCGCCCCCGAGATGCAGCTCGGCAATTTGAGGTTTTTCGCCCAAAAAATCCAAATACAACAGCCATTCTTTTTTTAAGTACGCGATGTACTTCTCCTCTGCGGCATGATTGACCGTATGCCGAACATTACAGCCGCAGTAGTGACACAAACTCTCGCAAAACGGCAAGTGAATGTATAGTGAAATGCCTTTTTTGCTGTTGGTAGCGTTAAAGGTTTTTGCCACTTGTGATTTCCATATTTGTGGGTTTACGGAACCGGTTTCCCAGTACGGAACAGTGGGGTAGCTGGTGTAGCGCGGTCCGGGCACGTTGTATTTACGAATGAGTTGTTTGTTCATACCTGCGTAGTTTGAAGATACAAATAAACGTTTTCAGCGGTTTTGAACGACTGAGCCCTGTCAGCTTAAAAAATGATTTTTATCAGCCCGGCAGCGCAACATTTGTTTTTCGCCGGAGATTCCAAAAATGCACGCTTGAGTATAAACTGATGTGCCTAAGATAAAAAATATTTAGGTTTATTATTTACACCACGCAGGAAAACCTTTTACGAACAATGTATCCCGAGGTAATGAGGCCGGGTCGGGTGCTTTTTTACCGGCGCCGCCTTCCATATAAACTACTCTGAATTCCATTTCGGGGGGATTTCCGCCGTCCATTAAGTCGGAGTCTGTCCAAACTATACTCACCAATTGGGGAAAGGAAATAACTTCTAAAGTACTGGCATATTCATCACTTTCGTAAAAAGTGAGCGGGAGTTGTGAAAAGGTATTTTCCTCTACCTTGAGGTAAACCAACACAATGCCGTTGTTTACAATATCTTCGGTTAAATTGGGAATGTTGATATCGGCAAAATAGGAGGGGTCATCAAATTGCCAATCAGATTCTTGAACCGTGTACACATTGGAAACTACTGCCCCGCTGCCGTCTTCACCCGGCGGCCCTTGCGGCCCTCGGGGACCTACCTCGGGATCTCTTCGGCATTGACTAAAAATAAACAGTGATGCTATTAAAATGGTGAAAAGTTTTTTCATGAATTTTATTTTGAGGCAGTAAACGTGATTATTCAGGCTTAGTTCGATTTCTTACCTTCAACTGAACAAAAAGTCTTTCATTTGTGTTCTGATAATTAATGAAATAATAATGAAATTATGAAAAATATTATCCCGTACTTATTTGGGCTTGTAATGTTTGTTACCGCATCGTTGAGTATTTCACTACTCACGAGCTCTTCAAACGGAAATATGGGGAATAACACCGGAATGCCCGGTTTTGGAACGTGTGCGAATTGCCATGGCTCTTTAAATACGGGCGGTATAACATTAAACGGTTTTCCGGCTGTTTACAGCCCGGGGACTACTTATAATGTAACGGTGAGTGTCAATCAATCAACTAACACCAATGGTTTTCAAGGAGTGGTAATCAATAACTCGGGTAATTCTGAAGGGAGTTTCACAGCCGGTGCCGGAAGTCAAACTTCAAATTTCGGCGGAACACAATTGATAGCTCACTCCTCACCAAGTTCTACAGGCACGTGGTCTTTTACTTGGACTGCTCCTTCAACACCCGCGGGCAATCTCACTTTTTATTTGGCTGCCAATGCGGCTAACGGCGATGGTATAGCCAACGCCGGAGATGTAATTTATTCAGCGAATTTTTCATCACAGCCCGCCTCCCTGCTCACCGCAAGTGTAACAACATTTGAGGCTTCTTGTAATGCAGCCTGCGATGGCAGTGCAAGCATTTCGGCAACCGGCGGTAATGCGCCCTACAGCTACAATTGGTCGGCGGGTAATTCGCCTGCATCACACCCCGATAGTGTAACCAATTTGTGTGCGGGAACTTATTACGTCACGGTTTACGATCTTCAAAATGACTCGGTTGTTGACACTTTCAATATCGGTGAACCACAACCCATTTCTTTTCAAGCCGCCATAGAAAATACGAGCTGTTTGGAAGATAGCGGCAGTATTGCATTAACATTTACCGGCGGTGGCAATCCGCATACTGTAAATTGGTCCGGTCCCGGAAATTATTCAAATACAGGCGTATCAATATCGGGATTGCGCGCCGGGGAATATGTGGCCTCTATTCAAGATAATAACGGTTGCAGCCGCACAGATACTTTAGTGGTTCAAGATACGGCTTCGGGATTGGATATTGTTGTTTCAAAAGTTGAGCCCGGTTGCACGACCGCAACGGGAAGTATTTCATTAAGTGTTCAAAATGGTACACCGCCGTATTCGTTCGTTTGGTTTGATGGACACCCGAATGCGACTAAAACAAATCTAAGTGCCGGTTCTTACTCGGTTACCATTACGGAATCGGGCCGTTCGTGTGTTGAAGAATTAACAGTATTTCTTAACTCGTCTGATGCACCTCAAGTAACCAATGCTGAAACTGAGCATGTAAATTGTCATGGTGAATCCACCGGCAGTATTTCACTTACTGTTTCAAGTAATAAATTACCACTTACTTATTCTTGGTCAGAACCCTCAGCAACAGGTGATAATCCAACGGGTTTGGCTGCAGGCAACTATACGGTTACCATTACCGATAACGACAGTTGTTCTTCCATTGAGACCTATGAGATTAATGAGCCGGCAAATCCTTTCAACTTAACCGCCGATATTATTGCTGATTCAGGGAATTGTTCGGGCAGTATAGATTTATCAGTTTCCGGAAATAATTCCGCTGCCGGGTTTACCGCAGAGTGGAACACGCCCGATAATGATACGGGAATTTTTGTGTCTGATTTGTGTGCGGGTACTTATGAAGTAACCGTAACGGATGCCGAAGGCTGTACAACTACAGAGAGCTATGAGGTTCAAGATGCAGATACCACCGGAAACGGCGGCTCTAACTTTGTAAATGAAAATAAACTTGAGCATGAAATTAAAATGTATCCCAATCCGGCAGTGAATAAAATCTTTATCGAAGTGCCATACCACTCTGTGGAAATGAGTATTTTTGATATGCGCGGGTCAAGGGTGCAACAAAAAGTGTTGACCCGTCAAAATACCGTTTTACCGGTAAACTTAACATCGGGCATGTACTTGATACAATTTAAGACTGATACGGAACAAGCCGTTAAAAGATTAATCATTAGTAAATAAACCATGAAAAAAATAATTTACTCAGTAGCTGTAATTACTGTTGCCGCAGTGTGTTTTATTGTATTGAAATCCTCATCAAACGGTGCGCCGGGCAATTACACAAATTCTCCCGTATCTCAGGTTAATTGTTCGGCATGCCACGGTGGAGGCAACTTCAATCCCAATCAAGGACTGGAGCTGGAGGGCTTGCCCGCAAACGGTTATGATGCCGGTGAAACGTACCAACTCACATTAAAAATAACCTCACCAACGAATTCTAACGGCTTTCAAATATCATGTTTAGATGGTAATAACAGCAATGGAGGCAATTTTACTTCAGCTTCGGGTTCTCGAACTTCCGGCACGGCCGGCAATGAATTGTCTTTAACACACTCTGTACCAAGTTCAAATGGCGAATGGGCCTTTGAATGGACAGCCCCGAGCAATAATGCGGGAGAGTTGACTTTTTACGCTGTTGGTAATGCCACTCAAGGCGGAGGAACAAGACCGGGAGATATGGTTTACGGTCAAACATTTTCATTGGAACCTTCACAGGCTACATTTGTGAAAGAACATGAAAAAGAGCTGTTTAAGCTGTATCCCAATCCGGTTCGTAACGCTTTTCATGTTGAACACATGTACTGGGGTAAACTACCTTTCACCATTTTTAATATCGCGGGCAAAGTTGTAGAACAAGGCGTGTTGAATTCCGCAAATACCCAAATTCGTGCAGGAGACTTACAACCCGGGATCTATTTTTTTCAAGCAGCGGGCAATGTGTCCAAGTTTGTGA
>CAJXMT010000093.1 GCA_913056155.1 uncultured Cryomorphaceae bacterium
TTACAAACGGCAATAGAATTAGCCGATCAATTTCTCAATGACAAAAAGCTCATCGTTTACACAGAGGGCAGGAGTTATCCCCGGGATGATAAAAACGCCACAAACAGAGGTACGTTTTTAACGGGGAAAATAGTAGTTTTGATTGATGAAGGTTCAGCGTCGGCAAGTGAAATTGTTTCAGGAGCCATTCAAGACTGGGACAGGGGAATCATTATAGGACGTCGCTCTTTTGGTAAGGGATTGGTTCAAAAACCCTTTTCATTGGCAGATGGAAGCGCAATAAGGCTTACTATTTCTCGCTATTACACACCCGCGGGAAGATCGATTCAACGTCCCTATGAAAACGGTAAAAAAGACTATTATCGAGAAGTTTACAATCGCTTCAACACCGGGGAAATGGTATCTATGGACAGTATCACACTTCCCGACTCTTTGGCTTATGAAACCAAACTGAACAAACGCACGGTTTACGGAGGCGGCGGTATTATGCCGGATATTTTTGTACCGCTTGATACAACAGGTGGTTCTGATTATTACGGTCAAGTTGCACGAAAAGGAATCTTAAACGAATTTTCTATACTATACCTTGATAAAAACCGCAAAAAGCTAAAACGGAAATACGCCGGGTTGGATGACTACATTGAAAATTTTGATGTAGCAAGTGAAGTGTTACCTGCATTTATTGAACATGCAGCAAAAGAGGGCGTGGAAGAGAATAATGAAGAAATTGAGAAATCAAGTGAGTGGATCAATAACGCACTAAAAGGACTAATCGCACGCGGAGTTTGGGGCACCGGGTCTTACACAAAAGTAAATAACCAAACTGATGAAGCTTATTTAAAAGCTATTGGTGTAATTAACGGAGACTACTTTGATCGTTGGAACATTTCTTATAAATAGCCTTACCTTCAAATTAAAAAGCCGTCCGCGAATGAAACGGGACGGCTTTTTTACATTCTATTTTAACTTGGAGGTTATTTGAAATTGCGTTCTTTTTTTACATATTCTTTTAAGATGATACTTGGACGGTATCTGTCGTCACCGTAATAATTTTGCAGGTCTTCCAAATGCCGTAATGTTTTATCTAATCCAATTTCATTGGCCCATTTTAAAAGGCCTTTGGGATAGTTGACGCCCTTGGTCATTGCTAAATCTATATCGTCTGAAGAGGCAATATTGTAAAAAAGTGCATCAGCTGCTTCATTAATAAGCATGGTAACCACGCGGTTGGTAATTTCATTCAACAAAACGCGGTCTTTTATAGGTTCAGTCGCGTCAGCATTTTCACCGTAATTGTGAAACCCTTTGCCTGTTTTTTTACCAAAAAGACCGGCTTCCTTCAAACGTTTTTGCGTGATAGAAGGCTTGTATTTTGGATCGTAAAACATTTGAGTCCAAACCGTCTCAGTAACGGTATAGTTGACATCATTTCCAATTAAATCCATCAACTCAAAAGGGCCCATTCTAAAACCGCCAACCTCTTTTAATGCATAATCGATGGTAACCGCATCTGCGATACCCTCTTCAAGCATTTTGATTGATTCGCTGTAAAATGGTCGCGCAACTCGGTTCACAATGAAGCCGGGAGTGTCCTTTGCTGTTACAGTAACTTTGTTCCAAGATATCAACATATCTTTACAAGCCTGAGTTATTTCGGGTCGGGTGGAAAGGGCGGGAACAATTTCTACCAATTTCATGAGTGGTGCCGGATTGAAAAAGTGGAGTCCAATAATACGCGACTTATCCTTTAGAGCCCCTGAAATTGATGCAATAGAAAGCGAGGATGTGTTAGATGCTAATACCGTATTGCTATTGGTAACCGATTCCAATTGATGAAAAATTTGCTTTTTTACATCCAAGCTTTCAATAACAGCTTCAATAACCAGTGAACAGCCTTCAAATCGAGATAGGCCGTCAACGTACTCAATGCGATTTAATATTGTATCAGCTTCACCTTGACTAAGTTTTTCTTTTTCTACTAAACGGTTCATGATTTTTACCAGGCTGTGACGTGCATTTAACAACGCCTCACTGCTTTTGTCATAAACTAAAACCTTGTGCCCTGCAGTTGCCGCTACTTGCGCAATACCGGTTCCCATAGTACCGGTTCCTATAATTCCAATTAATGATTGCTTATCTATTTTCATAATTATTTACTTTATTCGCCTTTAAAGACGGGTTTTCTTTTTTCTAAAAATGCAGCTGTTCCTTCCTTATAATCATAGCTTTGCCCTGCACTCCATTGTTCTTCATACTCGCGTTGCAGTTGTTGTTCCAGGGTGTTGTTATGGCTTTCATTCAGTAATTTTTTGGTCAGAGCCAATGCCTTAGTGGGCATTTTGGCCAGTTTTTCAGCTAATTGAACAGCCGTGGGTTTTAATTCCGCATCTGTAACTACTCGGTAAATCATGTTGAGTTTCTCAGCATCAGCGGCACTTACCTTTTCACCTGTCATCATCAATCCCGCTGCTTTTTGCATACCGATTAATTTAGGTAAAAAGAATGTGCCTCCGCTGTCGGGAATCAAACCAATTTTGCTGAAAGCTTGTATAAATGTTGCAGATTCACCTGCAACAACCAAGTCGCAGGCTAAAGCTATATTAGCTCCGGCTCCGGCAGCAACGCCGTTTACGGCAGCTACTACAGGCTTATTCAGGTTTCTCAATTTCAGTATAACGGGGTTATAATGCTCAGCTACGATGTTTTTAAGTTCGATGCCGTTGTCTTCGGTGGCTTCTTTGAGATCTTGCCCCGCACAAAAGGCTTTTCCGTTGCCCGTAATGAGAACGGCCCTAATCTCTTTTTCTTTTTGGCAAAAATCCAGTCGCTCTTGCAGGTCCAGTGCCATTTCCCGAACAAAAGAGTTGAACTTTTCAGGGCGATTAAAACTGATGATTGCCACACCGTTTTCCTGTTTAAAATCAATATATTGTGAGCCCATAAATGAATTTGTTTTAATACGTTACAAATTTAAATTTTTCGTGTGAAAATGTAGAATTTACGAAGTCAATAATTCCGAATGAACAATCATACTCTTTTGAAACAGTTTAATTGCTGTGCGCTCCCGTAAAAATTCTCGACCACCTTATTTTGTCGTCACTTAAATCCAATTCAGGATCCATGGAAAACCAAACAAATGCCGCACGACCAACTACGTGGTCTTCGGGGACAAACCCCCAAAACCGGGAATCTTGTGAGTTGTGTCGGTTGTCTCCCATCAACCAGTAGTAATTCATTTGAAACGTGTATTGCCGGGTTTCTTTGTCATTGATGAATATTTTACCGTTTTCAATGGTGAGTTTGTTTTTTTCATAAACATCTATCACGCGTTTGTAAAGGGGTAAATTATCTGTTGTAAGTTCTACGGTTTCTCCTTTTTTGGGAATTGTGAGGGGGCCAAAGTGATCAACGGTCCAATTAAAACCCGGAGCATTGGGGAAAATGGAATACTCGGGATCAAACAATTCATTCTTCTTTAAAAAGTTGATAAACTCGCTTGAAAATCGGTTTCTCAGCATCAGACGTTGCATAAAAGAAAGTTCATCGGGCTTGTTTTCGGCCTTGATTATATTTTTCACCATAGGATCGTCTTTAAACGCATTGTAGGCTTTTTCAGTGAGTGGAAATCTGAATACCTGGTTTTTACCGCTCAGCGGCACCATATCTTGATAATTGATTTGGTATTTCTTTTTCAGCGCTCTTCGGTTTTGCGGCGTAAGAGGGTAGGGGTTTACGGTTTCCACGTAATAATTAAACTGCAAATTTTTGGGATTTTCCGCAGGCTCATCATTGACAAATAACTGACTTTGTTTTATTTCAATTTTATCACCCGGGATTCCCACACAGCGTTTGATATAGTTTTCTCTTTTGTCCACGGGCCGTACGGTAAAGTCTTCATTTTGCATGTATTTTTGACGTTCATTCCCGATGTAATCGTGTAGTGGTTTAACTTTTCGTCCTGCGGTAAAATCTTTATACATGGAGTTGAAAGCACGTTCACGTAAAATGGAATTAAATGATTGATTCGATTGCATTTGTACGTCAACTGTATCGCCTTCAGGAAAGTTAAAAACCACTATATCGTTATTTTTTATGGTTCTGAATCCGGGTAATCTGTGATATCCGAAATCCATCCATTTTAAATAACTGGGTATTGTGGTACCCGGAAGGCTGTGGTGCACAAGCGGAAAAGATAAGGGCGTTTCCGGAATTCGGGTACCGTAACTCACCTTATCTACAAAAAGGTAATCGCCTATGAGCATGGACTTTTCCATTGAAGAGGTGGGTATGGTAAAAGCTTCCAGTGTGTAGGTTCTGATTAACATGGCGGCTACCACTGCAAATAGTATGGCATCTCGCCATTCCTGAAGTGCGGTTTTGGGATATACTTTACGATCAACAGGACCCATGTAGCCGATATCGTTACTCAAAGCTAGATAGGGCATGTATACAAAGGGAAGTAGTCCGGCCAACAGCATGTCTTTTGACGCTCGTTGACCCAAAACCGTGGCGGTATTGGCGCTCATGATCATGAGGAGAAGAATGTTGGGGCCGGGAAAAAGTAAGATGATGAGCCACCACCAAGGTTTGTGAATGATTTTGAGCCATATCCAAAGGTTATATCCGGGGATTAAAGCTTTCCAAGGTTCTTCGCCGGCTTTTTTGAAAATGAAAAAGAGTGAGGCAAAAATGAGAAGTAGTAATATGAGTTGAATAATTTCTTTCATGGTTTCAGGTTAAATTGAGTTGATTTGAAGAAGGTCGTCCATTGTAAAAAGTCCGTAGCGATCGTTGCAAAATTCGGCTGCCAGTACAGCACCCATTGCAAAACCGGCTCTTGATTTGGCTTGGTGCTTGAGTTCTATTTTATCGATTTCGCTCTCGTAAGTAACTATATGTGTTCCGGGTACTTCATTAGTTCTTTCGGCAGTAACTCGCAATTCGTCACCTTGTCCGTTACTGTTCAATTGGTAACGTGTTTTGCTATCGAGCGTATTGATTACTCCCTCGGCAAGGGTGCAAGCGGTTCCGCTGGGCGCATCCACTTTGTGAATGTGATGAATTTCGTGTATAGAGGGTGTGTAGGCGGGTTGACTATTCATGATTTTCGCAAGTAGTTGATTTAATTTGAAGGTGATGTTGACACCTATACTAAAGTTTGTGGCATACAGCATGGTGGCGTTACTCTTTTTCAATTCCCGTATTACTTGCTCAAAATGATCATACCAGCCTGTTGTTCCTACAATAGCGGGAACTTGGGCATCAAAACATTTTAAAATATTAGAAACCGCTGTATCAGGTCGTGAAAACTCTATGGCGGCATCCGCACTTTTGAGCACGGCACTTATTTTATGTGTATTTTCAGATGTGATTTTACCACAAATGGTATGTCCGCGCTCAACAGCAATTTTTTCTATTTCTGCACCCATTTTACCAAAACCCAACAAAGCGATTTTCATAAATTGTAATCATTATTTTTTAAAATTCAAAGATATTTTAACTCCCATTGTGCGCTGTGTGTTCAATCCCGGTTGAAAGTTAGGTTGCCAGCTCATACTCAAATCGTCAGAAACATCAAAATCAAATAAGTGAGCGTCAACGTAAGCATCCACTACTTGAAGTAAATAAGTAGCTCCGATTCCGATAATAGATAATTCCATCCACTGTTTGTGTTGATCGCGTCGTTGCGCTATACCCTGCGGTGTTATGTTTTGATCGGCAAATTCAGATTGTGTATCGGGATTCTCGTCAACCTCAAGTCTGTACGCATCTCGATAACGCAAGTATTGACTTCTGTTTTCAATAAAGAAGTAGGTACATGCAGCAAAGCCGCCGTATACGATGGGCATCTTCCAGTATTTTTTGTTGTAAATTTGACCGCTTCCGGGCAAAAACAAAGCGAGTTTAAGCGCTTTGCGGGGTGAGTGGTCTGTGATTTTACCCGGCTCGGTTTTCTTAGTTTTTTTTGATTTAAGAACGGGATTTTCAGTTTTAAATTCTGCTTCTTTTTTTCGCGTTGAATCTTTGGCTATATTACTGCTGTCTGAAATTGATGTATCATTTTGCGCCACCGTATGAAGGGTGCCGGCCAAAATGCAGATGCATAATATGTAAAGCCGTTTTTTCAACATTACGGATTTAATAAATCCAGGATTTGAGTGAGTTCGTTGTCTCCGGCGAAATCGATTATAATTTTACCGGTGCCTTTTTCCGTTTTCTTAACCTGTAAGGGTTTGTTCAAAATACGCTGTAAATCAAGCACGTGTTTTTGTTGCTCAAAAGAGAGTTCGGCTTTTTTGAGTGAGCCTTTAGCCTTAGTACCTTTGTGTTTTTCTGCTTTCGAGAGTCTAGCTAACTTTTCCACCTCGCGCACACTCAATCCCTTTTCTAATATGAGTGCGAGGATGTCTTTGACTCTTTTTTCATTTTCAATGGTGATCAAAGCCCGTGCATGACCCATTGAGATTTTCTTATCGCGTACGGCAATTTGCACACCAGCGGGTAATTTCAACAGGCGTAAAAAATTGGTTACGGTAGCCCGGCCTTTGCTTATTTTTTTACTCAATTCTTCTTGTGTGAGTTTACATTCATCCATTAACCTTTGATAGCTCACGGCAACTTCCATAGCGTTGAGATTTTCACGCTGTATGTTTTCCACAAGCGCCATTTCGAGCATAGCTTGGTCATCAGCTGTTCGAATAAAAGCGGGAACTGTTTCCAATCCCGCCAATTGAGAAGCTCTAAATCGCCTTTCTCCGGAAATTAAATGAAAGGTTTTGTCTTCATTCATTCTCACGGTTACCGGTTGAATAATGCCGTGAACTTTTATAGAGTTCGCCAACTCATTCAGTGCGTCTTCGTCAAATTCTGTTCGTGGCTGAAAGGGATTCGTTGCAATTTCAGTCAAGGGGATTTCAGCAACGGTGCCCGGAGTAATTTCCGGTTCTGACCGTAATTGTGATGAATCCACACGCTCCTCTTGGTTGAGAAGTGCACTTAATCCGCGCCCTAAGGCTTTCTTTTTAGGTGTTGCCATTTTTACTCCGTATTAATAATTTTTTCGCTGTTGTCTATTTTTGTCATGTTGTTTTTTTGTAGGATTTCCCGAGCTAAAGTGAGGTAATTGACAGCCCCTTTGCTGCTCGCATCATGCATGATAATGCTTTCACCGTGACTGGGCGCTTCACCTAATTTAGTATTGCGGTGAATAACGGTATCAAAAACCAAGTCTCTAAAATGCATTTTAACTTCGTCAACAACTTGATTGGCAAGTCGTAATCTGCGATCATACATCGTGAGTAACATGCCTTCAATTTCGAGGTCTTTATTGAGGCCTGATTGTACGATTTTTATGGTATTAAGGAGTTTGCCCAAACCTTCAAGAGCAAAGTATTCGCATTGAACGGGTACGATGACCGAATCTGCTGCAGTGAGTGCGTTCACAGTTATTAATCCCAAACTGGGTGAGCAGTCAATGATAATGAGCTCATATTGATCTTTAATTTTATTGAGCGCTTGACGCATCATCTTTTCCCGATTGGGAAGGTTGATCATTTCAATTTCGGCACCTACCAAATCAATGTGAGAGGGTAGAATATCTAAATTCGGTGTTTCGGTGTTGAGAATGATATCTTCAGGTTCTACCTCATTGATGATACACTCGTAAATACCTGTTTTGATGTTTTTGGGTTCAAAACCCACACCAGAGGTGGCATTTGCTTGCGGATCAGCATCTACAAGAAGCGTTTTGTATTCCAGCGCTCCCAATGCAGCGGCTAAGTTAATGGCTGTTGTGGTTTTCCCCACGCCTCCTTTTTGATTGGCTATTGCGATAATTTTTCCCATAGTATATTTACTCTCTTTACTTTTGCATGTTTACAACCTGATGTAAACATATTTCCGCTTGCAGGTGTTAGCAGCGTGCTTGCGTTTTGCCGTACTTGCACACGCAAATGCGGCAGAAATATTGCGCATGGCACAAAAGGTTTAATAGTGCAAAGAAAAGAAATTTATTGCCTGCACGGTTAAATGTTGCACGGTTTAACGCGGGTGTTTTTGAACATTTTAATTGTTGATTTATATGATTACAATTGTAAACGGTACAAACAGAGCCGGTAATTTAACGAGTATCTTTTCGCTTTACACAGAGAGTTTGTTGAAAAGTAAGACTAATGAAACAGTAGAGCTTATCAACTTGGAAGATTTACCTAGGGATTTTGTTTTTCACAATGAAGTTTACGGTAAACCGGCACCCGGTTTCACAAATATAGTGGAGCACAAAATTGAACCGGCCGATAAATTTATATGGATTTCACCGGAATACAACGGCGGATTCCCGGGGGTGTCAAAAGCTTTTATAGATGCTGTTATTCCCTCACGTTTTAAAGGGAAGAAAATTGCTTTTGTAGGAACTTCTGCAGGACGCAGCGGAAACTCCAGAGGTATGGATCAACTTACTGCCGTAGGTCATTATTTGGGAATGAACGTAATGCCTTTTAAGCCGGCCATTAATAATATCAATGCTTTGCTTACAGCAGGGAAGTTAACTGATGAAAAAACCATCAAATTATTGGATTTGTTCCTCAATGATTTCCTCGAGTATTGATTGTCACATTTTACCTCTGGTAAATACGGGATTATTTGGAGTACTCAAATGATTGTTGAGGGCGTATCCATCCCAACTAAAGGCTTCAAGTTCATCGGGTGATTTGACATTGTTTTTCATCATGAAAGCAGCCATGGCACCTCGGGCTTTTTTGGCGTAAAATGAAATTACTTTAAATCGACTTCCCCGATAGTCCTTGAACTCCGGAGTGATAATACGCGCATTTAATTTCTTTTTATTCAAAACTTTAAAGTACTCGTTGCTCGCCAAATTGACTAAAACATCGCTTCCTTGTTTTTCGAGCTCGTCGTTGAGGAGATCGGTTGGCATTTGGCCCCAAAACTCGTACAAGTTTGAACCCGAATCGGTTTTCATTTTGGTTCCCATTTCCAAACGGTAAGGCTGAATGGCATCCGTAATGCGCAACACCCCGTAAATGCCCGAAAGTATCCTGATGTTTTTGGCGGCGTAAGCTATTTCTGTGGCACTTTGATTTCGCAATTCCATCCCGCGATAAACATCTCCCGTGAAAGCGAAACCCGCCGGGCAAGTATCTGCGGCATCGGGCGTTGACTTCCAACCTGCATAGCGCTCTGCGTTCAATTGCGCCAATGAATCACTCAACTTCATGGTAGATTTCAATTCTTCAACCGTCATTTTGTTCAATAAGCCGGCTAATTGATTGGCTTGTTTCAGGAATTGAGGTTTTGTGGGTTCAAAATCAGGTTGGTAGTTGAAGTCTAACGTTTTAGCGGGAGATAATACAGCAATCATATTTTTTCGGTTTGTTTTTGATAATAAAGTGCAGGTAAAAGCACAAACAGCAAAAGCGGCTGAATCAGTATGCGTCTAACATAAAACAACGTGAGTTTGTGCGGATCATTAAAATTCATTAACGTAAAAAACAATATAGTGCAGATTAAAAAAATAATCACATAAATATATGCGGCAAATTTCACATAGCTCTTTTTGGTCAGAACCGTATAAACCATCAGCAGAGAAATACCCGTATTAAGTAAGTACCGCAGCAGGAGTGAAAAAAAATATTTGAGTTGATAGACATCGGGAACCGGCTCGAGTTGATATTCACCGTGAAAATACGCGATAAGCGGGTCGTAAAATAAAATATCCTCCAAAGCGCGAACAGCAATTAAGCAGCAGGCAAGCAGAAAAAAAAATACTATTTTAAAAGATAACTTCATTTCACAATGAATTTAACCCAAATAAACCATAACGTCATCGTTACTCCGTAAATGACGGCCGGAAATGCATAATCGTGCAGCATTACGGCGTATTCCGGAAAATGCAAGTAAGAGAGCCCCAATAAAGTAATTCGAGTAATATTAAAAACATGCAGCGTGAATAAGCCAAACGGGATGTACCAAAAGTAATGATAAAAAGGCGCTTTAAAAGCCACAATGAAAGCGATAAATAAAATCATGACACTTAACGCGTTGCAGCCTTCCACAATAGCTTGGTAAGGGTGGTAATAGTGCATCATTAAAATGCGCGGAGTATTTTCTAAGTAATTCAACCACAAGCCCTCGTGAAAAAAGCCAATCACGATATTGGTTTGTTCGGCTACCAGTGCAGAAAAGGGATCAATAGATTGCGAATCTGCACTCAAATAAAGCGAGTATAAAAAGGTGAACACACCGTACACCCCGAAGAACTTCACTAAAAAAAGAAGTGCAATTTTATTTTTGGTAATAAATTTCTTGATGTTTTGAGGCATACAATCCAATTGGAATTGCGCAAAATTACACTTAATTATTGTGTGTAATAGGCAGAGAGCGCTTTTTCGGCTTGTTCACTGTCTTCAATACCCAGTAGAGTTTTTCCACCGTCTTTTTTTTCAATTTCGATGCAGTATGCGGCTGCTGAAATGGTGTACATCCAAGTTTTACGTT
>CAJXMT010000094.1 GCA_913056155.1 uncultured Cryomorphaceae bacterium
TTGATTATTATTGAGCTCAACTATTTTTAATGTGTATTTGGTTTGTTGCCCGGGCACATCATTGCTGATTCCACCCCATTCAAATATGATTTGATCCTCTTTTGTAAAAGAAAATTCATCATCGGGTTTTGTAAGAGAAACTGTACCGCCCGTTGGATAGCCGTATGAAAACCAACACGGAGAACTTACACCGTTATTTTTAAATGAAGTAAACCCTCTTCCGTCACGCGCCTGTACCTGCCAAACGTATTTTTTACCCAAATCCAATGCGGGTTGTGCTACCCCGTAAACCAAGGTGGTTTGCATTTGCCATTGACTCTCATACACCTTAAAAATGGCATTGTTAGTAATGGCATTCATGGGATCAATGTTGTTATCGGTAATTTCGAATAATGTAAATTGATACTCTGTGGTACCTCCCGCTCCCGGCCCGGGTGAGGACGCCGGTTGCCATTGAAATATCGTATTTTGGCCTTGTGAAGGTGAAACTGCTGTACTGCAAGCCGGAGAAGAAGTTAAAGGTTGATCGCGCAATTGAATATAAGCAGAGGCCTGAGCCGGTCTTGAAATCACTTTACCTGAGGTATATTCCAGCACTTCCACTTTAAAGGTGTACATGCCTTCGGGAATTTTCCCGTTTTGCTCAATAGTAGTTCTCGGTATTCCTGAAAACTGCAAATTATTGTAGCTTAAATAAGGCTGTAGGTCAGAACCGCTAATCTGCTTGGGAACATTGGGACTGAGCACAATAGGATTAGCCGGCACAAAGTTGGGTTTGGTTTGCAGTTTAATGGTGCTCGACTCGATGGTGATTCGCAACCTCACCTGCAAAGAAGGCTCATTGGCATCGCGTAAAGTGATATTCGTCATCCACCGATTGGAACCCACTTGGGAATAATCAGCTATAAAAGCTGAGTACGGGGGTGTCAAATTGGTATTTACATCAACAGGAAAAACTTGTGCCCGGGCGCTCATGGCAATCAAAAGCATCACAACGGGCATAAAAAAAGATTGTAGTATTTTGTTTTTCATATCTTTAAAAACTATATCCATAAGTTATATTTCCACGGTATTCCGTAAAAGCGGGGGCGTCAGAACCCACTGGGTTCATATCAACTACCGTAGCATCTATTCCCAAAGTACTGTTGCCAAAAAGAGCTACATTAAAACCTGCTCTGAGTGTTTGCACACTGCTGCTTCGCTCACTGTTTACAATAGTTTGAGCATTTGCGTATGTCATGTTTAAACTCCCTTTATCCTTAAAAACTTGTTTGGAAAGTGTTACCGTGGGACCTATACCATCTGTAATAATCGGGTTGATATCGTTCTTGAAGTAGTTTACGGCTAAATTGCCGGTAACACCGATTTTATTTAAGGTGATTGTGTAACCCAAATTTACATTGGAAATTTCAGAGTTGTTTTCCTCAGAGTCCTCTGTTTCTTGCCGTGATACGGTTAAAAACAAGGATTGAGGAACTTTATCTGTGCTGATGGTATAAAATCCCGATACAGAAACGTTACGGGTTATTTGAAAAAACTGTAAGGTATCATTGGTGATGATTCCCTTTTGATAGGCGTTATTGGTGAAATTAGAGCCCGTTACTGAAAAATTCAAGCGTTTGGATACGTTAATATTGGCATTGCCGTTAATGATTAACCTTTGCATGCGATCGTCTTTAAGTCCGTCAATATTGTCACTTTGCACACCAAAATCTCCGCTGAAATTGATTTTGTTTTTTAAAAGTGCAAAGCCAATACCGCCGGTAATGTTTTCCAAATCATTGTTTAAAAAGGGTGACCCCATTGTTTGGTAGCCCGGATCCACTCGATTGTACTTGGCGTTGAGTTCAAACTTGCCAAAATCTCTGGAGGCTCCCACCACAACGGCATTATTCATTTGTGTAGATGTATTAGCCGTCAAAAGTGTACCTAAATTATCTGCAAAGGTGAACGCTTCAATAGCTTCATCCGGAAGGTTGGTGTTATTTGTGTAATAGCTGCGTGCCAATTCAAAATGCAGTCTTGTTTTTTTATCGATATTGATATCACCGTTTAAGCCCAGAATTAAATTTTCGGCAGGTTGTAATTCCTGAATACTGTCGGGAACAACTATCGAACCCGGCCGATCTGAGGCTCTGAAAAAAACAAACTCCAACGAACCAAAATTTTTATTGTACTTTACTTTGGCTCCTTGGCCCCACCTGTCGTATGCAGGCCCGCTGTTGGGTGTAGATTCAACGGCTGTTACGCCCGCCGGAATATCAGCGGGGTCTATTCCTTTATTTAAACGACCGTACATAACAGCTACTTCAATAGGCAAATCGGGCGGGGCGGCTTCAACCCCAACTCCAAAAAACCGATTCCCGCTCAAGGTATAGGTTGAAAAGTTCATGGAGCGATAGCCTAAATGGGCTGTTACCCATTTATAGCTTGGGCTTGCACCCACAATATTAAAAGGTTGGGAAAAGTCACTTTGTTGATTTGAAAATGTAGCCGAAAATGGCACGGATGTACCGAAAACATCAAAGTTTACATTCGCATTAATTTGCCAAAACAGCGGCTGACGCCGATTTTCAATCCCCGACACGTCATAAAAAGAAGTGGACGCATTGATGCCTCCTCCTACTTTCAAAGGTTTTTCATCCGCTACACCGGATAAGTCCTGTGCATTATAAATGGACGATAACCCTACAAATACAAATGTTAAAACCAAATACTTCATGCCGCTTTGAACTACTCCTTTTAATAGAGCTCAAAACTATTTTGTATCCTTTTGAACATTGTAGAAATTCCCTAAACGGCTCAAATTTGTCTTTGAATACATCTAAACCGGCAGTTAAAAAACAGCAACCTTCCAATGCGAACTTTTAGCCCACTATTCGCATTTTAGCGTATAAATCTGACTTATATGTCTTACCCAAAGGTAACTTGAGCTCATTATTAAGAATCAGGAAATTTCTGTTTACCGTGCTGATGTGCTTCATATTTACCAGTATTGACCTGTGAACTCTAATAAACACCTCAGCCGGGAGCAGTTCCTCCAGCTCGGCAAGTGTTGTGCGGGCCACAACAGATTTTTCCTTCATGACAATGTCACAGTACTTATCTTTAGCGGCTTGAAAGTAGTATATTTCATCAAAATCAAACTTTTTAAGCGTTTCACCTATTTTTACAAAGATTGCCTTGTTCAGCACTCCACCCAAACAGTTCATATTTTCTTTATAATCTTGAGTGAGTAATTTTTGATTTTGAGTTCTTTTCAGAACAGCCAGTTCAACAGCAGCTTTTAATTGCGGCTCTGAGACCGGTTTAATCAAATACGCATCAGGATCTGTAGTTTGCAATTTTTGCACCGTGTTGTAATCAGCAAGGGAAGTAATGTAAATCAAAGCGAAGTCGGTATTTTGATTTGTTTTTTCTACAACATCAATTCCGTCCATATCATCATTGAGGTCAATATCCATCAGTACCACATCAGGTTGCACACTGTTGATTAAATTAATGGCTTTTCCGGCAGTATCTGCAGTTTGTACGACTTCGTATCCCAAGTCCTCAGCTAAATTTTCCAGCTTTTCACATTGCAACTCATCGTCTTCAACAATTAAAACTCTTACTCGCTTCACTTTTTTACGCTGCTTTTTGTAATTCTACTGTTGTGGTAGTTCCTTTTCCCGGTTGACTTTCTACCTTAATGACTCCGCCATTGAGCTCTACATACTCCTTGCACAGCACTAAGCCTAAGCCACTGCCTTTTTCACCCTGAGTTCCTTTGGTTGACTTTTTCTCATCAATATTAAAAAGCTTTTTAAGCTTATCCTCATTCATTCCTTTTCCGTTGTCTTGAACTTGTAACTTTACTTTATTGTTCTCAATAACGCCGGTAATGGTTATTTTGCCGCCCTGCTGGGTAAACTTGAGGGAGTTCCCAACCAAATTACGCATCACCAAGTCAAAAGCATGAGGATCGACATAAGCTGTTATATTCTCGGGTAACCGGTTGTCTAACTCAATTTCCTTAGAATTCGCATGATTTTGAAACAATTCTATAATGCCGCGAGTTCTCTCATTCAGTTTTAACTTTTCGGGTTTGGAAGGAACGGCTTTTAACTGCGTCATTGACCAATTTAAGAGATTATCGAGCAGTGTGTTGAGATGATCCGCTTCGTTGTCAATTTTAGACCCCAAACTTTCCAGTTTTTCGGTATTTCCGCGACTCACGTACTTCTTGATGATTTTACCCAAATCTTGAAATGCGGTAGTTGCATTGCGTAAATCGTGTGAAACGATAGCAAAAAATTGATCTTTGGTTTCATTGAGCTTTTGGAGCTCTACCCGAGCTTTTTTGAGTTTTCGGTTGTAAAAAATCAAACTTGTCCCGGCAATAAACACTACAATCAACAATAGGGAAAGTGCAGCTATTTGACCTTTTCGCTTTTCAGAATGTAAAGTAGAAATCTCATTTTCTTTTTCCAATTGCATAATTTCCTTCTCGCGTTGATTGGCTTGATAGGCTTCGCGTGCTGCTGTGATTTTGCTGCGCAAATCTGCCGTATTGAGCGAATCTCTCAATTGTGCGTAATTCCTTGATGTTTGATAAGCATCGCTGTAATCCCCAAAGTAACTTTGCAATTTCATCCTATATCGCAACAAAGACAAGCGTTCATCTACAGGAAGGCCTTCAACATCAAAGGAATTCAACTCCAAATAAAAGCCATCTTTGGCTACAGATTCATCATTTTCAATTTTTAAAACCCGATAATGAGTTCCGGCAATGATCATATGCGGCTTACTGCCGGTGAGGCTGGCATATTTCCTTGTAGAATCGGAATATTGCAAGGCCCGTTTGTATTTTAACTGTTTCTCGTAACAATCTGTAAGGTGATTGAAATTTAAGAAAAAGCCGAAATAGTTTGAAGGAGTAGCCTTTCGCATTAAGGAATCGGCTTCTAAAAAAAGTTCTATTGCCCGTTCAAAGTTTTCCTCCTTTAAAAAAGTATATCCTAAGTTGGATGTAATTAAATGCCGTTGTTTGATGAAGGCGACATCCCTTGAAAGCTTCTCTGCCCGCATCAAATAATGCTTTTGTAAACTATCGTTTCTTAAATCATAATAAACAGCGGCCAAAGTATTTAAAGCATTCAACTGCATGCTTGTATCTTTTGCCAGGTTTGCAAATTTTTCTCCTTGTTGTACATAGTACAAAGTTGAATCAGAGCGTCCCATACCTCTAAAAACCCAGGAGTGTGCAAGCAGGCTTTTACCTATTAGTGCCGTATCGTTTATCATGCGCGCAACTTTCAACATTCTACGCGGTATGGTAATCAGCGTATCCGGCGATTTTGATTTTCGATAGCGAAATAGTATAGATCCCAAATAGTTAACCAGTAAGCTGTCATTATTAAACTCGGGGTGATTGATGGCCGCCTCCATTTTTTTCACTCCCACCTGCGGCGGCATGCGCTTGTACTTTTCCAGGGAATCACCTCCGTAAGGGTTCTGACCAAAAGCTATTTGGCAAAAAATAAAACCAAGCGCTCCTGATAGCCAAATTTTATTTTTCACAAAATCATTTAGCTCCATGTAAATTGGGTAAAGTTGGATACAAAACTAATAGAACGGCGGCAATGCACAAACACAGAAAAAAGATAAACCTACTTTGGTATTAGAATAAAAAAAAGTGCTGCAAAACAGCACTTTCTAAATAAAATAAGGAACCGCAATAACAACAGGTTAATGCACTTGAGCTACAGGGTGGGCTAAATTTTCAAACCCCGTTAACTGCATTTTTATAGATCCCACCAATATTTTAGCCTTTGCGAGAACCGGAATTTTGTTTTTATCATCGGTTACGTAAACAATCAAATCTTCGGGGTCTTTAAAAACGCGCCCTTTTTGCACGATAGGTTGAAATTTTAAGGTTTTAAATGTGCCGGCTTTGGCCTTTATTTTTTCCCTCCCCATAAAACGCATTTTCACCGGTTCCAGCTCGTCATCCACATAAGCGTACAACACAATAACGTCACCCGGCTTATACTTGGTTAAATCAAGTGTGCGGGCAAAATAAAAAGCGCTAATCATATCTTGAATACCGGTGGGAATACTTGCGCTGTCGCCTTTGTTTGATTTTACGTAATTTTCTTCTTGATGAAAAGAGTAATTCTGCACTTTTTTGTATCCTCCCTCATTTACATCGCGCAAAAACAAATGCGGATGCAAATTTTCAGTATCAATAAATGACTGGTACGTATCACGTACTTTAAAAAAGAAATCAAACGTTCCTGTACTCACACCTTTGCCAATAACGTGGTAAGATTCTCTCCCGTTCATTTTAACGGGTTTCTCCTTTACCTCAATGGTGGCTTTTCCTGCGTGCACCATGCCGTAATGAATTAAATAGTCAATGCGTTCACCCGGCTTAAAAACGGGATAATTTACACGGTGCAATTCCTTTATGGCCGTTTCGATATGCTCGGGATTCGTATCTTTTTGAGCGTTGGCCGCCGTTAAACCTATAAAAACGCCCAACATGATGATAGCTTTATTCATAGCAATTTGTTTTACGGTATTACAAAGTCAAGTTTTGTGCCGGATGTGAAACCGGTGTGCTCTTAAGCAGCATTAAAAATCGTCATCCTCAAAATCCCAATCGTCAAAATCGGCTTCCTTTGTTTTATCACGGGCTACTTTTTCTTTCACTTTTTGAAAAAAGCCTTTTTGCTCTGTTTCTGTCGTATCCCGGTTTTGGTCAGAGCCCGAATCACCCTCAGCAGGTTCATCGCCGTAGCCGGCTTCGGGATCAAATTCTATCTGCATATCTTGTCGTTCCGGTTCACGAATATCAGGCAAAGTAGTATCCCCTTTAAACAGCCCGAAATCTTCTTTTAAAACAGCTTTGGTCATTTCTATTTCCTTTTTGATGTTTTCTTTGGTCTTTTTGCGGGAGCGTATTTTATCCAATTTCACTATGGGGTTGTCAACCGTTCCGCCCACGAGTAAAAAAATGATTTTACCGCCGCTGCCGTCATCTTCAATATAACCGTATTCTGTTTCTAGTACACGGCTTTTTTGCAGCACTTGTTTAATGTTGAAGTTGAGTGCATAATCTATTTTGCCGCTAAAATGCTGTTCACCGCCCACTTCAATATCCAATGCCGATGAATATATTTTCATATCGGGAATGTATAAAACGCCTTCTCGCACCTTAACAGTATTGGAAAGTTTTTCAAATTGAATGTGTTTAAGTCTTTCCTCAAAGTCGTCGAGCTTAATGAATACATTCAAGATTTTATTTTCACGTACAAAAGCCGTTGTTTGTTGCAGGGGTTTGTAATCAATCAGCTCGCCGTTTTTCACTTCAAAATCAACAACTCCGGCCATAAAATCGTAATCGGGAGAGCCGACTTCATTGAGCGGCAGCATGACGGTAAACGCCGTGTTGAGTCTGCCTTTTACATTTTCGGCAACCAAGTCTTCACTGCCAAAATCATTAAATGATTCAAAAAGGGCGGTAATATCTATATCACGCGCATCCCCTTTAAAGTCTACTTTAGCCGGTTCATCGGTAATGGCGGCATCTCCTTTTACATTGCCACCCAGTGTTTGTGCACTTAAGTTTTCAAAACGAATGTTGCCGGGCCTGATTGAAAATTGACCCGCCACATCACGTAAATTGAATTTATTATACGTAAAGTTGCGCACTTCAAACGTACTCAAATCAACCAACAAATTGGAAGGGAGCTCAAATTTTTCATTGCCGCCGTTTTCTTCTCCGGGAAATAATTTTTGAAAGTTCACCGATTCTAATTTTGCGCTGCCGAAAAACCTGAAAATTTCATCTTGCCCGGCCATAAAGCCCAGGGCATTGCGCCATGTTCCGCGCAGCGATACGGGACTTTGCAATAAATCGGCACTCAAGCTATCCACAAAAACATCGTTATTTTTAATGCGCAAAGCGGTTTGTAATGTTGAAAAATGCAGCGGTGAGTTTTTGAGTGCAACTTCGCCGTTCTTCACATTTAGTTTTATGTCTTTGCCAAAGGCTGTAAACTTGTCAAAGTTAAAACTGTCTCCCGGAATTACCGTTCCCGATAAATAACCGCTTACATCAAAGTTTGCCTTCAAAATATCGAGGGTGTCACTCGACAACACATTTTCATAAGCCGCCAAGTTATTTTGATGCGAAATAAAAGCTTTGAACTGCAATGCTTCGGGATTTTTGGCATACAGGCGCCCGTAAAACGCACCGCCGTTGAGCACACAGCTTATGGAGTCTATAGAAAGCGTGCCGGTTTTATGTTCACGGGCATTGCGCATAAATTTCCCTCTCAAATACAAGTCTCGTCCCGAAACGTTTTGCTCAGGGATATCGAGTCGGCCTTTTTGCCATATAAAGTCACTTGTAAAATCGGGTATGCTTTCGCCGCGGTCGCGCTTAACCCTACCTTGAAACTCGAGGTTTCCCGAAGCTTGCAACTCGTTAAACGATTTTGCCCAAACAGCCGGAGTAAGAGCTTTTACCGCATCAAAATCGAGGTTGTCCCCTTTAAACCTCCATTCAAACGCTCCGCCTCCTGTGTATTTGCCTTTTACCTCAAAACGGTGCTTATTCCTTACTTTGACGATCCCCCTTGAAATTTGATAAAAATCACGTTTGGGATTCATTTCCAGTGCCACATCGGGCTGAATATTTTCACCGGGCAAATACGATACACCGGAAAGTAAAATCTTTTTATTGTCAATATTGCCGTACATCGCAATTTGACTTTCCCCGTCAGTAAAATTGCCGTTTCCCGTCAGGTCCTGAATATAAAAATCATAAAGTGCCTCGTGAGGCAAATCACTGAATCGATAACGGATGTTTTTCAGCACCACTTTTTCCAAGGCTGTTTGAAAAGAACCGGAGGCCGTATCCTCTTTTGCCGATTCGTAAAATTCGAAATTCGAAATCCCGGCCTCATTTATCCGCATATTGACAAAGCCGTTTTGGGCTTCAATTTGTGAAAGGGTAAAGTTCCCTTTGTACAAGTCAATCAAATTAAAAGATAGATAGAGTTTTTCTATACTGAATAAAGTATCGGCATGCAGGGTGTGATCGCTGCCCATTGTCGTGACGCCTTCAAACTCAATGGAAGCTTTTGGGAAGTGCTTGAGGAAAGTAACGTGAATTTCATCTACATGAACCTCGGTTTTCAACCGGTTATTGAGCTCTTTGGTAATGACGGGCACAAAGGAATCGCGATAATAATATCCCGCAAAAACAGCTGCTGCCGTTACCGCCACAACCAGTGCCGAAACACCAAATACTATTCTTTTAATCCACTTGAGATACATGTTTGCAAACGTAATTTTCTCCATTTAAAAAACGCCGTTTAAAAAGAAAAAGTATCACCCGTCTGCTGTTTATAAGCAATGGGGTTTGTGAACTGTAAAACCATTAAAAATACAACAATGATAATAATTATGTAGGCTGAATGACTCTTTACCCTTGTGAAATAAGGACATAACGAGACTTTCCGGAACATCAACCCCTCAACCGACAAGTAAAAACCAACATTTAAGTAACGGAATTCGTTTCAGTCAGGCGTAAAAAGTAAGAGATGAGCCGGCAAATTGGGGACAAATGTAAGAATTAGGCTCGCCGCCTTGTCGAGTGTTTTTTACTTTAGCCCTTAGTTCTCTTTCTAACGCTATTCACGTGACTGACGCTCAATCGACTCCACCTCCACCTTCTGACCACAGGGAATCCCGCGCATTCAGGAACCTTTCATAAGGAGGCCACTTTAGTTCGAGCAAAAACTACAAATTATGCGTTGGGCACCCGCTGTACGCTTTACCCCTCACCCTTGCCCCCAACTTCCACCAATACTTGTCCCCAATTCATTGGCGGAAATTGGGGACATGCGTTGGTGGGCCTTACCCCTTACGAAATCGCCCGGCAAACCCAAAACAGCCTCCTGTGCCCTATGCTGCGAACGCAGTGAGCAACCGCGCACCATGCCCCGTGCGGCGAGCATCGCGAGCTACCTCAAAACCTGAACACTCCCCTTCACCACTTCATCGCCGCTCGTGAACACGTAAAAATACGTTCCCTCGGGAACGGGTTCGCCCGAGAAGTTGCGACCGTTCCAACTGATGCCGGCGCCTTCAAGGGTTTCGTGTACCAAGTTGCCCCAGCGGTTGTACACTTGCAACGTGCCGCATACGTGGTTGACCGGTCCCAACGGTTCAAAAATATCATTGACGCCGTCGCCATTGGGCGTGAATACGTTGGGGAGTTCAACGCCCAAAGCCGCGCTGCCTTCGCCAATAACGAGTTTGGTGGTGCGTAAACACCGGCGCGACTCATCGTATTCGGCGATTAAAAACGA
>CAJXMT010000095.1 GCA_913056155.1 uncultured Cryomorphaceae bacterium
AATTTCGGCCGGTAAATTTTCAACAGCCATAACGGCAATGGCACCGGGAGACTTAAAGTCTGTTTCTTGTTCCATTTCGGCATCGTAGCCGTAAATGGGTTTTTCGATGGTCGAGGGCCGTAGGGTAGAGGCCACGGGGCCGTCAATATCACAACTGATATCGGCTACTACCTTTATTTTAAACTCCTCGTCTTTTGCTTGTTCACGTGTAAACAAAAAAGGCGAGCCCTCGGCGAAATAATGACCGGCAATAAAGAAATCAGTTACCCGTGCGTATTGGAAAAAATCTGACTTATACTCGGTATAATTTTTATAAAAATCCTCATCGCTGCGCTTTTCACCCGATTCATGGATGTTATAGTGCTCTACACCCAATTGCGTAAAAACCGGCACATCATAGTTTTGATTCAAATAATCTTCGGGTGATACGCGCTTTATTTGGCAAGCTTCTAAAATTTCCACAGCTCCTTGCGCCACTCTGCCCCGGCCGGTAAGTGCTATTTTTACGGGTGGTAATTTCACTTTTCCTAATTCGCGGTACATCTCCTTTAAACCCGCACAACGGTGGGCGGGCTTCAATTGAAATGCCTCATATTTTTTACCGTAGGTAAGTAACCCGTTATACGCTCCCACAAGACCGGCATACCTGCCGAACCCAATGATTCTAAAACCGTTTTTCGTCAGGCACTCCCAATCTGTTAAGGTAATGTTTCGTTCAAGAACCGCCTTGAGTAAATCGCGGTTATAGGGCTGCTCTTTTATAGTATGCGAAAAGAAAAAGTAGTGCTTGCCGGCCATTAACTCATGAATAGGCACTTCCTTCACGCCCAGTAAAATTTGTGAATCACTTAAATCTTCACGTATTGGCACCTCGGCTCGGGAATATTCGGCATCGGCGCAATACCTCACAGAAGAAGGCTGTACGTTAATTTGCAATTGTTTACCGTATTTCCCCATTAATTCAGCACACTGTACCGGCGTTAACGGCACCCTTTTATCGGGCGGTGTTTTGCCCTCACGAATTATTCCTAACGAAATCATACTCAAAAATTTTGACAAAGGTAATTCATGTGTGAAACCCGAAGTGATCACTTTGTATATAAGCTGCGATTTTACACGCCGAATCTTCCATTTAATAACCGCAGTATTCATGCATCAAAGTGTGCCCTGTTCTTATCTTTGCGGCAAAAGATACAAGCATGTCTACAACAGGTAAAAAACATCTCATCACATCGGCTTTGCCTTACGCAAACGGCCCCCTTCATATTGGTCACATCGCGGGCGCTTATTTACCGGCCGATATATATGTGCGGTATTTGAAATTGACAGGTGAAGATGCTGTTTTTATTTGCGGCTCTGATGAACATGGAGCAGCCATCACGATGCGTGCATTGAAAGAAGGCACTACCCCTCAAGAGATTGTAGATAAATACCACGCTCAAATTTCAAAAACCTTTGAAGAGTTCGGCATTGACTTCGATTTTTATCACCGTACTTCAGGAGAAGATCATCACAAAACCGCACAGGAGTTTTTTCAGGTTCTGAATGAAAAAAATACGTTTGAAAAGCGAGAAAAAGAGCAGTTTTTCGATGTGGCTCACCAACAATTTTTAGCCGATCGCTACATCAAGGGGACTTGCCCTAAATGCGGCCACTCTGAGGCTTACGGCGACCAGTGCGAAAAATGCGGTTCGAGTTTAAATCCCTCAGAGTTAATTGATCCCGTATCGGTTTTATCGGGAAAAACTCCTGAGCTGCGTAAAACCACTCATTGGTTTTTGCCTATGCAAAAACACGAAAAGTGGTTGCGAGATTGGGTAAAAGAAGGAACACTGAACGGCAAAACGCATCACAATCCCGCAACTTGGCGAAATCAAGTTATAGGCCAATGCCTGAGTTGGATTGACGGCGGACTAGGGCCGAGAGCTATGACGCGCGATTTAAATTGGGGTGTGCCTGTTCCCGTCAAAGATGCTGAAGGTAAGGTGCTTTATGTTTGGATGGACGCCCCCATCGGCTACATCTCGGCAACAAAAGCTTGGGCACAATCGGGCGGTAAAAATTACATGGATTATTGGTCAGGAGAGAATGCCGAGCTCACCCACTTTATTGCGAAAGACAATATTGTTTTTCACTGCATAATATTCCCTATACTACTGAAGGAACATGGTAGTTTTAATTTACCGGTAAACGTTCCGGCCAACGAATTTTTAAATTTAGAGGGCGATAAAATAAGCACCTCAAGAGAGTGGGCGGTTTGGCTGCACGAGTACCTCAAAGACTTTCCCGGCAAACAAGATGAATTGCGCTATGTGCTTACGAGTATCTCTCCCGAGTCGCGAGACAGCGAGTTTACTTGGAAAGATTATCAAGCTCGCGTAAATAATGAACTAGTGGCCATTTTAGGCAACTTTGTAAACCGCGCTTTAGTACTTACCCACAAGTATTTTGAAGGCAAAGTTCCCGAGCCGGGCAAACAAGAGCCCATAGATTTAGAATTGCAAGAAGAAATATTACGCATCAATCAAAAACCGGGTAAGCTCATCCTCCAGCACCGTTACCGCGAAGCATTAAAAGAGGTCATGAAAATTGCGCGTGCCGGCAACAAATATTTGGCCGATACGGAACCCTGGAAGGTTTTTAAAACCAATCCCGAACGGGTTAAAACCCTATTGAACAATGCCATTCAAGTAGCGGGTCAACTGAGTTTATTATCAGAGCCGTTTTTACCGCATACAGCGAAGAAACTGCGGGCTTTTTTGAATTTGACCGGTGTAAATTGGGATTTAACGCAAAATTTTGAGCTCATCGTTTCGGGGCAACCGATAGAAAAACCGGCTTTGCTTTTTGAAAAAATTACCGATGAACAAGTAGAGAATCAAGTGAAGCAACTCAATGCTAAGAAACAACAAAAGCAAAAAGAACAAGAAATGAAGGCTATGCCTGATGTCAATTTTGAGGATTTTACCAAGATGGATTTACGCGTAGTCGAAATTATTGATGCAGAAGCGGTTCCCAAAGCTAAAAAATTATTGAAACTCACTGTAGATACGGGTGCTGAAAAACGGACTGTTGTAAGCGGCATCGCTAAGCATTACAAACCCGAAAGTGTAATAGGCCAAAAAGCTGTATATCTTGCTAATTTAAAACCAAAATCAATTTTTGGAATAGAATCTCACGGTATGTTGCTGATGGCCGAGGGCTCGGAAGGCGAGTTGTCTTTCATGAGTCCTGAAAAACCTTCTGTAGCTGCGGGCGATAAAATAGCGTAATAACCCGTTATTTTACCGGATTGTAGCCCAGAGTTTTTTCAATTCTCTCAATACAAGCTGCCTTTAACCTGTTCTCAAACTCCTCATTAAATGCGAGTTTATGAGGCTTTGCCGGCTTTTTATTTTTGAAATAAAGACCGGATTTTTCATAACCCGCCTCAGTTGCCGCCAAATGAATTGAAGTTTGAGCGCCTTTTTGCGCGTTGATTAAAAAAGGTTTGAGCAGCTTAATTAAGCTGCCTATTATGCCCTTGTATTTATCTCCAAAACCCGTGTTTACCACACCCGGATGCAAGGCATTGGCTGCAATTCCCGATGACTTCAACTCTTTGCTCAGCTGCTTAGCAAAATATAAATTGTAGAGTTTTGCGTTGGCATAAGCGGTGAAAGAAGCGTAGCCGTTTTCGCATTCTAAATCGTCAAAATCGGGCTTGGCAGCTCTGTGTGCTTCAGAGCTCAAGGTAATAATACGAGGTTCCTTCCCTTTTTTAAGCAGCGGAAGCATTTCGTAAGTCAGTAAAAAGTGACTGAGTTGATTCATTTGAAAGGTGAGTTCATAACCGTCTTTGGTCATCACTTTTTCGGGCACAATGCCTCCTGCATTGTTCAATAAAATATCAAGTGACTCATACTTTTTCAAAACCTCATCTGTTGCTTTTTTCACAGAGCGAAGATCTGCAAGGTCGCATCGGTAAAAATCGACATGTGCAGGTTGAGGCATTTGGCTCATCACCTTCTCGGATTTTTCCGCGTTCCGGTTCAGCATGAGGATGGTGTGCCCGGCCTTATTAAGTGCTTTAGCTGTTTCAAAACCAATTCCGGAAGTGGTTCCCGTTATTAATACTGTTTTCATAATCAATTACTCTGTTACTTCTACCCCGTTCCAAAAAGCGAGGTAATTTTTAATTTTCTCGGCGGCTTTTTTAGGATCTTTGTAAACCCAAGCCGCATCTCTGTTGATTTGGCCTTCTACACGAATATTATAATAGCCGGCCTTTCCCTTCCACGGGCAAAACGTCTCTGAAGAAGAATCTTGCAAATATTCGCAATTAATACTTTCCGGCGGAAAGTACTCGTTTCCTTCAATACTTACGGTTTCATCGCTCTCGGCAATGACTTTATTATTCCAAATAGCTTTCATTTCGTATTTTATTTAGGTTCTGATCAAGATTAGTCTTTTTTGCGCCACAGAGAATCAACAAAGTACGCTTTATCGTCGAAATAGTGCTTAAGAATCTCAAAATTATTGCGGTGAGCCAATTCCTCAATTTGTTTTATCGTATATTTCCGTGATGTTTCGCAGTGTATAGCACGCCCCTTTTCCAATTGTATTTTTTGATTATTTAGGGTAAGCACCTTATTTACTTGCGGCACCAAAAAACTGCGCGCCAAGCCGGTAAGCGGATCGTAACAAGGATAGTGTTCAAAGTCTTCGGGCTTAAAATCAGCAGAAACTTCTTTTTGCAGCCTACTGATTAAATTAAGATTAAAGGCACGTGTAACACCTCCTTTGTCATTGTAAGCCGCTAAAATAACATCGGGATCTTTTTGCAAATCAAAGCCGGTGAGTACAGTATCACCTGAATTACAAGATTCGGACAAATCTGAAAAAAACACTTCTTGTTCTTTTTCTCGCAAATTCCCCACGGTGCTTCCCAAGAACAAGATAAGGTTGGGAACCCCCTCACTACTCGCTTTTTTCACAGCCTCAAAATAATCTGCACAAACGGGGTTTACTTGAAGTAAAGGAATTTCCTGTTCCACCTCGTCACAAAGTAAATCCAATATATTTTGCGATATATCAACCGGTACATAGCGAATATTCAACTTCTCTTTAACTATGCGATGAAGTAGTAATTTGGTTTTGTAGCCGTCTCCCGCACCCAGCTCAACCAGGTTTCCGGCTTTGGAGTTTGAGAAAGCCGTTGATATAATTTCACTGCCCCGGTTTTTTAATATTTCATATTCACAATTGGTCAGATAATACTCGGGCAATTTCATAATTTGCCTGAATAGCTCGTCTCCTTTTTTATCGTAATAATATTTCGAGGGCAGGGTTTGTTTTTCGCAACCCAATCCTTTTGCTACTTCGCTTACTATTTCGTTTTGCACTTGGTTTTATTTATTCGGCATGTAGTCGTTCAACAGCTAAATACCTTAATATTTCAATTCAATTTAATTCTTCACCAATCTCAACCCACTGAACATCCAACGCATTTCGGGGTGAAAAAAGTTGCGGTAGGTTTTCCTAAAATGGTTGACCGGTGTGGCTTCACTTCCTCCGCGCAGCACCTTTTGGTTGACCATAAATTTACCGTTATACTCTGCGGCCTCTCCCTTAAATTCGCGAAAACCCGGGTAAGGTAAATAAGCACTTTCCGTCCATTCCCAACGCGTGCCGTAGTTCAATTGATCAGCGGCTGCCTCCCATTCATACTCAGTGGGCAAACGACAGCCCTTCCACTTGGCAAATGCGGCAGCCTCATAATACGAAAGGTGATTAACCGGTTCTTCTAAGGCTGCTTTTTGCAATCCGCACAATGTGTAAATCTGTAAGTATTTATCATTCAAAACCCAATACAGCGGTGCTTTTATGCCGTTTTGATTTATAAATGACCAACCGTCATCGTGCCAAAATTCAAATTTTTCATAGCCGCCGCTTTGCACAAATTCCAAGTAATCACCAACTGTGACTAAAGAACGGGCTATCGAAAAATCTCGTACTTTCACCTCATGAGCCCCTAACTCATTGTCATAGCAAAAACCATCTCCGCGATACCCTATGGTATAGTCACCGCCTTTAACATGTACAAAACCGTTACTTGTTTTTTGATCATCGCGCTTGAGGGGGTTGTGAATACCGTATGCAGGGAAAAAAAGTTGAGTTCCCAAAATATATTTGATATCATACCACAGGAGCTCTTGATGTTGCTGCTCGTGCTGAAGTCCCAGTTCCATTATGCCGGCCGCGTTTTCATTGCCGGCGCTTTCTCCCTCTAACAACCGCTCTGTGTTTTGATTCACATACTCTCGATATTTATACACCTCAGCTGTTTCAGGTCTGGTTAAGAAGCCTCTTTTTTCGCGCTTTAGTTTGTTCCCCAAAGCATTGTAGTAACTATTGAACAAAAAATCAAATTGGGGATTAAACACCTTGTAGCCGGGTAAAAACTTTTTTAAAACAAACGTTTCAAAAAACCAAGTAGTGTGTGCCAGGTGCCATTTAGGCGGGCTCACAAATGGTTTAGGTTGCACCACGTAATCCTCAACTTTTAGCGGACCCGCAATAGTTTCCGTTTGATTTCTGATTTGTCGAAAACGGGCGAGGAGAGTTTCAAAGTTTGTATGTTTCTTTTTTAATTCGGGCATGTTGCAATGATACTAAAAAGAAACTAATCTCCGGAATCACTCAAAAAATAAAGGCACAATTCCGGAAGGAATTGTGCCTTTGTGATCCAATAAATGAAGCTCTTATTTCCTCTTGCCGTCTTTATCTCTTTGGGCAACTTCAATAAGTTTAAAACCTCTGCCGTGAACATTGATTAATTCCAATGTATTATCGGGTTTCAAATGCTTTCTAAGTTTGGTAATGTAAACATCCATACTTCGAGAGTTGAAATAGCTGTCATCGCCCCAAATTGCTTTGAGAGCATATTCTCGCTCCAAAATGTTGTTCAAGTTCAAACAAAGCAATTTCAACAGATGATTTTCTTTCGAAGTCAACCTCACTTCCTCACCACCTATAGTAAGTACTTGGGCGTGTGAATCAAAATACGACTCGCCGATATCAAACTGTTTTTGCGTTTTGTTGAGCACATTATGCTCATTGGTGCGGCGTAAAATCGCATTCATTCGCAACATCAACTCTTCCATACTAAACGGTTTGGTAACGTAATCATCTGCACCAATTTTAAAACCTTCAATGGCATCTTCTTTCATGGCTTTTGCCGTTAAGAAAATGATGGGCACATCTTGATTGAGTTTACGGACTTCTCTTGCCATCGTGAAACCGTCTTTCTCAGGCATCATCACGTCGAGTAACAACAAGTCAAAGTCACCTTTCGTGAAGGCGTCAAAGCCTTGCTGACCGTCTGTAGCAAGCGTTACATCAAACTGCTTTGCTTTTAAATACTCTGCTAAAATAGATCCTAAATTGGGATCATCTTCTGCTGCTAAAATTCTAAGCTTTCTTTCCATGTTTTGGTATATATAAATTAAACTTACTTCCTTTTCCTAATTGACTCTTCAAAGTAATTTTACCTCCAAGCCGTTCCATAACTATTTTGACATAATTCAAACCCAAACCAAATCCTTTCACGTCATGTCTGTTTCCTGTTGGAACTCGATACAACTTTTCAAAAACTTGTTTTTGATTTTCCTTTGCAATTCCTATTCCCCGATCTTGTACGGTGATTTTGAGGTTTTTGTTTACATCGGTTGATAATATAGAAATTTCAGGCGGTCCCTTCGAGTATTTAATGGCATTATCCAACAAATTATAGATTACATTTGAAAGGTGCACCTTATCTACACACACAACCGGATGTTTAGCTTGCAAATCCAAATTGATTTTTCCCTTGCGTTCATTAATTTGAATCATCATTTTATTTATAATGCTCTCAATCAATTTATGAGCATCTAAAATTTCCAGATTCAATTTAAATTTTCCTTTTTCAAAAACAGCACTTTGAAGAACATCTTCCACTAGCAAACTCAATCGTTTATTCTCGTCACTGATCATTTTGGTGTATCGAGCAACGCTCTCGGCGCTTCCACCAATTACAGGTTCTTTTAACGCCTCGCAAGCTAGCGATATTGTACTGATAGGAGTCTTTAACTCATGTGTCATGTTGTTAACAAAATCGTTCTTAATCATACTGTTGCGCTTTTGATCAATTATAGTGCGAACAGAGTAATAGAAAATCGACATAATCACCAAAATGATCATAAAAGAAGTGATCATCATCACGGCATTTGACTTAAAGATAAAGGTTGCCTTTTGGGGAAAATGAACTCTTAAATAATACGGATTTTGAACAATATCATTGGGAAATAAAACTGTTGAGTAAGGAGACTTTAAAAGCGATGCCGTATCAATATCATCAAACTTTGATAACCTCACATGGTCATCAGCATCAAAAACGGCAAATTTATAAAACGCGTCAATGCCTTTATCTTTGAGTTCCAAATTCAATATGGAATCAACCTCGTAAATATCTAACCTTTTCTCGATAGGATTATAAAAATCCACCTCCGTCAAACTTTTTACAATATCGCCTACAAGTGCCTTTTTACCCTCAATTCGAGCCTCCAAAACACTGTCAACACCCACACTTTCCTCTCTAAAACTCAATTGAGTTCTGGGTGATGGCAAAAAATTCATATTGATAATATCCAGGTCTTCATCATCATCGGCATTAATAAAGTCATCAACCTTTTTTCTTATGATACGTGTTGATTTCTTCCCTTCTTGTTCTTGGGTAAACTTAATCTCTAAATCATTTCCCTCACGCGTAATTTCTCTTAAAACCGAAAAATCCCAATCTTCCTCAGAGTCCACCTCACGAGCCACATCATCGTCTCCCGTAAAATATCTGCGCAACTGTTTGTGAGTCTTAAGCTGGTTGATTGCCTCATTTCGCTCCAACTTTTCAGAAACTTCTGCCAAAACATCATTAGCATCGCGAACAAACTCCTCGTGCTTCAAACTAAAAGAGTTAGACACCCAGTAAACCTGAATGCTGATTAAAGCAATCATGGCCATCGTGATCATCACAATTAAAGCGTATATGTAGTTGCGCTTCATAGAAGAAACTCCAATTTTAAGTTTACAAAAGTAGGTGAACGACGCATCATAAAGTTATAACACAGGTTAAACTATATATGAGAAGTTTAAACTTGCTCATTTTCCAAATTACTGATAATTAAATTATTGAACAAAAAAGCCGATGCAACCTACGCAGCATCGGCAAATTTTTAAACATGCCTCAAAAAAATCTTCTCAAAAAATCAATCTCTGCCACTCAATCGTGCCAATAATTTAAGTATTTCCAAGTACAGCCACACCAAAGTAACAATCAGTCCAAAAGCGGCGAACCACTCCATGTGCTTTGGGGCTCCCGCTTTCACGCCCTTATCTATAAAGTCAAAGTCCAAAATTAAGTTGAGAGCAGCTACGGCAACAATTGCGATATTGAGACCTATCATCAAAAACGAAGTGTTTTCAATACTCAAAAACGAAGCGCCAAAAAAACTCAACATCATATTTATCAAGTACATGAAAAATATACCTCCTGTGGCCGCCATCAATCCCATTTTAAATTTAGCAGTTACTTTGATTATGCCTGATTTATACAAAAACAACATCGCAAAAAGCACTCCCAAAGTTGAGGTCACCGCTTGAAAAACGATACTGCTGCCAATACCGCCGCCTCCGGAGTACATAGTTTCAAAAGTGAGTGAAATCATACCCAATGCCAACCCCTTTAACAATGCATAAAGCGGTGCTGTTATATGCGCCAAATCGGGTTTAAATACTGTCACCAAGGCTGCAATAATACCGCCGCCCAAGCCTACCCACATCAAAGTAGTTGAGGGGTTCATCCATACATAAGACGCACTAGCAGCCAACAAAAAACCCATCATTAAGGTTTTGTTGATTGTGCCGTTTACCGTCATAACAGCTGAATCGGAGGCTGCAAAACTCGATATTCCACTTTCAAACGCCTTGGAATTGAAAGCCGGATTTGATGATTTCATCGGTGTCATACTTCTGGTATTAAATTACTCATTTACTTTGTGCAAAAATATATCGCAACATTCAACGAATAACGTTTTCAAATGTTGCTTTTACCTAATCAAAACAGATTAAATTCCAATACCATGAAACACCTTAATCTTACCATTACAGGAAAAGTACAAGGCGTATTTTACCGCAAAAACGCGATGGAACAGGCTCAAAAACTCGATATAAAAGGTTTTGTT
>CAJXMT010000096.1 GCA_913056155.1 uncultured Cryomorphaceae bacterium
GTACCTTTTGAAAGTGCAACAGCGTGAAAGCACTTCGCTGCATCGTGTTGTGGTGAAATAGTTCTACATAAAATGAAAAGCGAAGGGTGAGCGGGAGCTCGCCCTTTTTTATTGGATAGATTTTATCGAGTGAACGCGGTGATGCAACTGTTCAAGCTTGCAATGATATTGAAAATACAACTAAGATCAATTCCCCTGCATTTCCCAAACTACTTTCCAAACCTCCCCAACCACTTTTCGGCAATTTGCACGGCGTTGGTAGCGGCGCCTTTGCGCAGGTTATCGGCAACAATCCACAGGTTAAAAGCGTTGGGGTGTGATTCGTCTTTTCGTATGCGACCCACAAAAACTTCATCTTTACCTTGAGAAGTTAAAGGCATGGGATACATATTCATTTGAGGGTTGTCTTGCAAAACCACACCTTGCGTTTCGTGCATCAGTTTTCTTATAGCCGCAACATCAGCGGGCTTTTCCAACTCGATATTTACCGATTCACTGTGTCCGCCTTCAACGGGCACGCGTACCGCGGTTGCCGTAACTCCTATCTTGTCATCGCCCAGTATTTTGCGCGTTTCATTCACCAGCTTCATCTCTTCTTTGGTGTAGTCGTTATCCAAAAACACATCACAATGGGGCAAGCAGTTTTTGTCAATCGCATAGGGGTAGGCTTGCTCGCCCGTAATTCCCGCACGCTCGTTAGCCAATTGTTGCACGGCTGCTTTGCCTGTTCCGGTAATGGATTGGTAGGTAGAAATTACAACTCGTTTTAAACCATACTCGCGGTGCAGCGGTGCCAAAGCCATTAAAAGCTGAATGGTGCTGCAATTGGGATTGGCGATGATGCGGTCGTTAGCTGAAATGCTCTCAAAATTGATTTCGGGAACTACCAACGGAATGTTTTTGTCCATCCTCCAAGCTGAGGAATTGTCAATAACCGTGGTGCCGGCAGCCGCAAACTTGGGAGCCCATTCTTTTGAAACCGATCCGCCTGGCGAGAATAATGCCAGTACCGGCTTTTGTGATAACGCCTCTTCAAGGGGTACCACTTTGTATTTTTTGCCGTTGAATTCCACTTCCTTACCTGCCGATTTTTGTGATGCGGCCGGAATCAATTCACTCACGGGCAAACCTCTTTGCGCCAACACTTTTAATAACTCTCTGCCTACCATTCCGGTAGCACCTGCAATTGCAATTTTCATCGTGTTTCAATTTTGTCGCAAAGGTGCATTTTTTTTGTGTTTTAACAGCCTGTAAATGCAGTGTCGATAACTCAAAAGTGCAATTTGGTGAATTGAGAAAGTTGCAAGTGATGAATTTGTTATCTTTTTGGCAGGCTATGACCCGTATTTTACGAACCAATCTAAAATTGCTATTTTTGACCACTCATTTTAAGTGCATGAAAGAAATTCTACTCCTGTTTTTCGTTTTGTTGACCGCTGCCGGTTTCACTCAATTCACCGATGATTTCTCTGATGGCGACTTTACTCAAAACCCGGATTGGACAGGCGATACCGGTTTGTTTATTGTTAATGGTCAGAACCAACTTCAACTCAACGACAACATCACCAATGAAGCGTACTTAACAACGCGAAGCCGAGCCATTATTGATGCCCAATGGGAATTTTACGTGAAAATGGATTTTGACCCCTCGGGCTCTAACTATTGCCGGGTGTATCTTATCAGTGACAGTCCGGATTTACTGCAAAATCTAAACGGTTACTTTGTGCGCGTAGGTGGTTTTTCGGGCAATGTAGATCACGTTTCACTGTACAGGCAAACAGGTAATTCTTCATCGCAAATCATCAAAGGAACTGACGGCACCGTAACCACAACGCCCGAACTGAAAATTCGCGTAACGCGCGACAACGCAGGAGAGTGGGAACTGGAAATTGATACGGCACTTTCGGGAAATTATACCTCACAGGGAACCGCCGTTGACAACAATCACCTCACAGCCGAGTATTTTGGTGTGCGCTGCACCTACACTTCAACCCGGGCTAACTTAATTTACTTTGATGATTTCAATGTAACGGGAACGATTATTCCCGATACTATTGCGCCCGTATTGGACAGTGCCGTGGCGCAAAGTGCAACCTCGGTAGCGCTGTATTTTAATGAAGATGTAGATCCCGCCACAGCCGGCGATGTGCAAAATTACTCAATTGACAACGGTATCGGCAATCCCGCAGGAGCCAACTTGAGCGGCACACAGCCCAATCGGGTGAACTTGCTGTTTACGCCTCCGCTGCAAAGTGAGGTAAGATACACGGTTACCGTAAACAATGTTGAAGATATGGCGGGAAATCCCACCCAAAATGAAATCGGCAATTTTGTATTTTTTACTCCACAAACCCCTGATCCCGGTGATGTCATCATCAATGAAATTTTGCCCGATGAAACCCCCGTTGTGGGATTGCCCGAAGCGGAGTACGTGGAATTGTACAACGTTTCCGGCAAAGCTTTTGACCTGCGCAATTGGGAATTTCACGACAATTCAAACTCCGCGGTATTGCCCCGCTATGCACTTTTACCGGGCGAATACTTGGTTTTGGTGGATGAGGATGATCTCCCCTTATTTGATTTTATACCCAACGTCATCGGTCTGCCCGGAATGCCGGTTTTGCGCAACAGCGATGATGATATTTCCATTTGGTCGCCGCAAAGTGAGCGTATCGATCGCGTAGTGTACACAGTAGCGTGGTACCGCGACAGCCAAAAATCGGGCGGCGGCTACAGTCTGGAACTCATCAATCCCGACGATCCGTGCAGCAATGCCAATAACTGGATAGCCTCAAATGATCCGCTCGGCGGTACTCCCGGCGCTCAAAACAGCGTTTATGACATCACTCCCGATACTGAACCGCCTTTTGCAGAGGGCTTTGAGGTTCTGACCGAAACCGAAATGAAAATCACTTTTAACAAAACCCTGGATTCATCCACCGTAATTCCTGCTCATTTTAATGTGAATCAAGGTGTTACCGGTTCAAATTTGGCGCTTGGCGGAACGTATAACAATGAGGTTTCTCTTTTTTTTCAGAACCCCATAGACTCAGCAGAGGTTTACTCGCTAACGCTCAGTAATATTGCCGATTGTTGGGGAAATACTACCCAAAATACCGATTTTGATTTTGCTTTGGGCGTTGAGCCGCGGCCTTTTGATCTGGTTTTTAATGAAGTGCATCACAACCCCGATGAGGAAGCGGGAAGTTTGCCGCAAGAAAAATTTACCGAGTTTTATAATTTGACAACCAAACCTTTGCGATTGGCAGACTTGACTTATGCTGACAGAACATCGAGCCGCGGCTTTCCCAATACCGTGATTTTTCCCGGAGAGTTCCTCATTGTCACGACAACTGCTTTTGAAGCCGATTATGCGCAATACGGTCGTGTTATAGCTTTTTCAAGCGGCCCGAGTCCGAACCTCAATGATGACGACCTCACTTTATCCAATGCCGACGGTGAAATGATTGACCGCTTGAGCTACCGCAGGCAGTGGCATACCTCAGAGGCATCGGAAGGCGGGTTTACCTTGGAACGCAAAAATCCCCGTGACTTTTGTGAAGGGCAAAACAATTGGACTTCGAGCATAGACGAGCGCGGCGGCACACCCGGTGCACAAAACAGCGTTTTTGATCCCGATACAGAGGTAGAGTCGCCTAAAATATCAGGTGTTGTTGTAAACAGCCTGACTCGGTTAACGGTCACTTTTAATCGCCGAATGGATTTGAGTGCTTTAGATACCGCAGATTATTTGTTTTTACCGGCGTTGGATTTAGATTCTGTAATCATCGATATTGAAAATCCGCGCCGTGTTGAGCTTGAGCTTGCCTCACAGCTTGATTTAGAAACAGTTTATGAACTGCGTATCAACAGCGCATTTGATTGTGCAGGCACACCGCTTACAGGTGCAAATGCAGTACGTCAGTTCAGAGTACCGCAATCGGGTGATGTGGTAATTAATGAAGTGTTGTTCAATCCGCGTACCGGCGGTTCTCGATTTATCGAGTTGTACAACCCCAACGACTATTCGGTATCGCTGAACAATTGGCGATTTGATTATGACAACTCAGCCGGCAATCCGTCATCAGAGGTTATTACCGGCGATTATACCGTTGAGCCGGGCAGCTATCTGGCGCTTACCCCCGATATAGAAAACATCGCCGAGGAATATCCGCAAGCTGCGGTTGAAAACCTGCGCACACAGTCCATGCCGCGCATGACCAACAGTAACGGCAGAGTTATTATTGTTTCCACACTCAATGACACTATTGATGATTTCAGTTACTCAGCAGATTATCACTTTGGCATCTTGAGGGATTTAAGCGGTGTTTCACTGGAGCGATTAGATCCGGGTCGACCCACAAACGACCCCGGCAATTGGCACAGTGCCTCGCAAACCGTGAATTTTGCCACGCCGGGTTATGTCAACTCCCAACGCGCCGATTTGGAAACGGAAATAGACGAAGTCACCGTTTCGCCCGAAACGTTTTCTCCCGACAACGACGGGTATCAAGACGTGCTCAATATAGGTTATGAACTTTCAGAACCCGGGTATGTGGCCAACATCAAAATTTACGACCAAAACGGCCGGCTCATTCGCAATTTGGCACAAAATGAACTACTTGGCAGGCGCGGAGCTTTAACTTGGGACGGTGTAAACGAAAACGGCGAAAAAGCATCAATAGGCATCCACGTCATTCACGTAGAGCTTTTCGATTTACTAGGCAACGTAAAGCATTTCAAAAAAGCTTGTGTAGTGGCGGGGAAAATGTAGCAGCGCCTATATTGACTTATTTCAACTCAACGTTGTTCAACAAACAATTTTCTACTACACGAACCAAAAGTGTACGGAATTAACCGGTATTTTAAAATGCTTTATTCTGATGGCTATGCCGGTTATTTAATCCATGAATGACATTGACTATAATGTTAGCTGACTTTTACATTTCTTTCAAAAGCAAGTTTTTTACGTGAAATCTTTCTGTTTTAATATTTATTTATATTTTCGCTTAAATAAAAAGAAATTTATCTCGTACGCATTAAAACGGGGAGCAAAACAGAAACACTGAAATTAATAAAAGAAACAATAATCCTATGAAATTTAAAATTAGTAAGCAACATGCATTTGGAATTGTTCTTATCCTTCTATTTTTTGGTTGTAAAAATGATGAAACCCTACCTGTTGAGAATCTCAAATTATCAGGTGTCATTATGAGTGAATACGATGAACCTGTAAAAAACGGAGTCGTTGAATTTGTTTCAAGCAAATCCGGGCCTAAAACAAAATCTTGTGAAAAATCAATTGAAGTAGCACTTGATGCAGAGGGTGCGTTTGAAGTGGATATAGAGGGCATTTGTCAAGGATCGAATGCGAGACTTGAAATATATGTTCAAGATCAAAACGGCAAGTGGCTACCTAACCAAATGTTCCCACCACGTAACCGTAGTTTTACTCAAGGCGGACAAGAAAGAAGTTTGAAAAGGTATGCTGCAATAGATATAGAAAGGCTAAATTCTCAAAAAGCCGGCAAAAAAGGCCTGGATTCAGGTAATTTATTGTTTTATCCGGATGGTTTTGCCTACAATAATATTCGAGTTGATTTCAATTTTGCAGATAATGAATTTTCCCCTTCCAATGACTCAATATATGTTATATCGCGTCGTCCATATCACGAATATCTTGATGATCTTAATTCAGATACAATTTCAGGAAATTTCGATAATAACGGATCAAACCTAACCGTTGTAGATAAAAAAATATGGAAGTTAAAAAAACTTTCAGTTAATCAAGTTAAAAACAATGAAGTTTCACCTCTTGTGTTTAAACATGCTTTCTCTGTTAGTGACTATATTTATGATTTCGGGGAATTGTTTTATTTCACGTGTGACAAAGTTGCTGCTGAAAAAATCATAAATATGGAACTGGACAAAACACATCTTGAAAATAAAGAAAACCCATATTACGAAATTGCGGGATTTCGATATTTCAGTTATTCAGCACCGGGAAAAACACAAATTATTCCCATAGAAATTCATAACGAATGTGTTTTTCCAAATTACGAGCACCACGGTGGAGAAAACTGATGCATTAATCTCGACTGTGACGGCTGATTTGATTTCATTTTGTGAAATTGAGTTTTATAATATAAGGGATAAACTGAAAACCACTTAACAAAGTAAGTGCTAATTAATAAAAAATTAAAATATGAAAACTATAAAGCATCAAATCAAAAATCGGATTTTTATTTTCTTCTTTCTTCTCCCTGCACTGCATGCTTGCAATAAAGACGATGTCAAAATGGAGCAAACCCCTGACTTATAAGGGGTTGTTATGAACGAGAAAGGTGAACCCGTAGCGAATGGAAAGGTTACCTTGATTACGGTTGCTGAATACGCTCATGGTGGCGAATGTTCTGAAACTTTCGAGTTTGATTTGGATGAAAATGGTTATTTCAGCGGGGAAATCAGTATTGAGTGCAACTTTAACGGGGGAGTTACAGAAATGTATGTACAAGATGAAGCCGGAAATTATGTTCCCGATTTATATCAAGATTTTGATTTTATGTACGCTTTTGCAGATCATTGGATGTATTCGTCGCAAAATGTGCGTAATATTTATACGGTTATTCCTTCCGGCGCTGAGAACTTCAATCAATCAGGTTGGGTTTACGGCATGAATTCGCCAAACAGTAAGTTTTATCCGCTTCAATTCGCTTATTACACCAATAGTGTCAATATAAGAATTTCTGATATTGAAAAATACGGAAAAGAGGATACACTATATGTGATTACATCTCCCACTTATTGGGATTATTTGTCAGAAGAGGCGATTTTTGAAGAAGGTAAGAATAATATTATTAAAATCCACCCTTCAACCTCAGGCTCAAAAATTAATGTGTCTTTCAAGATTTCTAGTTATTTGTATAAATACGCTCAAACAAGGACGGAGTATGAAAATTCTAAAGCCTATTTTCATATAACGTGTGATCAAAGATTAATTCAAGCATTAGAAGAAAATTATTTGGAGTATTCTACCGGACAAATTGACAATCAGTCAAATAATAATTTTGATATTACAAATTATGAATTTCATTTGGTGGAGTTTAAAAAACACAAAGTTGGAACTACAAATGAAATGAATTTTGAGTTGACCGATAAGTGCGGTACTTTAGTTGAAATGGCGGAAAACTGAAGACAAAATTTAGGATGGCTCAGGCATTACACGTAGAGCTTTTCGATTTACTAGGCAACGTAAAGCATTTCAAAAAGGCTTGTGTGGTGGCGGGGAAAATGTAATTCCGGCTCGAACATCAACTCAAACGAGGTGTTAGCCTTTTATGAAAGAATTTAAATTCCGCAGCTTGGTGGAGGACTTATCACCGTTTTTTTTACAACACGGTTTTTTGTATCACCACGGATTTATGCAGTTCAGAAAAACGTATAACAGCGGGTTTCAAAATGTGATTTTTGCACCGGCTAATTACGGTGATGAGGTGCGTTTGGAAGTGACATTCGGCAGCCGTGTAAACCCCATTGAAGAACTCATACAAGATTGCACTAACGGACTACAAGATTTCAAAACGCACAGCAATACCACCATTAACTCTTTCGGGAAGTACCATCGTGAGCCGTATTTCAGGTTGCGGTTTAAAGATGAAAAATCATATCGTATCACGGTAAAAACGCTGGAGCGATTTTTTGAGGAAGAAGGTTTTGATTACCTCAATCGCTTGAGTGACGTAGGACATTTAGATGCTCTTTTTAATGCCTTTCCCGGAGAACCTTGTGAGGAGGCCTTTAATCCCCGGTTGCGCTGCTTTAGAGGCCTTTCCGCAGCTTACCTCAATAACAATCCCGAGTTGGAGCTGCTCACGAAAGCTTACCCCAAAATACTTCAAAAATACGGCGCTACCCCTCGAGAGATGAAACAGTTTGAAGCACTCGTGCGCTATTGTCGCCATTACATGCTCAATTGAAAACAACAGCAAATACCTTTTACACATAAAAAACTACCGTTTATCTGTACAACCGTACCGCATTCCTTTTTTCCGTTGTTCTGCTTACTTGAATGTGCGAATATTGCCTTAAATAATAATCGAATCACGCTATATTATTGCTCTTTAATAGGTGGATTGGTCTCCACCTTTTTTTATGCCCTAAATTTTGATTTTTTCCTATCGGCAAATACGTTTTAATAAGAGCTGTTTGCGTCCAACTTACCATAAGATAACACAGTCTCAACAAAACGGCAACGGCAAAAGCAATTTCGGGTTTGTTTTGATCAATCATCATATAAACAAGCAATCCGGTAACAGATGCCACAAAAATAAGGGCAATAATCAATGCCGTATTTCGCTTTGCATTTCGCAGGTAGTATTTCCGTTCTTCTTTGTGATTACAATGGTCAGAGCCGGTTTTCTGCTAACGGCATGACTTGTTTTTTAAGGGTAACGTCCGGGGCTTTTGTCACTGCTCCTTGATTCTCCTCGTGATAGCGATAGTGAATTTCAGGAGCATCATAACCCAAAAAATGCTGTTCATAAAAAATTCCGTAACTATCGAGCTCGGCCTCAAAAGCCACCCGGGATAAATCGGTTTGTTGGAAAGTTTGAGTTCTCATGAAGTCCTTCAAAAGTAAAGGAAATACTTAAAAAGCTTGGTGTATTTTGGGTTCTGACCAAAAAAAAAAGAAGGTGGAGACCAACCCACCTTCCGAGAAGAGCAAGAATATAACGTGATTGTTATTAATGAAACAAATGTTCAACAATTAGGTGTGTCCCGCAACACCAACCGGGAATGCGGCATGTTAAATCGGGAAAGCGGTAAATAAAATGTGGTGAGCGGTTTTTTTAGCCTGTCCATCCTTCTCTGTCGAGTGTGCGGTACTGAATGGATTCGGCAATATGCTCGGCTTGAATGTTTTCTTCACCGGCCAAATCGGCGATGGTTCGCGCTACTTTTAAAATACGGTCGTAGGAGCGTGCAGAGAGCCCCAAGCGTTCAACGGCATTTTTGAGCAGTTGCATGCCGGCTTCATTAATATCGCAATATTTTTTCATCATTTTGGGTGTGAGTTGGGCATTGCTGTGTAAATTGGGCTGCTCTTTAAATCGCTCATACTGAATATCTCGCGCCTCGATTACTCGGTTGCGAATAGCTTCACTGTTTTCGCCGCCCGATTTTGATGATAGTTTTTCAAATGGTACGGGCTGCACCTCAACATGAAGGTCAATACGGTCCATCAACGGCCCCGATACGCGATTGAGGTAGCGCCGTACAGACTCTTCAGACTCAGAACTCGTTGCGGGATCGTAAAAATCACCGCTGGGTGAGGGATTCATGGAGGCTACCAGCATAAAACTCGCCGGGTAATCCACCGTGATTTTGGCTCGAGAAATGGTTACAATTCTATCCTCAAGCGGTTGGCGCATAACCTCCAGTACACCGCGTTTAAATTCGGGAAGTTCGTCTAAAAAAAGGATGCCGTTGTGCGCCAAGCTGATTTCGCCGGGTTTGGGGTTTGAGCCGCCGCCCACGAGGGCAACGTCAGAAACGGTGTGGTGGGGATGCCTGAACGGTCGCGAGGTGATGAGGCCGGTTTCATCGCCCATGGTACCCGCTACGGAATGGATTTTTGTGGTTTCCAGTGCTTCCTCTAAACTCAACGGCGGTAAAATGGTGGGGATGCGTTTGGCGAGCATGGTTTTTCCGCAGCCCGGCGGCCCTATCAAAATAATGTTGTGTCCGCCCGCAGCTCCAATTTCCAGTGCTCTTTTAACGTTTTCCTGACCTTTTACATCTTGGAAATCAACATCAAAAATACTCACTTTGCGCGAAAATTCGTCGCGGGTGTTGAGCACCGTTTTTTCCAAGCCTGTACCGTGATCAAAAAAATCGATAACTTCTTTAATGTCGTGGGCACCGTACACATCCAGACCTTCAACAATGGCAGCTTCTTTGGCATTTTGTGCGGGCAAAATGAATCCTTTAAAACCCTCTTCACGCGCTTGAATGGCTATGGGCAATGCGCCTTTGATGGGGCGTAAGGTGCCGTCTAACGACATTTCACCCATCAGCACGTATTGGTCGGCGCGCTCAGCGCTGATTTGTTCATCCGCAGCCAGTATGCCGATGGCCAGCGGTAAATCGTAGGCCGAGCCTTCCTTTTTGATATCGGCCGGTGCCATATTTACGGTAATGCCTTTGCCGGGTATTTTGTATTTGTTGTTTTTTAAAGCCGCATTACTTCTTTT
>CAJXMT010000097.1 GCA_913056155.1 uncultured Cryomorphaceae bacterium
ATTTAAATATCTAATGAAAGTCCAACCGGGCAATGATCAGAGCCCGGAATTTCGTTTTTGATGAAAGAATCACTTACGTTACTCATCAAATCGTTATTCACCAAAAAATAATCCAATCGCCAGCCGATATTTTTTTGACGCGCTCCTCCGCGGTAGCTCCACCAAGAGTATTTCACCTCATCGGGGTGGGCGTTGCGCCACGAATCTGTAAATCCGCGTGCCAAAATAGTACTCAGTCCGTCTATTTCGACTTGTGTATATCCCGCCGATTTATTGTAATTCGCTTTGGGTCGTGCTATATCAATAGGTTGGTGACACACATTTAAATCCCCGCATAAAATCACCGATTTGTGTTGGTTTAAATCCGTGAGGAAATCGGCCATGTCGGCATCCCACTTTTTACGGTAATCCAAACGCACCAGCTTATTTCCTGAATTCGGCACATAAGTATTGACCAAATAAAATTCGTCAAACTCCGCTGTGAGTATGCGTCCTTCCTCATCGTGCTTGGCAACACCCATATCGCGCTGCACATTTACGGGTTTCGTTTTGGTAAGAATTGCAGTTCCCGAGTATCCTTTGCGCCCAGCCGAATTCGAATACACATGAAAGCCTTCAATCGGTTCTAAAGCTTCAGTAACTTGATCATCCTGAGCCTTGGTTTCTTGCAAGCAAATCACATCACATCCCAATTCAGATAAAGATTGGTCAAAGTCTTTTTTCATAACGGCTCTGATACCGTTCACATTCCAAGAAGCTAATTTCATGATTAAACTTTTTGTCTTTTCACTATTTCATTCATGATGACGGCGGCGTGAATGCGGGAATTCTCGATAAACCATTTATGCGTTTCCATTCCGCCGCAAATTACACCGGCCAAAAATAGATTATTTAAATTGGTTTCCATCGTTTCAGGATTATGAACGGGGATTTTGCGTTCATCTTCTCCCAATTGCACACCTGTATGAATCAAAAAGTCAAAATTGGGTTCGTATCCCGTGAGCGCCAGCACAAAATCGTTTTTCAAATCAATCTCTCCGGTCGGTGTTTTCAGTTTAATACGGTCAATTTCGATTTTGGTAATTTCCGATTCAAAATAAGCCTTAATACTACCTTCGGCAATGCGGTTTTCTATATCCGGTTTCACCCAATATTTCACCCTGGGCCCAATCTCTTTACCTCTCACTACCAGAGTCACTTCAGCACCTTTACGATAGCACTCCAGCGCCGCATCTACAGCTGAATTGCTCGCACCCACTACCGCAACCTTTTGATTGTAAAACGGATGCGGCTCCTTGTAATAATGCATGACCTTATCGAGCTCCTCACCGGGAACATTCAGCCTATGTGGTAAATCGTAAAATCCGGTTGATAAAATCACATAATCAGCTATATAAACTGATTTTTGTGTAATGATTTTGTACCCCCCCTCAAAACGCTCAATTTTTTTCACCGGGTTATAAAGTTCAATATTCAACTCTTTATTCATCGCCACTCGGCGGTAGTATTCCAATGCCTCATTTCGGGTTGGCTTAGGATTATGCGAAATAAAAGGAACGCCGCCTATTTCCAATTTCTCTGAAGTGGAAAAAAAACGCATATTTGCCGGATAGTTGTAAATGGAATTCACCAAAACACCCTTATCACAAATTACATAGCTCAACCCCGCTGTTTGCGCCTCAATTCCGCACGCTATTCCAATAGGCCCAGCTCCTACAATAAATACATCAACTTTTTTACACGTTTCGTTCAATTTATTCCTGATTTTAAGCTTTTGATCAGAACCCAATTTCGAGTTCCATGCACCGGTTTTATTCTGAAAGCAAAGTTACAACGCTTTAAAGCGCCGGTACCATTCAAGCTGTAAACAACTCAAAATTCCGTTAGTTTAAAACCTGGCCTTTAAAATGTGCCGACCGATAAAAAAGCTTATGAATTTGACGCCCTTTTCACTTTATGCGGTGTTCAAGTTTTTAGCTGTAGCTCAGTCTATGCCGGCAAACTTTCTCTTGCTTAAAGATGAAAATGACAACAAATTCTTATAATCTTTCTTATCAATCATCACACTAGTTGGCAGAACTTTCGGGATTCACCACTTTTGCAAGCTGTTTTTTAACTTGCCTTTGCAGCTTCATTCACAAATAAAATAAAGGTTGTCGGGCTCTGACCGAAAATAAAAAAATAAATATATGATACCCAAGTCTAGAATTTACATCATGGGGCTGGTTACACTGATTGGCTTTCCGCTTTTAGGCGTTACCATTGTAGGCATTGTGGAAGACAACCCCAACACATTCAGCTGGTTTTGGGAAATGAATTGGTGGAAGCAACTGCTGTTGGGAAGTGCCTTGGGAACGGCGGCGGGCTTCATCGCTTGGGGGCTGATCACCACCAATTTTTTAAAGCCCACACTCGAAAAATACGGAAGGCTCATTGGTAAAATGAAATTGAGTAACGGGGAAATTATTTTTCTCTCTATATGCGCCGGCGTAGGTGAAGAACTCTTATTCAGAGCCGTATTGCAACAATACTGGGGCATCTGGATCACGGCTTTGGTTTTTGTGGCTATTCACGGTTATTTGGATCCGCGCAATATGAAAATGGTGGTTTACGGTCTCACCATGACGTTGATTATTGCCGGTGTGGGGTATTTGTACGAATACTCCGGATTACTCGCCGCCGCCGCCGCACACACTATGATTGATGTGGTGCTCTTTAAAAAGCTCTCGGGTTATGATTACCAATCTACGCCCAAAAAAGATGAACCGGAATTTTTCGACGAAAATAGGTAATCAGGCTTTCACACGTATCAAATTCTTCAATCTTTCCAGGGTATCAGCCTCTTTGGGTTCTTTATCATGCCTTATTCTTTTAATACGCGGAAAACGCACGGCTATGCCTGATTTATGGCGATTGGATTCCACTATACCTTCAAACGCTATTTCAAAAACCATTTCGGGATTCACGCTGCGTACCGGACCGAATTTCTCCAAGGTATTTTGTTTGACAAAACGATCTACCTGTTTCATTTCTTTATCGGTAAGTCCGGAATAGGCTTTGGCAAAGGGAACCAAATCGTCACCTTTCCAAACGGCAAAGGTGTAGTCGCTGTATAAGTTGGCACGACGCCCGTGACCGCGCTGTGCGTAAATCATCACCGCATCAGCGGTGTAGGGATCAGCTTTCCACTTCCACCACTCACCCCTTTTTCTACCTGTTTTATACACGCCGTTTTGATGCTTAATCATCAATCCTTCCGTTTTCAGGGTCCGGGCATTTTCCCGCAGCGGTTTGAGTTCGCTCCAAGCCTCAAAAGGAATCACAGGTGATAAAAGCAATTGAGACGAATCACAGTCGGTTACTATTTTCTCCAGTAGTTTACGACGCACTGCGAAAGGTTCTGACCGTAAATCCCTGCCCTCATACTCTAAAATATCGTAGCACATTAAAACCACCGGCACCTCTTTCAGCAGTTTTTTTCCTGCTTTTTTCCTGCCGATGCGCTTTTGAAGTTTCGCAAAATCAAGAGGCTTCCCGGCGGCGAAAGCCAAAATTTCACCGTCAATCACAACACCCTCGGGCAACAAATTTTCCAAACCTTCAAATTCAGGATAGCGATCTGTCACTAACTCCTCACCTCTCGACCACAAATAAATTCGACCGCCGCGCGCAATCATTTGACCGCGAATGCCGTCCCATTTGTACTCGGCGCTCCAGTCTGCCGGTTTTCCCAACAAGCCGATCTCCTCTTCGAGCGGATAAGCCAAATAAAAAGGGTAAGGACGCGATAAATTTTCATCGTCATCAGGTGATAAGATTAATTTTTCAAACGTGGTGGTCAACGGATCGGGATTGCCCATCAAACGATGGCTGAGTGTATTTTCATCAATACCGGTGTGCAGCGACAAGCCTTTAACGGTGAGTTTACGACTCACGCCCATGCGAAAACCTCCGGTGAGCAATTTATTAAAAACAAACCGCTCATTGGAGTTAAATTCACTCCACCTTTTGGTGACATAATGCCGTTTCTCATCATCTGATTTGGACCTGAGCTCTACCAATTCACACATGACGGTACTCAGTGAAACATCATTTTTAGCAGTATTTTCGGGAACAATGAGTGACATGGTTTCAGCCAAATCACCAACTACGTGATAAGTTTCCTCAAACAACCAAAGCGGCAATTGTGCAAGCTCAGCTGCCCATTGCCTCAACTGTTTAGAATTTACCGGTTTTTTGGGCCTGTTGCCCGAGAATAAGGCTATGGTCCAAATTTTATCACTTGGTGAGGCGCTGTCAAAATATATACGCAAGGCTTCAATGCGCTCATTGGTTTTGGTTGTGGCATCCAGCTGTGTGAAAAGTCGCGTAAAATGTTTCATGCTTTTTCCTCATTTTCACTTTCAGAACCTTCGTCTCCGGTATAATCAGTTACAACTTCACGGGCATCTAAACCGCGATCGCGCCAATATTGGGCATAAACTCCGGTGTATCCGTGGGTTACAAAAAGTCGTTCAGCTCCCGTTGCTTGAACCGCTTTATTCAATCCGTCCCAGTCGGCATGATCACTCAAAATAAAGCCGTTATCCACATTTCGGCGGCGACGGGTTCCTCTCAATCGCATCCAACCGCTCACAAAAGCGGTAGATCGCGGCTTAAATCTTTTGATCCAAGTGCTGCCCGCTGCAGAGGGAGGTGCTATCACGATTTTACCCGATAAATCTGCCGGTTTTGTATCTCTTGTAATGCGAATATCAGGCGGCAAGTCGAGGCCCTGTTTGCGCAATGCTTCATTCACGTTGTGTACCGCCCCGTGTGTGTGAAAAACATCGGTTTCACCGGAAAGACCGGCCATAATTCGCTGCGCCTTCCCCAAAGAGTAAGCAAAAAGAAAAGTGATTTTACCGGCTGCCTTATTTTGGGCATGATGGTTTTTAATAGCCGTAAACACCGTCTCGGGTTTTTGCCATTTAAATACGGGCAGTGCAAATGTACTTTCGGTAATAAATGTATGACAAGGAACGTACTCAAACGGCGCGCATATACGAACATCCGGCTCTGTATTATAATCGCCGCCGGCTACCCAAACTTCACCTTTGTACGCTACCCTCACTTGCGCCGAGCCGGGTATATGCCCGGCCGGGTGCAGACTGAATTTTACCCCGTTTTGCACAAAGGATTCACCGTATTTTAGGGTGCTCAAATGAATATCGCCCAGCCTCAGCCGCATCACATTTGCCGAGTCTTCGTGTGCCAGATAATGATTCATGCCATATCGCGAATGATCGGCATGGGCGTGGGTAATGATTGCTTTATTCACGGGTTTCCACGGATCAATATATATGTCGGCCGGGGGCACGTACAATCCTTTGTTCGAAAACTCAATAAGTTGCGCCATGTCGAGCCAAACAGGTTGAAGTAAAGATTGTTGATTGCAGTTGCAATAAGCAAAGGCTTTCAAGCCATTAACCGGATATGAAGTATGAATTTATCGATTATACCTGAAAAATTAATACGAGTTTTTCGATTACGATTGAGTATATTCCGGTTATGATTCAGTTAAACCTGTAAATTTAAAAAAATTACGCGGCGTGATAACCTGCGTTTCGGCATCGGGATAGTCATTTGTGAAGGCTTTGGTGACTTTCTGCTTGGTTAATGTATTCCATTTCATTTCAAAGGCCGATAGTTCACCGTTGATTTCCTCAACATAATCTACTTCACTTTGATTGTAATTCCGCCAAAAATAACTTTTAGGCGTACTATTTTGTGAAACTATACTTTTCAAACGCTCCGCTATCATGAAGTTTTCCCAAAGTGCACCCGTATCTTGACGCAGCTCCATGTCATCAAAATTATCGATAACAGCGTTGCGAATGCCGTTATCCCAAAAGAAAATTTTACTCATTTTGGAAACTTCCTTTCGCGGATTTCGACTAATAGACTTTAAGCGAAACACCACAAAAGATTTTTCTAATAAATCGATGTACAGGTCTATCGTTTCAGAACTCACTTTGAGTTGTTTTGCCAACTCGTGCAATGAAACTTCACTGCCCGTTTGGTAAGCCAATAATTTAAGCAGTTTGTCTAATATTTGCGGTTTGCGAATATCTTTCCACGCTAAAACATCCTTGTACAAATACTGTCCCGCGAGATGCTGTAAAAGGAATTTTGCATCGCTACGATTGTTGCAAATATCGGGGTAATTGCCATATATCAAGTGAAACGGAAGCTCACCCTCTACTTCAAAAGGTGAGGAATCTCGATAAAGTTCATGGAGACCAAATGGGTGTAAATGAAATAAAAAGTGCCTGCCCGTTAAAGGCTCGAATAAAGAAGCTGAAATATCAAGTGCAGATGAACTTGTGGCGATAAATTGAACCTCGGGAAAATTATCGTGCAGTATTTTTAGCAGTAACCCTGCATTTTCTATTCGTTGAATTTCATCAATCACCACGTATTTATACTTACCGATGACAAGTTGTAATGACGGTACGTTGAGTTCACTCAATAGTGTTCTCACGCGATCTTCATCAGCATTGAGCCACAAGACGGAAAAATCTGTCCGGTTGAATATATTCTTAAGCATGGTGGTTTTACCTACCTGCCGAGCTCCGGTAATCACCAACACTTTGTTTTGGTGAAGTCTGTTTACAACTTGACTCTCTAAAGCGCGCTGTATCATTTCCATTTTCCAAAAGTATGAGTTTTTCGATTATACCTGAAATATTAGTACGAATTTTTCGATTACAGTTGAAAATTTCATAGTGACAGAAAGTTCAACATGTTCCCGGTCGGCACAAAAAAAGCCGTCTCCAAAAGTTTTTGAAGACGGCTTGTGCAAATGATTGGGGTTCTGACCAAAACCTTAATAACGGTAGTACTCGGGCTTGAACGGTCCCTCTTGTTCCACACCGATGTATTCGGCCTGATCTTGAGATAATGTCTCCAACTCCACACCAATTTTAGCCAAGTGTAAAGCGGCTACTTTTTCATCTAAGTGTTTAGGTAAAGTGTACACCTTGTTTTCGTATTTGTCGTGACGTTCCCAAATTTCAAGCTGTGCAAGTACCTGATTAGTAAAGGAGTTTGACATAACAAAAGACGGGTGACCGGTAGCGCAACCCAAATTCACCAAGCGACCCTCAGCCAATAAAATCAGATCTTTGCCGTCAAATGAAAATTTATCAACCTGCGGTTTAATGGTATCTTTTTGAGCGTTTTCCTCTAACCACGCCACATCAATTTCATTATCGAAATGACCGATATTACAAACGATGGTTTTGTCTTTCATGAGCTTAAAATGCTCGGCGGTAATAATATCCTTATTGCCGGTAGCCGTAATTACGATATCGGCCTCGGGCACGGCACTTGTCATTTTCTTCACCTCATAGCCGTCCATAGCAGCTTGAAGTGCGCAAATGGGGTCAATCTCTGTCACAATAACGCGACAACCCGCACCGCGTAAACTTTGAGCCGTTCCTTTACCCACATCACCATAACCGCCTACAACGGCCACTTTACCGCTCATCATGACATCGGTAGCTCTGCGAATGGCATCCACGGCAGATTCTTTACAACCGTATTTGTTGTCGAATTTAGATTTTGTAACCGAATCATTTACATTAATAGCCGGCATGGGCAAAGTACCTTTACGCTCGCGCTCATACAGGCGGTGAACGCCGGTAGTGGTTTCTTCACTCAAGCCTTTTACATCTTTCACAAGCTCGGGGTAATTGTCCAAAACCATATTGGTCAAGTCCCCGCCGTCATCCAAAATCATATTAAGCGGTTCACCGTCTTTAAAAGCATGCAGCGTTTGTTCAATACACCAATCAAACTCCTCGGCAGTCATTCCCTTCCAAGCAAAAACCGGAACTCCCGTTTCGGCTATGGCTGCTGCAGCATGATCTTGAGTTGAAAAAATATTACATGAAGACCAAGTGACATCGGCACCCAATTCCACTAATGTTTCAATCAAAACGGCCGTTTGCACGGTCATGTGCAAGCAACCGGCGATGCGCGCACCTTTTAAAGGCTTTGACGGACCAAATTCCTCGCGAAGTGATATTAAGCCCGGCATTTCAGCCTCGGCCAATTCAATCTCTTTTCGCCCCCATGCGGCAAGCGAAATATCTTTTACTTTGTAATTAGCTGTATCTTTCATATAAAATTTGAGTTGTTATTTACGTATTCTTTATTTTTTTGCCGCTGCAAAAGTAAAACTTAAGCCGACATGAAATATCCTTTGGTTTTTTCTCCTCTCAAACACCTGCAAATACACCTCAACCGCTGCGAGGATGCTTCAACCTTGCAAGATGTTATTGCAACCCTTTCACCCGTAGAAAGTTTAATTTTTTCTCGCATTTCATCACGAAAACGCCAAAACGAATTTTTATCCCTACGCAAATTCTTGCAAAATACTCTGGAAAAAACCGTTCACGTTCACTACGATGTAAACGGCAAACCTTTTATACCCGGGGAAGATTTGGAATTATCAGTTTCACATTCTGACGGTTTTATCGCTTTTGCACTCAATAAAAATGAGCCCGCCGGTATCGATATTCAAGTGCCCCGACCCCAAATTATGAATATCACAGAAAAATTCATGAATAACACCGAGCATTTACAAGCCGACAACGACCTTTTAAAAACCACTCTCATTTGGTGCGCCAAAGAGGCCATGTATAAATGGTACGCCAAGAAAAAAGTCAAATTTGCTTGGCATATGCATGTGGTGTTGGGTTCTGACCAAAAAATAGAAGGCAGTTTGCTCGCCCCCGATAAAAACCACAGACTTCAACTCGAATACCGCATTATTGATGACCTGCCCCTTGTTTATGTTTTATGACAATATTGGTCAGAACCCGAATGACGCCGCCCGTTTTCTGAAAAACCGAGAGTAACGCACCGCCGGTAAAACTATACAACCGCTCAAATAAAAGCCTGAAAAATGCGGCGTGTTTTTTGTACTTTCGCCGTTCAATTCATAAAAAAGATTCAAATGAGAAGGATGAAAATGCATTTTTTTGCCGCGCTGTGCGGCATGGCCATTGCCGTAACAGGTTATTCACAATCGGTAAAAATCAAATATGATGAGTACACCCTGGATAACGGGCTTACCGTAATTTTACACGAAGACAACTCCACTCCTATTGTAACCGTTGCGGTTATGTATCATGTGGGGTCGCGAAATGAAGATCCCGAAAGAACGGGTTTTGCTCACTTTTTTGAGCACCTGATGTTTGAAGGTTCTGAAAATATTGAACGAGGCGATTACATGAAAATCGTTCAAGATAAAGGCGGCACACTCAATGCCAACACATCTCAAGACAGAACTTACTACTACCAAACATTGCCCTCTAACCAATTGGAGCTGGGTTTGTGGTTAGAATCTGAAAGGATGTTGCACGCCAAAGTAGATGAAGAAGGCGTTGAAACCCAGCGCGAAGTAGTGAAAGAAGAGCGCCGCCAACGTTATGATAATCAACCGTACGGAGATTTTATGGAGCAAATGTTCAGCCGGGGATTCTCTGATCACCCTTACCGCTGGACACCCATTGGCTCAATGGAACACCTCAATGAGGCTTCTATTGACGAATTTCGTGATTTTTACAAAACCTTTTACGTTCCTGAAAATGCAGCTTTGGTCATCACCGGTGACTTCAAGGGAAAAGATGCTAAAAAACTCATTGAAGACTATTTTGGTACAATACCACAAGGTAACGGCACCATCCCTGAGCCTGAAAAAAAACCCACAACGCTTAACGGACCTATTGTAGATACGGTTTTTGACAACATTCAACTCCCCGCCGTATTTTCATCATACCGCATTCCGCCCAATACCTCTGAAGATTTTTACGCACTCAGCATGTTAAACACAGCCTTGAGCGGCGGTAAAAGTGCCCGTTTACAAAAAACACTTGCCGATGAAAAAGAAATGGCTTTACAAGTAGCCGGTATTCCACTTGGACTGCAAGACGGCGGCATGTTTATATTTATCGGTTTGCCCAACGAAGGCGTGGAGCTCACCGATCTTGAAAAAGAAATTTACAATGAGGTGGAAAAACTCAA
>CAJXMT010000098.1 GCA_913056155.1 uncultured Cryomorphaceae bacterium
TCCTGGGGCTGGAGAAGGTCCCAAGGGTTGGGCTGTTCGCCCATTAAAGTGGCACGCGAGCTGGGTTCAGAACGTCGCGAGACAGTTCGGTCCCTATCTGTTGTGGGCGTTAGAAGTTTGAGAGGATCTGACCTTAGTACGAGAGGACCGGGTTGGACGAACCTCTGGTGTATCTGTTGTGGCGCCAGCTGCATTGCAGAGTAGCTATGTTCGGATGAGATAAGCGCTGAAAGCATCTAAGCACGAAACTCACCTCAAGATTAGACTTCTTTTAAGGGTCGTTAAAGACGATGACGTTGATAGGCTGCAGGTGTAAAGTCGGTAACGGCACAGCCAAGCAGTACTAATTACCCGTAGCTTACGTTTCAAGCTCATGAAAATATCTTTCTATTATACAGGACTCTCTCTAAAATGTTAAAATATTTACGATTTACGGCGACTAAGGCGGCGGGGATCACCTCTTCCCATTCCGAACAGAGTAGTTAAGCCCGCCAGCGCAGATGGTAGCGGATCACTTCCGTGAGAGTATGTCGTTGCCGACCTTCAAAAAAGGCTTCATCATTGCGATGAAGCCTTTTTTTTGCCCTTTTCTTGACGGTTGCCGGTATAAAGTTGAATTGAACTCTCGGGTTTAAACCCAAATCAAATATGCCGGTTTGCCAATAGAAGCGGTGAACTGCCATTAAACGGATTTGACCTGCCTATTGTCTTTGCTCCTTGACCCGCGGCTCGTACAACAGCCCGGTCTCCATAACGCTCTCGAATGTTGTCAATGGCTGTATATAAGTTGAGAATGCGTTCTGAGTCTTCAAACATATTGATTTGATGACCTCCGCTTACCAACTTATTGAATTTTACTCCAATTAATCGCACCATAACACGGCGTTGATACACCTTTTTGAACAGCTCCTGAATTACGGGTATAAGGATGTGATCTGCTGCTGTGTAAGGGATTTTTTTTTGTATGGTTTCAGTTTGGTAATCTGTGTATCGCACTTTAATGGAAGCGCATCCGGTGAGCTTTTTTCCGCGACGTAGTTGAAAGCATAGGTTTTCAGCCATGGCCGTAAATAATGATTTAAGTTTGGGTACATCTGTTGTATCTTTATGAAAGGTGCGTTCAGTACTGATTGATTTACGCTCGCTGTAGGGCTGAACCGGTGTTAAGTCAATACCGTTTGCCTTTTTCCACATTTTTACGCCGTTTTTGCCGAATACTTGGCGCAGTAATTCGGGAGGGAGTTGTTGAAGTGTTTTTATTTGCTTTACACCTAAATTGCGCAATGATTGATAACTTTGAATGCCCACTCCCGGTAATTTGCGTACTGATAACGGTGCTAAAAAACATTTCTCTCCCCCTTCACTTATATGTATTCTGTTATTGGGTTTGGCCTCTCCCGTAGCTACTTTACTTACTGTTTTGTTTATGGATAAGCCAAATGAAATGGGCAGGCCGCTTTCTTTTATGATTTTTGTACGCAGTTCATCCGTGAATTTTCTACATCCAAAAAAACGATCTATCCCGGTTAAATCGGCATAAAACTCATCTATGGAGGCTTTTTCAAATAAAGGAACTGAATCTTGTATTATGCTTGTTACTATATCTGAGTATTTGCTGTACACTGCACTGTTTCCCTTAATCACTACAGCCTCGGGGCACATACGCTTGGCTTGGTGCATGGGCATTGCGGAATGTATGCCGAATTTGCGTGCTTCGTAGCTGCATGATGCCACTACTCCCCGGCTGCTTGTGCCGCCTATGAGTACGGGTTTTCCTTGGAGCTTGCTGTTGTGCAACCGCTCTACGGATACAAAAAAGGAGTCTAAGTCTAAATGTACAATTTTGCGTTCTTTTTCTTGATTCATCATATTAACAATTCATTATTGACAATTTTATTGTCATTTTTTGCCAAGTAAATTAGCGTTTTTCTTTCCTTTGTACAAGAAAAAGTGACACAAATGATGAATGAAAATAAAGTTTCAGTAAAGAGGGTGAGGAGTAACTTTTTTGGTCAGAACCTAAAAGCATTGCGCAAGCATCAAAAGTTTTCTCAGGAATTACTTTCAAGTGAGCTTGGTTTAACCCGCTCCACATTGAGCGCTTACGAAACCGGAAATGCAGAGCCCGGCATAACGGTATTGTTGGGCATTGCCGATTTTTTTAAAATATCGCTGGATCGTATGTTGCGGCAAGACCTTTCTCAATTGACAACTTTTGAGTTGCGTAAAATTGAAGAGGGTTATGATTTAGATTTGAGAGGCAGGCACTTGCGTATTTTGGCCACTACGGTGGATGACGATAATAATGAGCAAATTGAATTGGTACATGATGAAGCTAAAGCCGGTTATACTGCGGGATACGCAGACCCTGAGTATATTGGCGACTTACCTCGTCTCAAGTTGCCGTTTTTGGGTTCTGACCGAAAATATAGGGTTTTTCCAATAACGGGAGATTCCATGCCGCCCGTAAATAACGGTTCGCTTGTAGTGGGGCGGTATATTGAGGATTGGAAGGCTTTAAAATCAGGCACGCCTTGTATTATTGTAACTGCTGATGACGGTATTGTTTTTAAAAGTGTCAATAATTTGATTCAAAAAGAGTATTGTTTGGAGTTACACTCTTCAAATCCCGAATATGAACCGTATAAAGTGCATGTGCGCGAGGTGTTGGAATTGTGGGCGTTTGAGTATTACATAAGTAACTCGCCCGAGTATAAAAGTGTTACCGTAAGTCAAATCAATCAAAAGCTCGATGCGCTGATGCATGAGTTGAAACAACGCAATTAGGAGGTGAGCTTGCGAAAAACGTCTTCAATGTTTTGCTCTTCAGTTTGCAGTTTGTTGATTTCCAAATCATTATCAATGGCAAACTGTACCAGTTTAGGGCTTATTTTAATGTCGGCATCGGTTTCAACTCTGTAAACGGTATCATTTACGGTTGTAATGCGATTGACGCCTTTGATTTGTTTCATTTTTTCAATGTCGGGCGGTGCGCTAAACTGTACTTCAATCACCTCTGAGGACTTCGAGAGTTTGCGCAATTCCGCAATGGGTTTATCGGCAACAATTTCACCGCGATTGATAATGATTACCCGGTCGCAAACAGCTTCCACTTCTTGCATAATATGGGTGCTCATCATCACCGTTTTCTCTTTTCCCGTATCTTTAATCAAGTTCCTTATTTCAACTACTTGGTTAGGGTCTAACCCGGTGGTGGGCTCGTCCAAAATCAGTACTTCCGGGTTGTGCAGCAGGGCTTGAGCCAATCCAACACGCTGCCGGTAGCCTTTTGAAAGTGAGTCGATGATTTTGTGTTGCTCTTTTTGCAGCCCTACAAGTTGAATCATTTCCGCAATGCGCGCCTTTTTATTTTTTACGTGAAACAGGCCGGCGCAAAAACTCAAATACTCTTTTACGTACATCTCGGTGTATTGCGGGTTGTGTTCAGGTAAATAACCAATGCGTTTTTTAACGGCAATAGGGTCTTCCTCAACATCAAATCCGCAAACAAAAGCTTTTCCTGATGTTTGCGGAATATAACCCGTCAATATTTTCATCATGGTGCTTTTACCGGCACCGTTGGGACCTAAAAAACCCACAATTTCACCGGGTTTAATCTCAATGTTCACATTGTTTAATGCGAATTGATTCCCGTACTTTTTAGTTACAGCGTTTACTGAAATGGACATAAAACAATATTTACATGCGAAACTAAAACAATTCTACGGGAGCAAATTGCACAACGTTGTTAATTAGTGTTTGCGCAGTGCCGATAAAAAGACCGGCTTTCCCAAGAGGCTGTTCGCTCTATGGTACAACGTTTATTACGCCTTGCCTTTCAGCATAAAATTCCAATACATAAACGGAAGTGCGTATTTTTTGAGCAGCCACATACTGTACTTCTCTTTTGTAGTATCCACAAACGTGGAAATAAGCGGGTCACTCATACGCTTGTTATCGTAGCCGAATTCTGCCAACAGCATTTTGCCGTAACCCGTAATGAGCGGGCAACTTGAGTAGCCTTGATAATCTTTATTATCAGCCGTATTGCCGGCAATGAGTTTGAGTAAATTATCAACAACCACCGGCGCCTGCTTTCGAACGGCTGCTCCTGTTTTTGCCGTGGGAAGCGCAGCTACGTCACCTACAGCAAATACATTGGGAAAATCGGGGTTCTGAAGTGAATGTTTATTCACATTGGCCCAGCCTTTATTGCCCCCTTCGGCGTGCGCTATTTTTGAATTCGACACAAATTCCGGAGCTTTTTGAGGAGGAGCTAAATGCAGCATATCATATGGTAAAGCCACAGTTTTATCATCAATAAACTCAACGTTGGTATCGAATGCATTTATTTCTTTTTCCGCAACCACCTGTTTTGATTCGCTCAATTTATAATAAGCCTTTTTAGCTTGCCCGTCAATTTTGTAAAGTTGCAAGTGGAATTTCACGTTGATCTTGTACTTGTCAATAACCCGCAGCAATTCATCGGCAAAAACTTTTACCCCAAAAATTACAGAACCGGGCGTTGCAAAAGTCACTTGAGTTTTGTCAGATAACTTATTTTTCCTAAAATAATCGGCTGCCAAATACATGATTTTTTGTGGAGCTCCCCCGCATTTTATGGGGGTGGTAGGTTGGGTAAACAGGGCATTTCCGCCCTTAAAGTTTTTCAACACCTCGCGCGTTTTTTCGGGATCTATATAATTTGAGCACACACTATCGGTTTGCAAAGCTTCACTTAAACCTTCAACACCATCAAGGTCATTGACCAGCCCGGGAGCAACCACTAAATAATCGTAACTGAGGTGATCGCCGTTTTTTAATTCAATTTGGTTGTTATCGGCATCAATAGCCGTTACATATTCCCGAATCCATTTTGCCCCGTTCGGAATAAAATCTTTTTGCGGCCTCTTGGTTTTTTCCATGTCGTAAGTGTCTGCCCCTACAAGTGTCCAAGCGGGTTGGTAATCATGTGTTTCTTTGGGATCCACAATAGCCACGTCCAAATTTTTATTCTTGTTTAGCAATTGTGCTGCTACCGTAATACCACCCGTTCCGGCTCCTATAATCACTATTTGATGTTTATTCATACTCCTTTGTTTTGGGAATTAAACCGCTAAATTACGAAGGTTTGCATCGGCAGCATGTGATATTTATTACATTTAACCCGGGTTTATATACTTTTGGTCAGAACCAAAATACCTCTCGGCGGCGTATTCAAGTGTTTGGTAATCTTGAAAGTTCAACCTTGATTGACCTGTTTTAGAGCAAAAAAAAGGAAGAAAAAAACAGCGATAAGGCAACATACTGTCCTAATATTGCATCTAACCGGTAAGAATGAAAAATGGATGAAAAGCAGCTCATTAAACAATGCCTCAAAAAGAATGCTCAAGCACAAAAAAAGATGTTTGATGTTTACTCTCCCATTATGATGGGGGTGTGCATCCGTTATTTGAGTAGGAGTGATTTGGCAAATGATGCCTTGCAACAATCATTTTTAACGGTATTTGAAAAGCTGGATTTATTTGACTTTAAAGGTTCGTTTGAAGGGTGGGTTCGCAGAATTGTCATAAATACCTGTTTAGATCTATTGCGAAAGCAAAAGTCATTTAAGTATGGTTATACCGAGGTTCCTTTAGATGAAATGAATAATGACCCCGGAGTTAATTCAGAAATTGACCGTGAACACGATGCTCAATTTTTGCTTGATTTAATTTCGGAGTTACCCGCCGGCTACCGTTTGGTATTTAATATGTTCGCTATTGAGGGATACTCACATAAGGAGATTTCTCAAAAATTGGGAATGACTGAGTCTACTTCCCGCTCTCAATTTAGAAAAGCGAAAATTAAATTGAAAAGCATGCTTGAAATTGCGGCTAAAGAAAGTGAAACGTGAAGAATAAAACAAACATAGAAGAACTGTTTAAGGAAAAACTCTCCGGGTACAAAGCGGATGTTCCCGCCGATGCCTGGAAAGGCGTTCAATCCGGTTTGCAGTCAACTGCGGGAAGTGCTGCCGGTGCTGCGGGAACTTTAGTTGCAGCTAAACTTGCAACAGCAGTAGTCGCTGCTATATTGGTGGCGGGAACGATAGCGGGCGTTGTCCTATATAACAATGATACAACTAATGAAAAACCGTTCGAGGCTCAAACTGAGCGATCCATTGAAGAAGAAACAATAGAACAGCCTGTTCAGAAAAAAGAAACGGATGATCAAAACAATCAAAGTAGAACACGGAGCTTAACCGTTGAGGAAGAACCTGCCGCATCTATCGAAAATACAGATATAGTAAAATCCAACCAACGGGCTAATAATCGAGAAAACTCAAATTCAGGATCTCAAGAAACTCAAATCGCAACAAACCGGAATCAAAAAGAAACCGAATCTAATCATGACTCGGTTTCGGCTCAAGATGAAAAAGACGAACTTCTCAAGGGTGAGAGCGATAAAAGCCAACCTACAGATAGTGATGAAGGTGTAGCTCAAAAAATAGCTGAGAACAAATTTGTATCCCAAACTTTGGTCACTCCTTCCGGCGGTAAAGCGCCTTTAGTTGTTGAGTTGAGTTGCGAGGGAGATTTGCAGCGAGCTAAATGGGACTTTGGCGACGGAGAACCTGAAAGCGATGAACAATATACCACTCATGAATTCACTGAGCCCGGCACTTACATCGTAAGCTTTACCGGTCAAAAAGCGAACGGAGAAATTTTTACCGAAAGTGTTCAAATCACTGTTGAAGCTCCCGATGCCCGTTCTGCGAAAGAAGAGCCGCTACCGCCCGCACTCATCAATGTACCCAATGTGTTTACACCCAACGGCGACGGCGTCAATGATGTGCTAAAAGTAACTGCCGAAAATATTAAAGAATACACGTTAAAGATATATAACAGAGGCGGTCAAATTGTTTTTGAAACCCGGGATAAAAATAAGGTGTGGAACGGATCTGATAAATCGGGTAATGCCCTGCACACAGGTTTATTCTTTTACCAAATACGCGCAAAAGGAATCGATGGAAACCTTTATCAACCCAAAGGCTCCATTCAAATAAGACGGTAATTAATCATACAGATTTTTTAGTGCCTCGGCAATTGTATTATACTCAAACCGGAAACCGGTTTTTGTAATTTTTTTGTTGGAAACACGGGTTCCCTCAAGTACCATTCCCGCCATTTCCCCCAATACAAACTTAATGGCAAAAGCAGGCGCGTTGATACCCAAATAAGGTTTACCGCAAGCACCTGAAAGCGCTTTAGTAAGTTCTTGATTATTGACCGGGTTGTTCCCTACCGCATTGTAAATACCCGAAATTTCATCATTTTCCATAGCATGAATAAACATTTCAGCCAAATCAGAAATGTGAATCCAAGGCAACCACTGCTTTCCCGTTCCCAGCGGAGTTAATACCGGCGGTTTGCTCATTTCCTTTAAAGCACCGCCTTCCCGAGCAAGAACAATTCCAATTCGCAATCTCACATTTCGCATGTTCAAACGTGAAAATGAAGCCGTATGACTCTCCCATTCCTGAGTGACCTCAGCCAAAAAGTCAGAGCCTGAACCGCTGTTTTCACTGAATACTTCATCTGAAGTTTTAAATCCGTAATAACCAATAGCAGATGCACTAATTACAGCTTTAGGCTTTTGGTCAGAACCCGAAAAAAACTCATGCAGTAAATCAGTAGATTGAGTCCTGCTTTTGAGAATTTCCTTTTTTCTCTCTTTAGTCCACCTTTTATCCGCTACGCCGGCACCGGCCAAGTGAATAACATAATCGCTCCAACCCGCCAAGTCGTCATCTACTTTGTTTAAAACGGGATTCCACCTAAAAATTTCAACACCTTCAACATCACCATTTTCTAAGCTTGTTGAAAGCCATGCCACCTTGTGTTTTTTCTCTTTGAGTTTTTCAGTGATTACATTACCTATTAAGCCTGAACCTCCGGTTATTAATACATTTGCCATTTTAAGTTTCTTTTTATTACTTCAACAATGAAACATGAAATATTTTTATTGAGTTTACATGAAATCCAAAAACGTTTTGAACGCCCAAGGTATGTAAAACAACTCAAACAACAACTTGCGAAAGACCTTTTTGTTCTTGAACAAGACCAAAACACGTTTCAAAACTGCGAGGATTTCCCCGGTATTTACCGGTCACTTTCTCGATTAATAAAAAAACACATAGTGAGCGGAGCCTCCGGGTTGATGAATTTTTTATATCGAGTTGATGTTAATGAAGATTTAATCAAAGAAGCCTTGAGTGCACACAATAAAAATGCTGACGAGCTGTTGGCTGAGCTCATTATAAAAAGAGAGTTGGAAAAAATATTACTTCGGGAAAAATTTTCGTAGTTTCAATTACGTATATATTTTATCCTATGTTATTTCGGAATCCCTCGAAATTCGCTACTTCTACGCCTCAATCGCCGTGGGATTTCGTTTTAGTATTACTGTTTTTTTTGAATTTTGATATATACTCAAACAGAGGTGTCAAACATGTATGGTGTTGAATATTAAGATTTGGGCTAAAGTGAAAAACCGAAAGGTTGAAAAATGAGTTAAACACTGCTTTTTTGCAACTCTCACGTATTAATGTTTTAGTTTTGTACTTTCCTAAGCACAAATCGCAACATGGACAAATATTCGTATTTAAGCAATGGTGATGTTGACGCCATAGAGGGATTATATCAACAATTTAAAGAAAATCCGGACTCTGTTGAAGAAGGATGGAAAAAGTTTTTTGAAGGATTTGAATTCAGTAAATCCGATTACTCTGAGCAGAGCAACAACGGAGCCATTCCTGAAAACTTTGAGAAAGAGTTTAAAGTAAAAGAACTTATAGAGGGTTACCGTACTCGCGGACACCTTTTTACAAAAACCAATCCCGTCAGAGTTCGCAGGCAGTACGCCGATACCATTTCACTTGACTATTATGGTTTAGATAAGTCTGATTTGGAAACTACTTTTCAAGCCGGTAAAGAGCTGGGATTAGGGCCTGCCAAGTTGAAAGAGATTGTATCTTTTTTAGAAGATTCATATTGTAAATCTATCGGGGTTGAGTACATTTATAATCGAAAACCTTCTCAGCTAAAATGGCTCGTTGAACGTGTAGAGCGCAATCGCAATCAACCGGAATTCAGCAATAAGCAGAAAAAAACAATTTACCGCAAATTGAACCAAGCCGTTATTTTTGAAGACTTTTTGCACAAAAAGTTCGTGGGGCAAAAGCGGTTTTCCCTTGAAGGGGGTGAATCATTAATCCCGGCCTTGGATACCATAATAGAATACGGTGCTGAATTAGGTGCTGAAGAATTTATTATGGGTATGGCGCACCGCGGAAGGTTGAATATCCTCAGTAATATATTCAACAAAACTTACGGTGAAATTTTTAGTGAATTTGAGGGAAAAGAATATGAGGATGAGGAGTTTGATGGTGATGTAAAGTATCACTTGGGCACCTCTGCTCGCGTTAAAACCGATTACGGTAAAGAAGTAAAGTTGACACTGGCACCCAATCCTTCACACCTTGAAGCGGTAGATCCGGTAATGGAGGGTATTGCCCGTGCTAAAATTGACAACTACTTAAAAGACGAGAAAAAACTAATTCCCATCCAAATTCATGGTGACGCAGCAATTGCAGCGCAAGGTGTCGTTTATGAAGTCGTACAAATGGCACAACTCAAAGGCTATCGCACAGGGGGAACTATTCACGTTGTGATTAATAACCAAATTGGGTTTACCACAAACTATATTGACGGAAGATCCAGCACTTATTGTACTGATATAGGAAAGGTCACTTTAAGTCCGGTTTTTCACGTGAACGGTGACGACGTAGAAGCCATGGTTCATGTTTTAAAATTGGCCGTTGAGTTTAGGCAACACTTTCACAGAGATATTTTTATAGACCTTTTATGTTACAGGAAATACGGTCACAATGAGGGTGACGAACCCCGCTTTACACAACCCTTATTGTACAAATCAATAGCCAAGCATCCCAACCCGCGAGATATTTATCGCAAAGTACTTATTGAGCAAGGTGTAATTGATAAAG
>CAJXMT010000099.1 GCA_913056155.1 uncultured Cryomorphaceae bacterium
GGCCGAATTGGGCCCCGACAGTGCCAATCCCGATTTGGATTATCGTTGGTCACCCGCCACGTACCTTACAGGTGTCAATACGCCCAATCCCACTACTCGACCCCAAGGTCCGGTAACTTACATTTTAGAAGTTGTTGACAGTGTAAATTGCCGTGCTTTTGACACCGTGAATTTAAGTATTCTCAATTTAAGCGACGGATTCGATTCTCTTTTATGTATCGGAAATGAAGTGCGTTTGGATTTATTTGTTGAAGGCGGTATTGAACCCTACGAATTCTTTATCAACCCGGAATTAGGTGTGGGCGACCCGACGTCATTACAAACAACCATAAGACCTACTGAAACAACCACCTATGAAATAGTGGTTGTGGACTCGGCCGATTGTTCAGATACAACAGAGGTCACCTTAACGGTAGCTCCCAAAACAGCGGCACAGCCCGGGTATGATTTCAATCCCGGTTGCGATATGAACATGATTGTTTTTGAAAACCGCAATCCGTTTTCTACGGGTAATGAAATTTGGGTAATTAACGGAGACACCCAATTTTTTGAATATCCGCGAGACAGCATTGAGTACAATTTGGGGCAGCCGCTTGATGTACAACTCATCACACGAACCGATTTAAATTGTGTGGATACGGCACGCATCAGTATAGAAGGAAAAGATTTTGAGGGTATTTTAGACCTGAATATGCCCAATGTATTTACGCCCAACGGCGATCGACAAAATGATTATTTCGAATTCCTCGGCAACCGCAACCTCATCGAATGTATAGAGATGCAGGTATTCAACAGGTGGGGCAACTTGATTTTTGAATCTACGCCCGGTCATGCGAGTTGGGACGGTCGCAACTTCTCGGGCGAACCCGTGCCGGAAGGTGTTTACTTCTATATTGTTGACGTAAACGGCATTATTCAAAAAGGGAGTGTGCAGTTATTGAGGTAAAGGGACTTGTTCGCGGTGCTCACTTCGTTGGCTCGCTGCGCTTGCCGTCATAAGTTCACTTCGTTCACGTCATTGGCTCGCGATGCTCGCGTCATTTGCTTCACTTTGTTCAGCGGCATTGGGCGGCGCTGCGCTTGCCGCATGGGGCACAGGAGGTTGTTTCGTGGTTGCCGGACGATTTCGTGAAGTGTAAGGCGTAAAGCGTCCGGTTAGTAAGTAACGCGTGATTTGTGGTTTTTGCTCAAACTAGTGTGCCCACCGTAGGTCGAGGTCGAGGCGATTTTACGTCAATTGTGGGAGTGGCGTTAGAAACAAGATTTGCGGTTCAAGTAAAAAGCACTTAATGAGTTTCTTGCGTTCGATTCGATTTCGTAAAGCGTAAGGCCCACCAACGCATGTCCCCAATTCATTGGTGGAAGTTGGGGGTAATCGGAAAGTGTAAAGCGTGTAGTTGATGCTCAACGAATGGTTTTATTTCTTGCTCTAGCGTTTGTGCACAACGCATGAAAGGCTCCCGAATGCTCGGGATTCCCTTCGGTCAGGAGGTGGAGGTGGACTCGATTGAACATCAGTCACGTTAACAGCATTAGAAACAAGATTTGCGGTTCAAGTAAAAAGCAGCCCCACGCGGCGGGCACAACCTTATCCCCTTACTCCTGACTCTTTACGCCTGACCAAAGGGAGTCTCGAGATAGAAGGATCAAAATCTCCTGTTTTGCAAATACTTCTTATTCGGGAAACAAATCAACGATTAAACAAATAAATGATTCAACAACTAAACATCACACATTAAACCTAAAATGCATCACATCGCCGTCTTGAACCACATACTCTTTGCCTTCAACAGATAACTTTCCGGCATCGCGGCATGCATTTTCAGATCTCAAAGCTAAGTAATCGGCGTACTTAATAACCTCGGCTCTGATAAAACCCTTCTCAAAATCGGTGTGGATTACTCCCGCGGCCTGAGGGGCTTTAGAGCCGGCTTTAAAAGTCCACGCCCGCACCTCTTTCTCTCCGGCGGTAAAAAAGGTATTTAAATTCAGTAAATTATACGCCTTCCTGATCAGTTTATTCACACCGGGTTGAGCAAGACCCAACTCCTCCAAAAACATTTGACGCTCCTCATAAGTTTCCAGCTCTGTAATATCGGCTTCAATTGCAGCACCTAAAATAAGTATTTCAGCACCCTCACCTTCCACGGCCTCTTCAACAGCCTTAGTGTGGCTGTTCCCTTCTTTTACCGATGCCTCATCCACATTACAAACGTACAATACCGGCTTCGCCGTAAGCAGCGTGAGCTCCTTCATCATCAAGGCCTCCTCATCATTGGCCGGATCTATAACCCGCGCATTTTTTCCCTCTTCAAGTATACCGGTAACCTTTTCTAAAAATGCCGTTTTGCGCACAGCTTCTTTATCGCCGGATTTACTCTTTTTACGCGCCTTTTCCAATGCAGCGGTCACCGTTTCTAAATCTTTCAACTGCAGCTCTGTATCAATCACCTCTTTATCACGCACCGGATTTATACTGCCGTCAACATGCGTAATATTATCATCTTCAAAACAACGCAAAACATGAAGCACCGCATCAGTTTCACGAATATTTCCCAAAAATTTATTGCCCAGCCCCTCACCTTTTGAAGCGCCTTTCACCAAACCCGCAATATCTACAATTTCAACCGTAGTGGGCACAACGCGCTCCGGCTTCACCAACTCCTCTAACTTTTCCAGCCGCTCATCGGGCACATTAATGGTTCCCACATTGGGCTCAATCGTGCAAAAGGGAAAATTTGCCGATTGCGCCTTGGCGTTAGACAAACAATTAAAAAGGGTTGATTTACCTACATTCGGAAGTCCTACAATACCGCATTTTAAAGCCATAAAAATCTGTTTTGAATAAGGCAGCAAAAGTACGTATAAACGACAGTCCGGCAGTTCCTTTTTTTGGTCAGAACCCAAAACGCCCCTACCCCAAAAATCTGTACGGGCACATTTTGCAGGTATTTATTGAAATTCATCGTAATTTTGCGTCATGCAGATTGATATTGTTACCATTTTACCTTCATTGGTAAAAGGTTTTTTTGAAGATTCCATCATGAAACGGTCTATTGAAGCCGGCCATGTCACCTTAAACTATTGCAACCCGCGCGATTATGCTACCGACAAGCATAAACAAGTTGACGACTATCAGTTTGGCGGCGGAGCGGGAATGGTACTAAAGCCCGAGCCGCTGGCCGCGCTTTTAGATGACCTTATGCAAGAACTTAAGTATGATGACATCATATATATGACGCCTGAGGGTGAAACTTTCAATCAAAAAACAGCCAACTACTACTCACAAAAACAAAACCTCATTATTATTTGCGGTCATTATAAAGGAATCGATCAACGCATTCGCGATTTGTACGTCACTAAAGAAATCTCAATAGGCGATTATGTACTAAGCGGCGGGGAACCCGCCGCGGCAATTTTTTGCGATGCCGTTATCCGGCTTATTCCGGGCGTACTCAACAACGAAACCAGCGCTCTTACAGATTCTTTTCAAGACAACCTTTTGGCGCCGCCCGTTTATACACGCCCGGCGGAATTCAGAGGGTTGCAGGTTCCCGATGTATTGAGGTCGGGAGATTTTCAAAAAATAGAAGATTGGCGGCACGATCAAGCCGTTGAAAATACCCGGCGGCGCCGGCCCGATTTGCTTGAAGATTAAACCTAAACAATAAATAAACGTACAATCGCGTATCATGATGATGAATCAACAGGTATACTCGTTTTTTTGGGGTGCGGCCGTGCTCGTATTGTTCAACTCTTGCGGTGAAGATTGCTTGACGGGAGAAGGAAACCGCACACGAGAATATCGCGATGCGGGCGCATTTAACAAACTGCAAACCACCCTTACCGGGCGTATATTAATCAGTCAAAATAACGATTTGGCCGCCAACGAAGTCATTATTGAAGCGCAGGAAAATGTACTGCAAGTATTGGAAACCGAGGTTGAAGACAGCACTTTGCAAATAGGAATAAACGATTTTGAATGTTTGCGCGAGCATAAAGATATTGTCATTACCGTAGAAGTGAAATCAATTAAGGCGGTTACGCTTTTTGATTTGGGACGCATAGAAACAACCAACCTGATTACGGGCGAAAATTTTACCGTAACCGTTAACGGCAATGCCAAAGCCGATTTACTGTTGAACGTGAAAAACCTCAACACTGTGATGAACGGCTCGGGTGAAATCACCTACAGAGGTGAGGCTCAAACCCATACTATCAGCCACAACGGGCCGGGCTCTGTTCGCGGCTACGAAATGCCGGTGCAAAGCACCCGAGTAACGGTAAATGATTTCGGGAACAGTTATGTGCGCGGCGTACAATCCATTGAGGCCGAATTCAACGGCGACGGGAACATATTTTACCTCGGCAGCCCTGCTATAAGCACAAGTGGCGAAGGCGACGGTGAGGTGAGAAAAGAACGCCTGGAACAATAACAGGCGCTTGCCGATCACCTGAAATACGGTTCTGACCAAAAAAAATCCAACACCGAATTTTCATGCGGGACAAACGGTAATCATACCTTTGCAATCATTTTAATGCCAAAAGTTATGGAACAAGCCGTAAAAGTGAGAGTGCTTCTTGATTCAAGAGAAGAGAAAGACGTTTTTAGAGATATAGAAGTAAAAACGAATCAAAATTTGGAAGATTTACATCACGCCATTATAGATGCAGTGGGTTTTAAAAGCACTGAACCGGCATCTTTTTACACCAGTAATGAAGAGTGGACGCGAGAAAAGGAAATTCCGCTTATGGATATGGGCGCTGAACCGGGAAAAGATACCACTTGTATGAAAGATACCAAAATTGGAAAGGTGATGGTGCAAGAAAAGCAAAAGTTCATTTATATTTTCGACTATTTTAGAATGTGGACTTTTTTGGTGGAGGTTGAAGAGATCAATCCTTTAGAAGAGGGGGAAAATTATCCGCGGGTAACCTTATCATACGGCGAGGCTCCTGACCAAGAAAGCAAAGAGCCTACAGATTTATTTGGCTCAGAACCGTTTAACCCCGACGAATTTTAAGTCTGTATTTTGCAAAAAACGCTGCTGACCATTACGGGCCCCACTGCTGTGGGGAAAACTCAACTCACGGTTGAAACGGCCGGCAAATTACAAACCGAAATCGTTTCTTTCGATTCGCGGCAGTTTTATCGTGAACTGTCTATAGGCACGGCCAAACCCGCCCCGGAAGAAATGCGGGATATCCCCCACCATTTTATCAACAGCAGATCCATACATCAAGAATACTCTGCCGGTGAATTTGAGCGGGAAGCCGTTGCCCGCATTACATCTCTCTTTCAAAAGCACGATATCGTATTGCTCACCGGCGGCTCGGGACTGTATTTAAATGCTGTACTTTACGGTTTAGACGATTTTCCAGAAGTACCGGCCAAAGTGAAACAAAAAATTGCGCACTTGTATAAAACCGGCGGCCTGCAAGCTTTAACCCGAGCGCTCAAAACAAAAGACCCGGAGTATTTCAAAAAAGTTGACCTTCAAAATCCGGCTCGTTTGCGGCGGGCACTGGAATTAATCGAGAGTACCGGGCGCCCGTTTTCCTCTTTTCAACGTAATGACTCCAAAAAACGGCCGTGGAACAACAAAATTTTTGTTTTGAATCGCGACAGAGCTGAACTTCACGAAAGAATTAACAGGCGGGTTGAAAAAATGGTGAACGACGGACTTATTGAAGAGGTTCGCGGTTTAATCGATCACAAAAATTTGAAAGCGCTGCAAACGGTAGGTTACAAAGAGGTTTTTGACTACTTGGAAGGCCGCACCGACAAACAAACTTGTGTAGAGCTTATCAAGAGAAACACGCGCCGTTACGCCAAAAGGCAAATCACGTGGTTTAGGAGTTTACCCGAAGCCCGGTTTGTGAACCCGCCGTTTGAAGAAATCTTAAATTACAAGCCGTCGCGCTAAACGTATGCAGATACATCGAGCAAAAAATTGTAACTTCGGCGCTCAATCTTTGATTATGAAAAAACTATTTGTAATCTTTTTATTAGTGGTGAGCGGCGTTTCCCAAGCCCAACAAACGGTTAGTTTTTCCGCTACTCCCGCTGCAGATTCTATTTTGCATCGCGCCTGGATGTTCACCTCATCTGATTATGATCGCGACGCCGTCAATCAAGAAATGTTGCGCTCGTTTTACCAAAATCAAGAGCGTGATTTCCGCTTTTTTGTAACCGTAAAAAAAGTGGAATATTTGCGTGCCACAGCTCCCGATTGCATAGAGGGGTTTGTTTCTACTAAGGGAAATGATGTAAAACGCCTCTACAATTTCATGAAGAATTCGTGCCCCACCAAAGCGGGACTCGTCATGAGTTTTTATGATTTTGACCCGATTAATTACCGAATCAACAAAACCCGAACTGCGGGAGATAGCGTGATTTACACCGTTATTTCAGAAAAAGGCGTTTCTATGCCCCATGAAATTTTGTTGCAACGGGTAACAGATAAAGATGAGGGAATGTTGAAAACCGAGCGCCGCATGAATATTTCACCTGTTGAAAATGAATACGCTATTAAAGCTCACGAAAAAGAAAACCTCACCATAGACCCCGATGCGCTTTTACCTGACGTCAATTATCTAAACAATTTATCGAGCCTCCCCGTGAGCTACTTTTTTAACCCGTTGATCAAACCCGAATCACAATATACCGAGTACGTAGTGGACTGGCGTCCCGATTTGTGGTACAACTCTTTTGACGGCTTTAAAATGGGCGGCGTTTTGAGCGGTACGTACATGAACCAATTGCACAACTTTACGCTGCGTGCATTTTACAACACCGGTTTGGAGCAAGAGTATTTGGTGCCTCAAGATATTGAAAACGATTTTGACCGTATCAATTTTGTATTTGATTATGATACGTATTTGACAAAAGGGTTGCGATTTAGAACCGATTTTAGGTGGTTAGACGGTTTACAAAGCGGGCAAGCCGGGTTGGATTACTTTTTACCCAACGGGAAAACAGAAATTTACGGTTTTTTTAGGACGATGTACCGAGCCAACGAAGCGGCATTGGAATACCTTTTTATTCCCGAGTGGGGCATTGGCCGTCGCAACCACAAATTTCATGTGGGTATTACACACAATTATGAGTACGCAAAAGGTACCGGCATGATTGATTTTGAATTGGTATCGAGTTCACTGGGTTCTGATTATGATTTTTCCTATTTAATTTTTGAAAGTAAGCACGAACACCGCTTTGGTAAACTTCCCATAAGATATCGATTATACGGTCAATACGGAACCGGTTCTAATTGGGCGCCCGAGTCGCGCTTATTTTTAGCGGGTGCCAATCCCGAGGAATATATGGACGATCCTTTTACAAGGTCTCAAGGCATTATCAATCGCTCTTTTGCCGGTGGTTTTAACAGTGATTTAAACACATTCCACTACGGTGGGGGGTTGAATTTGCGCGGATACAACGGCTATTTTGCGCCTTATGTAACTGAAAACGGTGAAGTGGTTGCCACTTATGCCGGTACAACAGGTACTTCCATTAATGCCGAGCTGCCATTTACAGCCCTTTTCCTCAATCGCCCCACATCATTAAATGACTTAGTGAGTGCCGAGGCCTATTTATTTGGTGATGCCGGTTTCATCAATGCAAACACTCCCGATGAAGATTTGATAATGGGTAATTTAAGAGCCGATGCAGGTTTGGGCGCCAATATTGAAATAAAACGCTTTGGCAAGTTTAATGACCTTAAGCCGTTGACCGTTCGGGTAGATTTCCCCTTATTTTTAAACAGACCCGGACCTGAAGATGAGTATTTTGATTTACGATTTCTACTGGGCATATCAAAAGCGTTTTAGTCATTGCCTACTGCCAAAACCTCATAACCTGTTCATGCGTTTGCCTCTTTTTAATCAGCTTTACACTTTTACTTTCAACATTGTATAAAATAACGGACGGAGCTGCTCTGCTGCAATGAATACTCCACAATGCCAACGTGTTGGCTCCGGCATCGTTAAAAACCAAAATATCACCGGCCTGCGCCGGCGGCAATTGAATCCCCTTAGCGGGAAAATCCCCTCCAAAGCAAAGCGGCCCCGCCACATGAGACTCCACTAATCCGGGGGCGCCCGTAAATTTATTGGTGCCTTTATATTTATAGTCAGAACCAAAAAGGTGAAACGTTTGAGGTCGCGCATCGGGCACGTAACATTCACGTAAAAATAAATCGGCGCCGGCATGCGTAATCAAAACACGGGCACCTGCGCGGTTGAGTACATATTCACATTGGGCAGCAACAAATCCGGCATGTGCGTGGTAGTAACGGCCCAACTCCGTAATCACCCCAAACCGGCCGTCAACGGATTGAAAAAACTGTTCCGTTGCGGTGTACAACCGAGCAATGTCCCATTCATCATCACCACTGTAATTGACGGCAAATCCCCCTCCTATGTCAATTGTGGTTATTTGCCTTTTCCCCAGTTTTTTATTGAGTGATTCAGCCGTGTTGACGACTTCCTTTATACCGCGCAAGAGCACATGAACATTATTATTTTGAGAACCCTGATGAATGTGTAGTGTATTGAGTTCCGGAAAAGTTTTTGCCGCCTTCAAAATCTCCTCAAACCGGGAGATAGGCTCGCCAAATTTTGAACAGGCCCCGGCTACATCTAAAAAATCTGCGCTTCCCGAGGATCTTTGCACATTGAGGCGAAGACCTAAATGCAAACCTGTGCGAATGGGATAGCGGTGCAGCTCTTCCAAGCAATTGGCATTAACCGTTGCTCCTTTCAGGTGATTCACGCACCAATTTATTTCACTTTGTGTTTTGGCGGGCGAGTCAAAAACAATTTTGTGCTTTTCGCACCCTGCCTTCAGGGCCATTTTCACTTCTGCCAAAGAGGCAGCTTCTAATCCAAAGCCGGCTTTCACTATTTCCTTCAAAATGCCGAATGTAGGATTGGTTTTAATCGCAACGGTATGAAGTGCGCCGGTTTGAATAAAAAAGCCCTTTACGGCACGGAGCTTTTCATGAAGTTTGGTTGCATTGTAGAACAATACAGCAGTATCATCTTTATTGATTAATTTCTCGCGATGCGCTTGATGGAGCGCCCAAGATTGCTCCTCGGGAGTTATCATTTTAGCCGAGACGATGATTTAATCAGCTTGATAATGTCTCGCTCCAGCCTTTCATTAATTCCGCTGTCCATCATTTTCCTTACCGAGTAAGAGCCCAAAGCCAAACGCATAAAGGCTTTATTGCCGTACTTCACCGGTTGGCCCAGTGTGATTTTGCGTTTTTTTCCGGCAAGTACGTGTTCTTTTGTTACAATATCTCTGTAAAGGTTGGTGAGCTCATCAAAATTGTAGTACCCGTCGTTTTCGTGTTTCACCCGAAATGAAATGATGGTTTTATTGGTTAAATCTACATCGGGCATCAATTCAAAAACATCATCATAATCTTCCATGATACCGCGCACCAGGGTAAACCATTCGGCAGTTAAATCCACAACCCCTTTAACAGAGTATTTGGATAAATTCCGCATTTCATGCAGGGCAGCCTCCCATCTCATAAGCAGACCGTTATTGGGTTCTGACCGAAATAAGTCACGCAATTTAGACAACCTTTCCGGGAAATTATGTTTGGAAAAAACCCGTTTAAATTGATGTGCTTTCTCAAAATTATCGAGGGCTTCCAGTTTGGAAACAATTTTGTTGGGAACCAAAAGGGCGCCGCAGAATGGAGGTGCTTGATAAAATTTAGAACCGGTAATCATGATTGTGGCTCCCAAGTCTAAAATCCTATTTATCAATTTTTTAGTCACACGAACTTGGCAAATGTCAATCACCCAAAGCACATCTTCACGTACTCGGGGAATAATAGAAACATTATCTTCAATTCCCGATTTACTGCCTATCACCAAATTACCGATAACCGAATTTTCACGATCCAGTTCATTGAGTTTGGAAATAAGCGCCTTGCCGTGATCTAAAATTTCACCTTTTTCATTACGCGCTGAAAACAGATGTGGAATTACCTCTATTTCATCAAATATAGGGTCGCTTTT
>CAJXMT010000100.1 GCA_913056155.1 uncultured Cryomorphaceae bacterium
CTTTTGGGAGATGTAGAGTCACCGTATTTAAAAGCCTTTTACAACACCGGCACAAGTGACTCGGCCGTAATAACGCAGGAAGAAGCTCGCTGGCCCCAAAATACTGTTGAAGTCAACATCACCAATAAACCCGCCGCATTTTTCGCGGATGTCAATAACAACGGATTACAAGATGCTGTTGTATCTCCTTCAGAACCGAACGCCTCCAAAGATTTTGACAACGTTTGGTTGTACACCAACGCCGGTACAGCTTCAGCCCCTGAGTTTACCTTTACACGACCCGATTTTTTAGCGCGCGACATGTTGGATTTCGGCACCGGCGCACATCCCAAATTCGCCGATTTTGACGGCGACGGATTACTCGATTTAGTGGTAGGCGGTGCGGGATATTTTGAAAGCTATAATGACATGTCTTTTGTAACCTCACGCAAAGCACAATTGGCCTATTACCGCAACTCGGGCACAGCCCAAAACCCGGAGTTCAGTTTGGAAACGCTCGACTATGACAGTTTGAGCCGGCACAACAGCAACGGCCTTTTTCCCGATTTTAGCGATTTGGATAATGACGGTGATCTCGATATGATTGCCGGAACCGTGAGCGGGGAGCTGTATTATTTTGAAAATACGGCCGGTGCCGGCAGCTTGCCCGCATTTCAACTCGCCGATACTTTTTATATGGATTTATTTGCCGGCACTTACACCAAACCCTTGATTTACGATTTAAATAAAGACGGATTGCCCGACTTACTGGTGGGGCAATACAACGGCACCCTGTACTATTTTGAAAATACGGGATCCGCGGGTTCACCGCAGTTCAATTCAACGCCAAATAGTACTGAACTGGGCAGCATACGCCATCGAAATCCGGGTCAGGCCGGCATTATATCTCCTTTTATAGCGCCCTACCCTACGGAAAACTCCGGGGATAAACTCTTTACGGGCACTTATGACGGCAGGCTCATCATATATGAAATACCGCAAAACAATCCCGAAACCGCCTCATACCCCATTTTTGATGAGATCACATTACCAGCCAAAAGTATTGCTCCCGCAGCTGCAGATATCACCGGGAACAGAATACCCGAAATTATTTACGGGCAACTTACAGGAGGTGTCACCCTGTTGAAAAACAATCCGCAAGCCGGTGCTTGTTGTGTGAATGATGAAACCTGCATATCCGCCATAAGTGACCAATGTGCAAATTTGGAAGGAACGTTTTACGGCGCGGGTACTATTTGTGCAAATGACGCTCCCGATTGCGTATCCACCGGAATTCCGGAAACCGTTTCTACAAAAAGCCCTGCTATAAAAATCTATCCCAACCCCGTAACTTCAATTTTAAATGTGGAAATCATCAATATAGATCCAAGTTCGCAATCTGCGATTTTGATTTATGACGTGTCCGGGCGTGTGGTAAAACACCAAAAAATCGAAGTGCAAGAATCACAGACTACCATTACGCTTAGTACACAAGACTTGCATCCCGGGCTGTATATTTTAAAGTTAGCAAGCAGCAATAATAGCGCACAACAAAAATTTATCAAACGCTAAAAGATTAAAAATCTTTTTGAGTGCAAGTTTTTTGTTCTACATTTGTCAATTCCATTATGAGGAAAATGTTATTTCCTTCATTTTAAAAATTTGAATCACCCCCAATATAGATTCAAATTTGATTTTCGAACCCAAAAACTTGTAACCATGAAAAGAACAGTCTTCTAATATCCTTTGATTTTTCACTTTACGCTCAAGTCAAGCTCATATTCTATATGAAAAATTGACTATTACTATCTGTGCTCTTCATCCCATAATTTTTGCAGAGAAAGAGTCATAGTTTTCGTTATACAACTCAATTTATATCGGTTTTCCGGTCCCATACGAAGTGAACATTTTTGTGCAACTGTTATGGATTGAAAAACCATTAATTATTTATTTTTAATGTCTTAAATTTAATTTATATGAAAAGATTTAACTACTACAAATTAACAGGTGTTCTTCCTGCCGCAGTGGTGTTTTTGATGTTTATGGCATCGCAAAACACAGCTGCACAACCGGTAAGTGCACCATTCTCTGAAGACTTTAACTCCGGGAGTTTGCCTGCCGGTTGGACAAACACATCTTCAAGTACAAGCACCAACGCCTTGTGGAAATTTACCGGTAATCCAAACGGTGGGGCGAGTAACGCCAACAACGGAAAAACTTCCGGGGATTATGCCTGGGGAGATGCTTCCTTTCCGGAACAGCCTGACGTTACCCTTACCACACCACTTATTGATGTGACCGCATTAAATGTGCCCATGCTCTCTTTTGAGTGGTTCAGTAACAACACCACAAACCCGGGGGATAATACTACATTACTCGTTGAAGTGAATAACGGCTCGGGTTGGACGAACGTAGGCACTTTTGCCGGTGATGATCCCAATTGGGTTCAAGAGGATATTATTCTGGCTCCTTATGCCAATGACACCATACAGGTTCGGTTTATTCATGATCAAACGACAACGACAAGCAGTGCATTTTACAATGACATGTTGTTAGATGACGTTTCTGTAGATGAGGCACCCACTTGTTTTCCTGTAGATTCTATACAAACCGTTGCCAAAACATCAAATTCCATTGATTTGGATTGGGTTGACTTTGGCCCCGGTCAAAACTGGTTAATTGAATACGGCCCCCTCGGTTTTGCGTTAGGTACAGGTGATAGCACGGTAGCCGGTACAAGCCCTGTAACTATCACGGGACTTAATCCCGGAACCATGTACGAGTTTTATATAACTACAGACTGCGGCGGTGGTGACACCTCAACAATTACCGGTCCGTACCTGGATACAACAAACTGCGTCAATACTTTTGCCGGTAATTATACTATAGATGGAAGTCAACCTACCGGAGGAACCAACTACAACACCTTTAATGAAATTGTATCGGAGTTGATGATTTGCGGAGTGACCGCACCTGTTACTATTAACGTTCAGCCGGGCACCTACAATGAACAAGTAAAGATTGGTTCAATCCCAGGCGCTTCTGCTACAAACGATGTAAAATTTATAGGTGCGGGAGCTTCTAATTCTACACTCATTTTTACACAAAACGTTTCTGAAGAACGCTATACGTTAGCACTGGAAGATGCCTCTCACATCACTTTTGACAGTATGAGAATTGAAGCCGACACAAACGGTTCATACGGTTGGGGCGTTCAAATCATGAATAATGTCAATCATTTCACGTTGCAAAACAGTGAAGTTATTGTCGATCCCTCACAAACAAGTTCAACGCGCAGTGCAATCGTTGTTTCAAGCAACAACTCCGGTTTTAGCTCAGTATCGGGCACTTCAGACTTGACGTTTGACAACAACCACATTTCAGGCGGTTATTACGGAATACGAGTTCAAGGAGGCAATAATGACGAAGTTACCAATGTCACTTTTACCAATAACCTCATCGAAGAAGTGTACTATTACGGCAATTACTTTTTATACGTTGACGGGTTAAACTATGACCAAAATACGCTGGACATGACCCGTAACTTCGGTAATTCCACTGTAAACTCCTATGGTTTTTACGGTTCTCGTGTTTCCGACTTTGTTTTATCAAACAATAAGTTCAATAACATGGGAAGTTATGGTTTCTACCTGACGAATTGTTTCGGAACCTCTGCCAATCCCTCCGCTGTTGCCAATAATGCCATCGGTGGCGGATTCACAAGTACATCGGCTACAACTACCGCCGGTATTCGTGTTTTAAACGGAAGTACAGAATATGTGGACTTTGTGCACAACTCCGTTAATATGGACAGCGGTGATGGTCGTGCTTTTAGTATTTCAAGTTCGAATGTAAGTAACCTCAGACTTTACAACAACAACTTTGTATATACGGCCGGTGCAGCCGGTATGGCCTATTATGTTGAGGACCCTGCAAATATCACTGAATCCAATAACAACAACTATTACAGTAACGGAAACAGCTTTGCCTATTACGGATCGGGAATTTCAGATTTAGCTGCTTTACAAGCTGTTAATATTCCCACGGGTAATGATACCGCTTCCGTTAATTTGGATCCTTTTTACATTTCCGGTGACTCCTTAGTTCCGCAATCGGCAGGACTTGCGGGAACCGGTTTTACCATACCGCAAGTACCCATAGATATAAACGGTGCTACCCGCGGTACGCCTCCCGACATGGGAGCGTATGAATTTACGCCCGTATTCACTGAAGATCTAGTGTTGCTTTCGGGAGAAATTAACGGAGTATGTCAATTGTCAAACGATAGTGTTTACCTTACTCTTGTCAATACATTAGGCACTACTATTGACTTTTCAACGAATCCCATTCAAGCTGATTGGAACGTAAGCGGACCCGTTAACTCAACCGGTTCTATTTTGATCAATTCGGGTACTTTAGCTGTGAATGACACTTTATTCCTTACAGATACGGGAGTAGATCTATCCCTTGAAGGAACGTACACATTAACGGCATTCATCGATAGTACTGCGATGAATCAAGCTTCTCGAAATGACACGTTACATACTTTGACTCACGATGTGGTGGAATTGTTGAGTGTAACTCCCCAAATCGACACAGTAACAAGTCCGACAGCTTTGGTTGAATTAAAAGCTGCGTCACCTGAATTCCCGACCTCAGAGGCATTCTTTACTGAAATTTGTCAGTTCCAAACGGGAACGGGATCACCCACAGGCGGCTGGCCGACCTATTTGGGCTCTGACGATTATGTGGAAATTACGAGTATTCCCAACGCAGACCTCACCGGGTTTACCTATGAGCAATATTCAAACACCACCAACACCATCACCTATACATTCCCTCAAGGAACGGTTGTAGGCCCTAACGGAACGATGATTTTGGGTACTTACTATTTTGGATCAGAAACAGCAAGTCCGTCTGATTATTATTATGTGGTTGATAATCCTTCTTCTACTTCTTCATCTACATCACAAGGTCGCTTATTGCGCGGTCCCGCCGGTAATATTGTAGATGCTGTGGGTTATGACGGCTATGATTTCACCGACTTTCCCGCTGCAGCAGGTGTTACCTCAAGCGATTGGTCTAACCCGCCATCGGGCGGAAGCTCGAGCAGCGGAATTCGTTTAGAAGGCGCTGACGACAATACCGGAAACAATTGGGTGCTCTCTTCAAGCTCACCGCAAGACCCCAATACGCTCAACCAAAACGTAACGCTTCCTTCACCGGATCCCGTTGCCGGTTTTGCTTGGACACTCGACACTGCTTTTGTGGATTCATTCCCCGAAATTACCGTAGGGCCGTTTACGGAGTCGGGAATGTATGAATACGTTGCTGAAATGAATACAAGCTGCGGATTTACGGTTTACGATACCTCTTTAATTTGGGTGAACTTAACCAATGCTCAATTGGTCACCTCTGAAGATGCCGATTGTATAGGTGAGGCTTCCGGTTTTGCCGCCGTGCAATCTACGGGCGGAGATGCTCCCTATACCTACGAATGGTATTATGGAAATCCCCCGGCTTTGTTGCCCGTAACGGCACAATCAGACAATAACTTACAGGCCGGTGACTACTTGGTTATTATCAAAGATGCCAACAATTGGCCCGATACTGTTGAATTTACCCTTGACGAGCCCGACTCTTTAGGTTTATCATTAGTTGACGGTGGATCTGTTTCATGTAACGGTGACACAGACGGTTTCTTGGAAGTGCAAGGAAACGGCGGAACTTCTCCCTACAGCTACTTTTGGTCAACAGGAACGCCGGGCAACCGTTTAGATAACCTCGGCGCAGGTACTTACCGCGTTACGGTAACCGATACGAATAACTGTGAATATGCCGATACGCTTGAGGTTTCAGAACCGGATGAGTTGACCATTGCTACCGACTCAACAGGTGATGCATCCTGCTTTGGTTATGCTGACGGCTTCATCGCCATTACAGCCGCCGGCGGAACAGGAACGTTGTCTTACGACTGGAATAACAACGCTACAGATTCTTCATTAACCGGCATACCCGCAGGTAACTATGAAGTAACTGTAGTTGACGCCAACGGTTGCGAAGAAGAGGATGACTTCATGATTGATGAACCTGCTCAGCTTGATACGTCATTAACCAATCAACACAACAGCCTGCTCATTGCCAATTACGATGCTTTAATTGCCGAGTATGCTTGGTGGGATTGTGATGCACAAGAGTTAGTGGCCGGCGAAACGAGTCGCGAGTTTGAACCCGCCGATAACGGCAACTACGCTTTAGTGATTCAAGTGAACGCATGTAGAGATACATCTGACTGCCTTACGCTGGATCGCGTAAGTGCAAACGACATCACGAACAATGCAAGCGATTGGAATATCTATCCCAATCCCAACAACGGATTGTTCAGTGTGCGTTTAACCGGAAACGGCGAATCCGACACGCAAATACAAATCATTGATATGCAAGGCAAGGTGATTTCTGCTAAACCTCTCGGCCGTATAGACGGCGAGATGGTTGAAGAGGTGAACCTCAACCTTTCTGCCGGTGTGTACTTTGTCAAAATCATTCAAAATGACGAGGTCTCGGTAAAACGCGTAGTGATTCAATAATCACCGTTTTTCAGCTCACAAAAAACCCTTCGAACTCAGGTTCGAAGGGTTTTTTTATGCATTGTATTTCGGGTTCTGACCAAAAAAAGATGACACCTCAACCGCCGCTGTGCTTTTATAAGTCAAACGGCCGCCGGGCGCTTTGGTAACTTTACCGCGACTGCGTGGATTTTTTAGGCTCGGCTTTTCGGGTTCTGACCAAGAAAGGATTACGCCTTAACCGCTGCTTTATTTTTGTTGGCCAACTGACCACAAGCCGCGTCAATATCTTTACCTCTGCTGCGCCTGATGTTTACCTGAATGCGTTTCGATTCCAAATAAGCCGCAAAAGCATCAACCTGCTCAATGGAGGAGCGCTCAAACTCATCGGCATCATCAATGGGATTGTACTCGATAATGTTGATTTTACCGGGAACGCGCGACACATAAGCCGCCAATTTTCGGGCATCCTCAAGACTGTCATTAAAATCTTTAAAAATAATATATTCATACGTGAGTTCGCCTTTGGCTTTTTCGCGAAAATGTGCCAATGCCCGGGCCAGTGCATCCAGCGAATTAGTTTCGTTGATGGGCATAATTTTACTGCGCTTTTCCTCATCGGCAGCGTGCAGTGAGAGGGCTAAATTAAACCGCACCTCATCATCGCCCAATCGTTTAATCATGCGGGCAATGCCGGCCGTTGAAACCGTAATGCGCTTGGGTGACATGCCCAGTCCGTCCGGTGAGGAAATCAACTCCACACTCTCCATCATGCCCTTATAATTCATGAGCGGCTCGCCCATACCCATATACACGATATTGGTAAGCGGCGCACGGTAGTGTTTTTGCGCTTGATCGGCAATAAGTGCCACCTGATCGTAAATTTCATAACCCTTGATATTGCGCATACGCTTGAGACGGCCCGTGGCACAAAAAGCACAACTCAAACTGCACCCTACTTGTGAGGAGATACAAGCCGTCATGCGTTTGGATGTGGGAATCAATACCCCCTCCACCACCGGACCGTCGGCCAATTGAAACGCCGATTTTATGGTGCGGTCTTCACTCACCTGTTCCTCGGCCACCTTGACGCGGCCTATACTAAAATCCCGGGCCAGTTTTGCCCTCAGCGGTTTTGACAAATTGGTGATTTCATCAAAACTCTCGGCCCTTTCTTTGTGCAACCATTGGAACACTTGTTTGGCGCGAAACGCTTTTTCGCCCATTTCTTCAAAAAGCGCTTGGAGTTTGGGGTAAGATAAATCTCTGATATCGGGCAATTGGGAATTATTTTTCATCACGCGGCAAAGGTACGTAAATCACGCGGCAAAGGCTTTTTGTTTTCTCGGTCAGAACCCGAATGACGTCATGCCCCGGCTCCGGCTTACAGGCAGAGCGCCGAAAAGCCGGTGACATCGCGCACGGCAAAGGGAACTTCACCACGAATAAAATAGGCGCACACCGTTTGCATTATTCCCAAAAACACTACCTTTGCACCCGCTTTGCAAAAAGCCGGGCCTGTAGCTCAGTTGGTTAGAGCTCCTGACTCATAATCAGGCGGTCACGTGTTCGAGTCACGTCGGGCCCACCTTAAAATCAAGGGGTTACAACTTCAAACAGTTGTAGCCCTTTTTTATTTTAAAATGCGCACACGATTCGCACACAACTTTATATTTAGCCAAAAATACTACCCGCCAAATTTGTAAATGAATATTGTTTGCGGCGTACATTTCCGCCTCGGATTTACGCACAGCGCATAACTCAGTTTGAACAAACAACTCACTTTGGAATAGTTTATGCGTGACAGGCGACCGTACAAACAAAAGTCGGTAATGAGCTAAATGACGCATTGAACCGTCTATAATCAAAACATTCCATCATGAAAATACATTGCAGCAACTACTACCATTGGCTATGGGGCAACAACAACTTACGACCTGACCGGCCCAACTACCTCATCAATTTAGAATACGGCGTAAGCATTCAATTTGCGGAGGACGCTCAGTATGCAGATTGGGAAGAGTTTTACGCTTCGGCAGCCGATATTCAATTTTTAACCGGGGAGCGCCCCGACCAAGAACAGGTAGAGATACTCATGATAGAAGCGTGGAACTTCCTTTGCTTGGAAGAGCGCTTATTGGAGGAGTTGGAAGAAGAAGAAACAGAAGACTAAAAGCCGGCATAAAAAGCCAATATCGGTACACTTGTAGCCTTTCTGTTACAGGGTTTCAAGATGCGCAGTGTATTGAACCGGCTCCCCGCCAAACAAACAGCGAAACCGCAAAATTTTCACACACTCACATTAGAGAAATACAGAACAATACAAGTTTGTTTCATCATTTCTCATTATTATTGCAATAAGAAACACCCAAATGTATGCTTAGCCACCGATTTTGGGTGGCTAAGCATACATTTTGTGTTTCTATAAACAAGTTGTACACCATTTAAAAACAAAAAAATATGAAAAACACGAAAATCTTATTAGTCGGACTTTTAGCATTGACATTTGGCTGCTCCAGTCCTAACTCAGAATTCATTGACAAAGTAAAACAGCAAGTCAAAGACGATGCAATGGGAGTTGAAATGAATTATGAAAATATTGAATTTAAATGGACTGATACTTTGTATGTCAAGGAACAACTTGCAGCTCTAACTGAACAGTTTGATGAACGACTAAAAACTATTACAGATATTGAGTTCTACGTTAAAGACAATTTTGAGAAAGGAAAAATTTTCACAAAAACCTACTTAACTAAAGACAGATTTTCGGAATTAAGAAATTGGGAATTAAAAGTCGGCCATCCTAATCAATACTCTTATGGCGGACAAGCAACTTGGGTTGAAGACGGTTATAAAGACTATTATGAGTTTGCTTTTGCTAATCGAGATGCTTCTCCATGGATTTCCGAACTATGTAATCAAATAGAAGAAACGGACAGTCTGCTTAATAACTATGATAATTTGAAAGAAGGCAATTTGAATTTGCTTCAAAATGTGCTTTGGTTTTATAAGCGTATCGACAATTTCGAGAGCAATAAAAATCCATCAGACCTTTGGGAAAAGGTTGACAATGAACTTGCGGAACTTAAAGAACTAAAATCTAAGACTGACAGTCTATCTGACTTAGACCCCAATAAGGTAATTCACTACAAAGCTCTTAATACCTATAAAATCAATAATCCAATATTGAATGGCGCTGAACAAGAATTAAAGAAGTACTTCATTTTCAACTCCCAATTGGAAATTATAGGAAAAGAAGATTTTAAAAAATAAAAAACGGTGTACAACACAGCATATAGCTTATGGCGGGTGAACGGCTGCCAGCAAGGTTTTCGCTCCGTAGCTAGCTTTAGTTTCGGGGGACAAGAAAGTGCTTCGAAAC
>CAJXMT010000101.1 GCA_913056155.1 uncultured Cryomorphaceae bacterium
TACCGGGAAATGCGGTATTCACGCAGCATAAATGGGTGTATTCATAAAAAGGTTACACACTTTGTCCAAAGCGGGATCATCAGTTTCAACTTGGTAATTTATTTTGCGCATGTATCACGTGAATTTGTATGGTCAGAGCCCCCATTACGGCAATACCCATTTTGAGTGTTGAGTTCATCATATTATGGTTTTGGTTTGAAATACCGTGCAATATTCCGATAATCACAACCTTTCCAAAATACCCGCTGCCGGGTATTTTGATTGCGTATTTACAGGTATAATCGTTGCATCACAGAACTTTATGTTGTTTATCAGGAAGGGGAGTTTATTGATTACTCTTCGCCGGTTTTCATTTAATTTCGCGATTCACAATTTGGAGTTTATGCTTACAGCCGTTTTCTCGGGAATTATTATTTCAGCTTTACTCGTTCCGTTTGGAAGATTTGTGATGCAATGCATGCCGTTGGCCGTTTCACTCCTGCCGGCTTTGCTGTTTGCGTACTTTTGCACGTTTATTCCGCAAATTTCGGGGGGTAATCCCGTGATGTTTCACTATGAGTGGATTCCCACTTTTGGAGTAGATTTAAATTTTTTGGTGGACGGCCTTTCGTTGCTTTTTGCGCTTATGATTACCGGCGTGGGCACGTTGGTTTTTTGGTATTCCTCGGCTTATATGAAAGGGCATCCTGAGCTTCATAAATTTTACGCTTACCTGAGTTTGTTTATGGCCGCCATGCTGGGCATGGTACTCAGCGACAACATGATTGCGCTTTTTGTTTTTTGGGAACTCACGAGTATCAGCTCATTTTTCCTGATTGGTTTTAATAGTAAAGATGCAGGCTCTAAAAAGTCAGCTATTATCGCATTGGCAGTAACGGGTTTGGGCGGACTTCTATTATTGGGTGCTTTTGTACTTTTAGGAGTAATTGGAGAGCATTACAGCATTCAAATGTTACTTAACAGCGGTATTGATTTTACTGCAGAACCGGGATATATTTTGCTGTTGCTTTTACTTTTTGGAGGTGCTTTTACCAAGTCGGGGCAATTTCCGTTTCACTTTTGGCTTCCCGGCGCCATGAAGGCACCCACGCCCGTTTCTACATACCTGCACTCGGCAACAATGGTAAAAGCCGGTATTTACATTCTCCTTCGTTTTACCCCGCTTCTGGGCGGTCATGAATTTTGGAATGTCACCCTCATTGCAGTGGGCGGCATTACGATGGTTTATTGTGCGGCTCATACTTTATTCAGAACCGATATGAAAGCCGTGCTTGCTTATTCCACTTTATCGGCACTGGGAATTATCGTGTTTTTAACCGGCATAGGAACAGATCACGCTTTACAGGCCGCCGTGGTGTTTATTGCGGTTCATGCGCTATACAAAGCCGCAATGTTTTTGGTCACCGGCATTGTGGACCATGAAACGGGAACACGCGAAATACCGCAGTTGGGCGGATTGAAAAAGGTGTTGCTTCCCGTTGCTGCGGCAGCTATGATCGCAGCGCTCAGTAATGCCGGTGTTCCGCCGTTTTTCGGCTTTATCGGTAAAGATTTGATTTACGAATCGGCGTTGCATGCGTCGTTTTCCGCGGGATTACTCACTGCAGCCTCGGTTCTGACCAAAATATTGCTGGCTTATGCGGGCTATGTGGTGATGGTAAAGCCGTTTTGGGGTAAACTGCCCGCAAAATATGAAAAAGTGCACCTGCCGCATATTGCCATGTGGCTGCCCCCGCTGATTTTGGGCGCGGGCTCACTGCTGTTTGGAGTTGCCCCTTTTTTAATTGATGATGCTTTGATCAAACCCGCATTTGCCGCTTTAAGCCGAGGCGAAGAAATCAGCGCACTCAAGCTGTTTCACGGTTTTAATGTAGTGCTGCTGTTGAGTGGAATTACGATTGTTGCCGGATTGATATTGTACTTTACTATCAAACCCAATGCTTCAAAAAAACAATTTATAGCGCGCTTTGAACCTGTTTCGCCGCAGCATATAATCAATACATTGTCAGAGGGTTTTGTGTTATTTGCCCGTTTGTGGACGCGAATTGTGCAAAACGGTTATTTGCGGTTTTACGTGATTACTATTTTGCTGTTTTTTGTGGTTTTTGTGGGTTTTAGACTGTTTACCGATGTGCAACTCAATGTGAACTGGAGCGATTTATACAATATCACATTTTATGAGGCTTCAACCGTTGGGGTTATGCTGGTTGCCATATTAATGACGGTTTTTACGCAATCCCGTTTGGTGGCGGTAGCTTCAATGGGTGTTGTGGGTTATGCTATGTGCCTTATTTTCGTGTTTTACAGCGCTCCGGATTTGGCCATGACGCAGTTTGCTATTGATACGCTCACGGTTATTCTTTTTGTTTTGGTGCTGTTTCGCTTACCGCGCTATTTGCCGTTTTCCAAACCGCGAGCTCGCTTGAGAGACGGTGTGCTCTCTTTATCTTTTGGGGCTTTGCTCACTATCTTGGCGTTGGAAGTACTCACCCAACCGCAAAACACGGAGCTGAGCGAGTTTTATGCTAAAAACGCCTACTTGCTTGCAAAGGGTAAAAATGTGGTGAATGTAATTTTGGTGGATTTTAGAGGCATGGATACACTGATTGAAATTACGGTGTTGGCCATTGCCGCACTGGGTGTTTTTAGTTTGTTGAAACTGCGAATGAAACCCTCGGAGCGCAAGTTATAATCTCGTTATATGCTTTTTAACTCAATCGATTTTGCGCTGTTTTTGCCTGTTGTTTGGGTTGTATATCAATTGCTTTATAAAAGCAGAATCGGTCAAAATAGGTGGCTGCTCCTAGCGAGTTATGTTTTTTACGGTTGGTGGGATTACCGTTTTTTGGCGCTTATTTTTCTCAGTACTTTAGTAGATTACGCGGTGGGGCTGCAATTGGCAAAGCAGCGCAATACCGCAAATAAAAAGCGCTGGTTGTGGCTCAGTATTGCCGTCAACATCGGGATGTTGGGCTTTTTCAAGTACTTCAACTTTTTTGTGGATAATTTTACCGCCGCTTTTTCTTTTTTCGGATCCGAAATTAACGCCGGTACGCTCATCATTGTGTTGCCGGTGGGCATCAGTTTTTATACTTTTCAAACACTAAGTTACACCCTTGATGTATATAACAATAAACTAAAACCCACTCGCAACTTTACGGCTTTTGCCGCCTTTGTGAGCTTTTTTCCGCAATTGGTTGCCGGGCCTATTGAGCGCGCCAAAAACCTGTTGCCGCGCTTTTTTGAAAGCAGACCCTTTAATTACAGGCAAGCCAAAAGCGGTATGCGCCAAATACTGTGGGGACTTTTTAAAAAGATGGTGATTGCCGATAACTGCGGTGTTTATGCCGATATGATTTTTGATAACCCCGATCAATACGGCGGCGCAACGTTGTTTTTGGGAGCGGTGTTTTTTGCCTTTCAAATTTACGGCGACTTTTCGGGCTACTCGGATGTAGCCATAGGTACCGCTAAACTTTTTGGCTTTAGATTGATGGATAATTTTAAAGTACCGTATTTCTCCCGCGATATTGCCGAGTTTTGGCGCCGTTGGCACATTTCGCTCTCTACCTGGTTTCGCGATTATGTTTATATCCCGTTGGGAGGCAGCCGAACGGGGAAACCTAAAGTGATTCGCAACGTGTTTATCGTATTTTTAGTGAGCGGTTTTTGGCACGGTGCCGATTGGTCTTTTATTCTGTGGGGCGGGTTTCACGCGGTATTGTTTTTGCCTTTGCAGTTGAGCGGCAGTAATCGACGTAATTTAAAAACAGCCGCGCTCGGCAGGTTACTTCCTTCTGCTAGAGAGTATTTCTCTATTTTACTCACCTTTTTTCTCACCACCGTGGGATGGGTCTTTTTCAGAGCCGAAAGTGCCTCTGCATCTTTTGCGTATTTAAAAAGTATGTTTATCGGGTTTTTCGATGTAGAGACCTTCGTTCAATCGGCAACGTTTTTGCAAAATAAAACCGGCGTGGTTTTACCGGTTCTGATTATAATGATGTTGGCAATGGAGTGGTGGAGCAGGGCAGGTACTTACGGACTTGAAGTGGCGGCTCTAAAATTGCCAACCGCCTTGCGTTGGTTACTTTACGCAGCGCTTGTTTTTATTATTCTTATGTTTCAAGTCACCACTCAAACGCCGTTTATTTACTTTCAATTTTGATGAGTGCACATAAAAAACATATCATTCCGTTTGTAAAACGACTCGCCGGCTTTGTGCTTTTTGCGGCCGTATTTTACACAGTGGTTTTACCGGCATGGGTTTTTATAATGCCGGTAAAGTACACACCCAATGTGTTTTACAGAATTACCTCATACGGTCACACCTTTTCCCGATTGAAAGAAGCCGAGCAAGAAAAAAACGTCAATCTTTTATTTTTGGGATCCTCACACGCCTACCGAGGCTTTGACACGCGTATTTTTCGAAACGCCGGATTCCGGGTTTTTAACTTGGGCTCCGGCTCCCAAACGCCCGCGCAAACGCGTGTTTTGATTGAGCGCTATTGGGAAAATCTCAATCCCGATTTGGTGATTTGGGAGATCGACCCGTTTGCCGTGAGTGGTGATGGTGTGGAATCGGCTTTAGACTTGGTCTCAAACGACAGGCAGGATATTCACAGTTTAAAAATGGTATTTCAAACGGCCCATCCCAAAGTGTGGAACACTTTTACTTATGCGCTTTACCGCGATATTTTCGAATTGAATGACACCGTGCTTGAAGCCGCCCGCAAAAATGAAGATTTATACATCTCCGGCGGTTATGTGCAAAAAGACCTCAAACGGTTTCGCTATATGGAACATCCCAATCAAGAAATAGCATTCAATAACCGAATGATGCGTATTTTATCCCGCGAGGTCGAAAAAATTCAAGAATCGGGCAAGCGCATTATATTGGTCAGAACCCCCGTTACTTCAGCCTTTTACGACTCCTACATCAATAATGCGGAATTCTCTCGCCGCATGAGTGACCTAGCGCCGTTTATCGATTTTAACGGCAGGGTGCAACTCGATGATTCGCTTCATTTTTATGACGAGCATCACCTGAATCAAAAAGGCGTGGAGATTTTTAATGAGGCGTTTTTGGAGGTGTTGAGTGACGAGCCGGGCTCGTAGCATGGTAGCTCGCGATGCTCGCCGCATGGAGCTTGGGGTCCGCCAATACGTGTACCCAGCTTACAACCAATGAATTGGGCACACGCGTTGGTTGTAAATTGGGGACAAATCCGCCAACGGTGTTGGGGACAGGCATGGAGGATTGGTGGTTGCCGGGTGATTTCGTAAAGCCCACCAACTAGCGTTGGGGGTAAACGTAAAGCGTGAAGCCCCGTTGAATCCGCTGCGCGGTGCCTACGGCAATTCCACGGGGTAAAGAGTGAGGAGAATAGTTGCGGGTCGCCGTGTGGTTTGTGGTTTTTGCTCTAACTTTTGTGCACGCCGCATGAAAGGTGAAGGTGGAGGTTGACTTGCTTGTGCGGCAATGGCGTTAGCGGGGTTAGAAACAAGATTTACGGTTTGAGCAAAACCGGCGAGGACGCCGAAGTTAGCGCGACGCAGCGAGACGCTACGCCGAGCAACAGCGATTTCGTAAAGCCCACCAACTAGCGTTGGGGGTAAACGTAAAGCGTCAAGCGTAAGGCGGTTAGCCGGTGCTTAACGAATGGTTTTATTTCTTGCTCTAACTTTTGTGCCCACCGCATGAAAGGCGAAGGTGAAGTTGACTTGCTTGTGCGGCAATGGCGTTAGCGACTTGGCGAAAGGGCGATGGGACAATTGTGCTTAGCCGATGCGGTGATTGAGCGGAGTCGAAATTAACGCGAGACGCACAAATACAATCTATGTCTGCAAGGTTGAGGTATTCAATTAGCGAAAAACGCAGAGCCCGTAACGGGTGCTTAAATGAAAATTACTTTAATTATAAATTACAAATTAGCATCAAATTAGACGTCGGTAGTTATTATGTGTTCGATTATGTCGTGGAAATACTTTTGCGACCAAATGTCGAGACTATCAGGTTCAGGCATGAAGCGAATTACATCTGACTTGGCTTGTTCGATATCTGTAGAATCAATTTGGTCGTGTACCATTTTGATGAGTTTTTCACGACTTATTGGGCGCTCTTTTGGCATATCACCGCTTTGCACCGCTCTTTCTTTAAAGTGACTTAAGTTTAGCGGGAAGCCTTTTTTAATGTACCATTCCATATCAAACCAATCTCGACCTTTTACTCTGTTTTTCCACTTGCGATAGAGCAGTGCGTGCATTTTTCCGGCATATAAATCACGAGGCACAAAGCACTTTATGTAGCATGAAAATGGTTTAAGCAGTAGTTTTTCTTCTGTTGAAAATTTTAACGGAGGTCGTGTATCAACTTCTAATTTAATTTTTACGTAGGTTTTTTCTTTGACACCAAACTTTGAATCAGACCATTCTAACACAATATTTTGCATTAATGATTCTGATTTTAAAAATGCCGATTCGATAGGGCTTTTATCTGATTTGTTTTTGGATGTAATTGAAACATGTATTCCATAGCTTTCAAATTCTTGCTCAAGTGCTTTGAAATATGGAGAAAGGTTAAAATCGGGTTTTGGAGTGAGTAGTGAAAAATCTAAATCCTCAGAGAATCGCGGTAATCCGTAAAATATGCGCAGGGCTGTACCTCCGTAAAACGCTGCATGTTTAAAAAAATGCGAACGTTGCAGTCCGGCTAATGCTATATGTTGCATAACTTGACGTAATGCACTTTTGAATTCCGCTTTGTTTTGAGGGTCATATTCTTCCTTTATCCATTCTTTAATCATGCTTCAGTAATTTTACAAAGTGGTTTAAACTTGATTTTTTTGGAGCGTTCGTGATGTATGCCGTTATTTTTGCAGGATCTAAATTATTTAAAAATAATTCATCGAGTCGCATGTAATCAATCCAATTGCGCACGTCATTTTTGCCGCGGAAGAGCAGATGTTTTGTAGTTACAATTAAATCGCAAATCGCTTTTTCGGGAATGGCACAAAGTGCATTTTGGTTTTTATTCATTGTCTTTATTTCGATTCCGTTTGAATAATATTCGGGTGTTATTTTCACGTAGGAGAAGCGTCCTATGGGAGTGACTAATTCTGTTGTACGTTTTGTGGTTACGGCCGTAACGGTGTGTACTTCTTCGGGTATAGCGCCAAACATGGCTAAAGCTGATTCGGCTGTCACGTATGAAGGGCCGTAAAGTGCGTTGGAAATAAGAAATTTATCGGGCTTTTCTCCTGTTATGTCGGGATTGGCCATATAAAGTCCTTTTGAAAGCTGTATTAAATATCCTTTCTTAATCCACCTGTGAATTTTATAATTGGGTTGTTTGTAGTTTTTAAACCAATCTACCACTGTTTGATGCCTGAGTGGAATTGCTCCGGATTGTTTTAAAAGGTTGTACTCTTCAATCATTCCGCAAATATATGTAATTATAGAACGTCTTAATTTGTTTTTAGCAAATTATGTGTGCATAAATATACAATTTTAGGATGTGTGATTGTGGCTTATTGGGAGGGAGGCTCACTTTGTTCTACGCGTGGTGGCTCGCGATGCTCGCCGCATGGAGCTTGGTGATTCGCTGCGCTCCTCGCATGGAGCTTGGGGTCCGCCAATACGTGTACCTAACTTACAACCAATGAATTGGGCACGCGCGTTGGTTGTAAATTGGAGACAAATCCGCCAACGGTGTTGGGGACAGGCATGGAGGATTGGTGGTTGCCGGGCGATTTTGGTGAAGCCCGCCAACAAGTTGGGGGCAAGCGTGAAGCCCCGTTGAATCCGCTGCGCGGTGCCTACGGCAATTCCACGGGGTGAAGCCCACCCACTAGCGTTGGGGGTAAACGTAAAGCGTGAAGCGTAAGGCGGTTAGCCGGTGCTTAACGAATGGTTTTATTTCTTGCTCTAACTTTTGTGCACGCCGCATGAAAGGTTCCCGAACAAGAAGTGTTTGCGGAATTGAAATTCCGACACTTCTAAGTCGGGATTGGCTGTCGCCGAGAAGGGAGGTGAAAAGTTGATTGTGCGTTAGTGGCGTTAACGGCGTTGGGAACAGGATTTCGTAAGCCGTAAGCGGTGAGCGGTTTGGGTTGTAAGCACCGCAATTTGGCAGTTATAATTCTTGCGTTTGTGCCATCCTCAGGTCGAGGTGGACTCACTTGTGCGGCAATCGCGATTGCAACGTAAGAAGCAAGCTTATAGGTTCAAGCAAAAAGAATCCAAACTCACGGCGGGCAAATCTTTATCTCCTGACTCTTTACTCCTGACCGAAGGGGATTCTCAGATTTTGTAAATACTTCTTATTCGGGAAACACCCCAACAATCCGCGGGAACTTCTACTTTTGCAACTTGTTGAGAGTTTATGAAAAACGTATTTTACATTATATATTTGCTTGTCTTTTTGGGAGTTTCAGGTTGTTCCAACGATGACGACTACGGACCTCAAAACACCGTTGAGGAAGAGGAAGAAGAATTGTCACGCGCAATACGAAAGGCTTTTGTGTTGAATGAGGGTAATTTTATGCACGGCAATGCGAGCCTGGATATGTATGACCTCGACTATGCCGATTTGAGTCGAAACGTGTTTGAGAGCAAAAACGGAAAAGGACTCGGCGATGTGGCGCAGAGCGGTTTTATCTCCGGCGATACTTTGGCCGTGGTGATGAATAACAGCGGTAAAATTGTGTTGATCAACACCGGGGATTATACTTTGATTGATGAAATCACCGGGCTGAATTCGCCGCGTTATGTTGCGTTACTGCCGGGAGGAAATTGGTTGGTGAGCGAACTTTACCACGATCAACTTACAGAGATCAACCCCCACACAAAAGAGACGGTTCAAAAATATCCGCTTGAGGGATGGAGTGAAGAAATTCACGCCGTAAACGAGAGCCGGGTAATGGTGCGCAATATCGATTATAAAAGTTTGGATTTGTACGACTTGAGTACTTCGAGTGTAGTAAAACGCGGAGCACCCGGCGAGGTGAGCGGTGTGGCTTTTGGTGAAAAGGCCGCTTTTTTTGTTACTTCTACGTACGTGGGCAAGTGGGATTACACGGCTGCCAATCATGAAGTGTTGTTCGAGTTTGAGGATGCGCAAGGCGCTCGAAAACCGGCTTTGACAAAGGAAAATGACGTGCTTTATTTTTTAGCCGGCGGTGTGTATCGCGCGGTTCTGACCGAGAAAAAAGAAGAGAAAATTTTTGACGGCGGCGGTATGAACTTGTACGGTTTGGCAGTGGATCCCCAAACCGGCGATATTTTTGTGACAGATGCCAAAGATTATACCGGCCGAGGAACTATTTACAGACTCGACGGAGCCGGGAATGAGGTGGATGAAAAAAGTGCGGGGATTATTCCGCAAGCTGTGGTTTTTTACAATGCGGCGCAGTAGGTGCGTTTGGCGCGCTTTTTTTGTGTAAATTTTGCTTTATGGGGTCACTACCGCAATATGGTAATACCTTGCTCTACCGAAAAACTTCGTTTAATAACGTCCAGTTTTTTTTGTGTTTTGAGAAAGGGCACAATATCCTCTTCTTTTTCATACGCGTTTTTGAGCAATTCGCGGTTTTCCTGAATCATTTTGGCAATATACTTATTTTTAAAGGCGTACAAAGCTCCTTTAGCGGCAGCTTCCAATTTAGAAATTTCAGTATTGACTGTAATTCCTTTTTCGTCCCAATTGTGAAGGGTGTACTTATCGGCTATTAAATCGGCAGTAGTGGCGCGAATTTTTTCGTTTTCGTGGTGGATGAACCAGTGCAAATCAACTAAACCGGTTTGTTTGATGCAATCAATAGATTCTTCTAACATGAGTTTAAAAACAGGATTGCTAAAGCTCACCCCATCATTAATCATTTCCCTTACCAAA
>CAJXMT010000102.1 GCA_913056155.1 uncultured Cryomorphaceae bacterium
TTCTTCAATATAGAAGCGAGTAGCAGTTATATCTACACCACCTGCGCATCCTATTCCAATTTCATCATCTTCTTCTGTATCTAAATTTAGAAGAATTTCTCCATTCAGTACTGTGTTATCTAACTCCTTAGCTCCAGTCATACCAGTTTCCTCATCTATGGTAAATAAAGCTTCCAGTGGGGGGTGTGGTATATCATTACTTTCTAGAATTGCCATAATTGTAGCTACTCCAAGACCATTATCTGCACCAAGGGTAGTGCCGTCAGCTTTTACCCAGTCTCCATCCACATGCATTTTAATACCTTCTGTTTCAAAATCAAACAGAGTATCATTGTTTTTTTGATGCACCATATCGAGGTGAGATTGTAACACAGTGGTTTTCCGACCCTCCATTCCAGGTGTAGCTGGTTTTTTGATGATGACATTTCCTGCGTCATCCTGAAGGGTTTCCAGGCCAAGACCCTTACCAAAATCCAGCATGAATTGTATAACGCGTTCTTCTTTTTTTGAAGGGCGCGGCACGGCATTTAAATCGGCAAACATATTCCATACTCCTTGGGGCTCTAAATTTCTAACTTCTTGACTCATGACAATTTACTTTTAATTTTACGCTATAAAAAACGAGGTCGCTTTTTGTTTAGTCCTTTCATAAAACAAGCGCTCGAAAGTAGGAATATCTATCGGTTTTTCATGTGAAAAAAGGTTATAATAATTCCGGTCAGAACCGTAGCGGCGCCGGTACATTGTTTGACGATTTTTCACCGAAAAAACGGTGTGGGGTTCTGAACAAAACCCAAAAAAAAAGATGCAGAAAAACCACCGATAAACGAAATATTTACGTTCAAAATGAGAAAGGACTGCTTTAAAAAATGATTAAATTGCCACTTTTCAAGGGGTTGTGATTTTACAAAAATCACCTTAAATTCATTACCTTCGCGCCCGGTTTAGTAAACCGAAAAAAGATCTCAAACATTTACATATAGATATGGCAAAAGACAGTAAAAAGACTCAAGATACCGAAGAAATCTCGCGCGAGGAGTTGAAATCTGAAATTTTAAATGACTATAAAATAGCAAACGAAAGCCGCGAAGCCAGCTTATTGGGGCGCCGTGAAGTACTCACCGGCAAAGCGAAATTCGGCATATTCGGCGACGGTAAAGAGATAGCGCAAATTGCGCTTGCCAAGCAATTTCAAAACGGCGATTTCAGGTCCGGCTATTACCGTGATCAAACGTGGATGATGGCCGCCGGACTCCTTACGGTGAAAGAGTTTTACGCTCAGCTTTACGCCCACGCCGATACCGATGCCGATCCTTCCTCGGGCGGGCGCCAAATGAACGGGCACTTTGCTACCCGCTCCTTGAATGATGACGGTACCTGGAAAAACCTCACCGCGCAAAAAAACAGCTCTGCCGATGTGAGTCCCACTGCCTCTCAAATGCCGCGACTCTTAGGATTGGCGCAGGCCTCAAAAGTATATCGCGCTCAAAAAGACTTGCACAATGGAGAATTTATGAAATTCTCTCAAAAAGGAAATGAAGTGGCTTTCGGCTCAATTGGCGACGCCTCCACCAGTGAGGGCATTTTTTGGGAAACCCTGAATGCCGCGGGTGTAATGCAGGTGCCCATGGTGATGTCTGTGTGGGACGACGGCTACGGCATATCGGTAGAAAAAAAGTTTCAAACCATCAAAGAGAACATATCAAAAGCGCTCAGCGGCTTTCAAAAAACCGACGATCAACCCGGTTTTGAAATTTTTAATGTAAAAGCTTGGGACTATGCCGGCCTTTGCCTCACTTACGAAAAAGCGGTAGAAATTGCCCGCGAAAAACACATCCCCGTGCTCATTCACGTTGAGGAAGTAACCCAACCGCAAGGGCACTCTACATCGGGTTCGCACGAGCGCTACAAAAATAAGGAGCGCTTGGAATGGGAAAAGGAATTTGACGGTATTGCGAAATTTAAAGCGTGGATTCTCGAAAAAGAACTCGCCACCGAAGAGGAGCTCGAAAATATTGAAAAGGCGGCAAAAAAACATGTGCGCGACGCCAAAAAAGATGCACTTGCAGCGTTTTTAAAACCCATCAAAGCCGAGCGGGACGAGCTTGTGAAAATCACCGAAAATATTTCCAAAGAAAGCCGAAACAGCGCCTTTATTGACGAAGAGGTGAAAGCGCTTAAAGCGCTTACCGAACCGCTGCGCAAAGACTTAATGACCGCCGCCCGAAAAATAATGCGCATTGTGCGTGCTGAAAATTTGGGTGCAAAACAAAAGCTCGCCGATTTACTGGTGCAGTGGCGTGCTGCCAATCACGACAGATACAACAGCGCACTGCATTCTGAATCTGCACATGCCGCCACCAACATCAAGCCCGTTGCCGCTACTTTTGACGATGATGCCCCCATGAAAGACGGTCGCGAAATACTGCGCGATAACTTTGATGAAATATTGAAAAACCATCCCGAGGTGTTGATTTTTGGTGAAGACTCCGGCAAAATTGGCGGTGTCAACCAAGGGCTGGAAGGACTTCAAGAGAAACACGGCATTAATCGCGTTTTTGATACCGGTATTCGCGAGGCCACCATCGCGGGGCAGGGAATCGGAATGGCCATGCGCGGTTTGCGGCCCATTGCCGAAATTCAATACTTAGATTATTTATTGTACTGCCTCCAAATCATGAGTGATGATTTGGCCACGCTGCAATATCGAACAAAAGGCGGTCAAAAAGCACCGTTAATCATACGCACCCGCGGTCACCGCTTAGAGGGCATTTGGCACAGCGGCTCGCCCATGGGCACCATCATCAACGCCGTAAGGGGCATTCACGTTTGCGTGCCGCGCAACATGACTCAAGCTGCGGGTATGTACAATACACTGCTCGAATCTGATGAACCGGCACTTGTCATTGAGTCGCTCAACGGCTACCGATTAAAAGAGAAACAGCCCAACAACTTAGGGGCGTTCAAAGTGGCTTTGGGTCAAGTGGAAACGGTCACCGAAGGAACCGATATTACGATTGTCACCTACGGCTCAATGGTACGCATGGCTCAAGCTGCGGCCAAAGAATTGGCGGGAGTAGGCATATCGGCAGAGGTGATTGATGTACAAACGTTATTGCCTTTTGATTTAAACGGCGATATTGCGGAATCGCTCAAAAAAACCAATCGTTTGCTGGTTGTGGATGAAGATGTACCGGGCGGCGCCTCAGCGTACATCTTGCAAAAAATTATGCAGGAACAAAAAGGGTATTACAGTTTAGATTCAGAACCCACTACCCTCACATCAAAAGATCACCGGCCGGCATACGGCAGCGATGGTGATTACTTCTCCAAACCCCAAGTTGAAGACATTTTTGATGAGGTGTACAACATCATGCGGGAAGCACGTCCCGATGAATTTCCGGTGATTTACTAAAATGAAAAAGCACTGCACGTTGCCCCAAAATAAAAAGGCTCAACAGAAAAACTGTTGAGCCTTTTGCCGTTAAAAACGAAATGATGGAAAAAATCACAGAAGCCGAGTCACACTACAACCATCTTGAAAAGATGACCACGCGCGCACTATTGGAAAACATCAACAACGAGGATCAAAAAGTAGCCGGTGCCGTTCGGTTGCAACTCCCCGCTATCGAAAAAGCGGTAGATGCCATAGCCGATAAGATGCTCGCCGGCGGCAGATTGTTTTACATGGGTGCCGGCACAAGCGGTCGCCTGGGTATTTTAGATGCTTCTGAGTGTCCGCCCACATTCGGCGTCCCGCACGATTTGGTAATCGGGTTAATCGCGGGCGGCGACAGCGCCATTCGAAAAGCCAAAGAATTCGCCGAGGACGATGCCCATTTAGGTATAAAAGATTTAGCCCAATACGACATAACAGCCGCCGATTCTGTTATAGGCATAGCCGCCTCGGGAACCACACCTTACGTTATCGGGGCGCTGGAAAATGCGCGTAAAAAAGGCCTCACAACCGCTTGTATCACGTGTAATCCCGGTGCTCCGGTTTCAAAAGCCGCGGAATTCCCCATTGAAATAAATGCAGGCCCTGAATTTGTCACCGGCAGCACGCGTATGAAAAGCGGAACCGCCCAAAAAATGGTTCTGAATATGATCTCCACAACGCTCATGATAAAATTGGGACGCGTGCAGGGCAATCGAATGGTAGATATGCAACTCAGCAACAAAAAACTTATTGAGCGCGGCACCCGAATGGTAAGTGAAGCCCTGCACATCGATACACAAGAGGCGAAACAGCTGCTCAAGGCACACGGCAGCGTGAGGAAAGCCGTACAATCAAAAAAATAAAACATGAAAAAAAGAGAAGATAAAATCAAAAAAGCCTTTGAAGCCAAAAGTTGGAACGAGATCAAAACTACAGACAGTTGGCAAGTATTTAAAATGACGGGCGAAATTGTGCGCGGCTTTGAAACACTGGGTCGCATCGGCCCTTGCGTGAGTATATTCGGCTCGGCGCGCACGCAACCCGATGACCCTTACTACCTTTTGGCCGAGGAAATTGCCGCGCAACTCACGCAACAAGGCTACGGCATCATCACCGGCGGCGGTCCCGGTATTATGGAAGCGGGAAACAAAGGCGCCCATAAAGGCAAAGGCAAATCGGTAGGGCTGGGCATTGACCTGCCTTTTGAGCAGAGCTCAAACCCCTATATCGACACCGATAAATACATTGAGTTTGACTACTTTTTTGTACGTAAACTCATGTTTGTCAAATACTCGCAAGGCTTTGTGGTGCTGCCCGGCGGCTTTGGCACCTTAGATGAACTTTTTGAGGCGCTCACCCTCATCCAAACCCACAAAATCGGCAACTTCCCCATTGTTATGATCGGAACCGATTATTGGAGCGGCTTGGTGGACTGGATCAAGGACCGTATTTTGGCGGCCGGCAACATCAATAAATCAGACTTGGAAATTTTTCACCTTGTGGATGAGCCCGAGGAAGCCGTAAAAATTATTGACAACTTTTATTCGAAATACCTGCTTAAACCCAATTTTTAATAATCCCCTTGTTTGGGTCAGAACCAAATCCGCTATCTTCGCAAATCCTAATGGTATCATTCAACAGTTCAACTATGATTCGAAAAATATCTTTACTCCTTACGACCATTCTATTATCCACAGTACTTTTGGCACAAACCCGTTGGCAGCAACAAGTCCATTACGAAATGGATGTAAATTTAGATGTTGAAACCAACCGCTTTAACGGTACTCAAACACTGGTTTATACCAACAACTCGCCCGATACACTCCACAAGATGTTTTACCACCTGTATTTTAACGCCTTTCAACCGGGCAGTAAGATGGATGTGCGCTCGCGCACCATCAAAGATCCTGACCGCCGTGTGAAGGATCGCATTTCCAAACTCAAAGAGGACGAAATCGGTTTTCAAGAAATCGAATCCCTCACCATGAATACGATCAAATGTAAGTACAGCGTGGAAGGAACTATATTGCAAGTTCAATTGCCGCAACCCATTTTACCCGGAGAAGAAGCCACCTTTCAAATGCAATTTAACGGTCAAGTCCCGCTCCAAATTCGCCGCAGCGGCCGCGACAACAAAGAGGGAATTCGCTACACCATGACACAGTGGTACCCCAAAGCCGCGCAGTACGATTTTCAAGGGTGGCACGCCAATCCGTATGTAGGCCGGGAGTTTTACGGCATTTTTGGGAAGTTTGATGTGCGTATCACCTTGGATAAGCGCTATGTTGTGGCCTCCACCGGGGTTCTGACCGAAAAAAAGACAACCGAACAAAAAACCACGCACCGTTATGTGGCTGAAAATGTACACGACTTTGCCTGGGCGGCCGATCCCGACTACCGGCACGACTCCATTCAAGTGGAAAACGGGCCTCTTTTGCGCTTTTTCTACCAAACCGATACGCTGGCTCAACAGTGGAAGGATATTCAACCAAAAGTGGCTTCGCTATTCACTATGATGAACGAGCGTTTCGGTAAATACCCCTACCCCGAATTCAGCATCATTCAAGGCGGCGACGGCGGCATGGAATACCCGATGTGTACGATGATTTTAGGTCACGGCACTGAAAAAGGCAAGGTGGGACTTATTGCGCACGAAGCTTTTCACAATTGGTATTACGGTGTTATTGCCACCAATGAGTTTAAATACCCGTGGATGGATGAAGGATTTACCAGCTACGCCGAAGACATGATTATGCATGACCTTTACGAAGAAGAGGCTGTAAATCCACTGGCGCGCTCTTATAAAAATGTACGCTACATGGCCGGTCAAGAATGGGAAGAACCCATGAGTACGCCCGCAGATTTTTACAATACCAATATTGCATACGGCATCAACAGCTACTCGAAAGGATCGGTCGCGCTGCACCAACTGAGTTATATCATCGGGCAAGATGCTTTTGATCGCGGTATAAAACGCTACTTTAACGAGTGGAAATTTAAACACCCCACACCGATGGACTTTCAACGTGTGATGGAAAAAGTAAGCGGCATGGATTTAAGTTGGTACTTTGAACATTGGATTTACACCACCAACCACATTGACTACGCCATTGAAAGTATTGAAGGCGATAAAAACCAAACCGCTATCAATCTCAAAAAAGCCGGTAATATGCCCATGCCGTTAGATATTTTGGTCACACTGAAAAACGGAGAAAAACACGTGGTTTACGTACCGCTTACCCTGATGCGCAGTGAAAAACCCGCCGAAAATGATTGGAATCGCTTTATTCAACCCGCACAGCCGTGGACGCACCCCGAGTTTTCAGTAACGGTGCCTTTTAGAGCAAAAGACATTGAGGTAATCGAAATCGACCCGAGCGAAAGACTGGCCGATATAGATCTGCTGAACAACAAGTGGTTTACCGATAAAAAGAAAAATAAAGAGTACCGCACTCCGGAAAAAGAAGAGAAAAAATGAAAAACAAAAAGCTGATTTTAATCGGAACCGGCGTGATTTTCCTCGGGTTGTTAGCTTGGACCTTTAGTCCTGCATTTTGGACCGAGAATAAATCCAAACGCATCAACACCGATAATTTGCACAAACGCAATTTCAACGAAATACCGTTTACCAAAGAAGGCGATTTGTGGTTTTTGAGCGGCAGCGGCGATACCCTCAAACATATTGATGTGGAAATAAGTCGGAAACCCTATGAAATACAGCGCGGCCTTATGGATCGCAGCTCGATGGATGAAGGGCAAGGCATGATTTTTATTTTTAACAAACCCGCGCCGCGCTCTTTTTGGATGAAGAATACGCGCATTGCACTTGACATTATGTATGTGGACGAAAACTTAAAAATCGTGAGTATTCAAAGAAACGCGCAGCCTTTTTCTGAAGCTTCACTCCCGAGCGAAGCGGATGCCCAATACGTGATTGAGGTAAACGCCGGGTTCAGCCAAACGTACGGTATAGACAGTGAAACGCATATTGTTTTTGAGGAGTATTAACCCGCTTGAAACAGAATAAAAATCGTTCCCGAAAATTCGGGATTCCAACGCCGCAAATCGGTTAATGTCGTTTGTTCACCTGACTAATGATATTATAAGTAATGCTAATAGGATACACATTTAATATAACGCAAGACCACTTTACTTTTGCATCAAAATCGCAACATAATGAGAATACCTATAATTAAGCACGTCACCAAGTTTGTTGAAAAACACGACAGTGATTACATAGATGAAACCATCACCGTATTGGAAGAACTGGCCGAGGCGCCCGGCATAAAAGAAGAGGAGCTGGAAGTGATGGGCGAGCTGCTGAGCAATTTATACGGGGCACTTGAGGTGCAAAAAATGATTGCCGACGGTCAAACCCAAAAAGAAGCGCTCAACGGTTTTATGAAACGGGTTACCGGATCTATATCATAATGGCCGTACCCCGGGCAGGCATGATACGCTCACCCTTTTTTCAATACCATCAAGCACTTTAGCTTCTCTTTTCAATCATCACATTAGTTTGCTGACCCAAGCCCTGCGGGCATTTGGGATTGAGGAAAACATGACTGTTACGTTGTAGCATAACAATTTAGCGCCGTTAGGTGCGGCATCTTTTTCAAAATAATTTAGCTGTTAAGCAATAAGCGATGGTGAACGTAATTCCTCAGCTTCAAATTCTCTGTTTATTCAACTCAAATCAGCTTCGCTGATACGCAGATTAAACAGATTTACACAGATGTATGCCCTGCGGGCATTTTTGGGGGGAGTGTTTCAAATGAGTGAAAAGGGACAATCAAGTTGGCGTTTTTATCATTACCGTTTCAATTTCTCAGTAACTTGATTCTGCGCCCGTTAATTCTGAGTTAATACAATAATAACCTTTATTAATACAACCGGCGCCCCAATCACGGTTTCATTTATTACTTTTGTACAAGTACAAAGAAATAAATTGTTTCATCTAAAAATTATAATACTATGTCATTTGAATTAACAAAATTGCCTTACGCATACGACGCTTTAGAACCGCATATTGATGCGCAAACCATGGAAATTCACCATTCTAAGCACCACAATGGTTATACAACCAAGTTGAATAATGCTGTTGAAGGCACTGCGCTGGAAGGAAAAAGTATAGAAGAGTTGTTGGCTAGTCACATTGACAACAACGCAGTGCGCAACAACGGCGGCGGCTTTTGGAACCACGACCTTTTTTGGCATGTCATGTCGCCCAACGGCGGCGGCAATCCAACAGGTGCAATAGCAGATGCCATCAATGCTGAATTTGGCTCTTACGATACTTTTAAAGATGAATTCAGCAAAGCAGCTGCAACGCGCTTTGGTTCAGGATGGGCTTGGTTGTGCGTGCACAAGGGCGGAAAATTAGAAGTTTGCTCTACTCCCAACCAAGATAACCCGTTAATGCCCAAAGCCGGTTGTGACGGTCATCCCATTTTAGGTTTGGATGTTTGGGAACACGCTTACTATTTAAAGTACCAAAATCGCAGACCCGATTACATCGAAGCATTCTTCAACGTAATCAACTGGGATGAAGTAAACAAACGCTTGGAAGCGGCTAAATAACTTCGCGCTAATTATGCGGTTTCACATTCCGCAAAACTACGATAAAGCTACTCCGCAAGGAGTGGCTTTTTTTATTTCAACACACTTTCAGCACAGCCGTTTCCTCAATTTTTTGGTCAGAACCGTAACCGCCGGGAAAAAACAGCAACGCCCAAAACTATAATTTGCGATAACCCCCCAAATTTCACAGCCCGCAAAGGCCGTTCAAACACACAAATTGCCCTACTTTTGAGCACTCAATGATTCGGCCATGAAACAGTTTTCTCCATACCCCCTGAAAAACCACAACACCTTCGGCTTTGCTGTTACGGCACAATCTGCCGTTATGGCCGGCTCTGAAAAAGACATTATGGAATTGGCCGCTGCCGGGAAACTGAGCAAAGAAGACGTGCTGATTTTAGGCGGGGGCAGTAACGTATTGTTGCGCGAAAACCCGAACGGACTCACTTTGCTCAATCAAATAAAAGGCATTGAAAAAACACGAGAAACGGCAGAGAGCATCACCGTAAAAGTGGGAGCCGGCGAAGTATGGCACGAAGTGGTTATGTGGGCCGTAAAAAGGGGGTTGGGCGGCATCGAAAACCTGTCCTTAATTCCGGGCAACACAGGCGCCGCACCCATGCAAAATATTGGAGCATACGGAGTTGAACTGATCAACGTGTTTCATTCGTTGGACGCCGTGAACCGCAAAACGGGAAAACCGCGCACTTTTACCAAAGCGGAGTGTGAATTCGGATACCGCAGCAGCATTTTCAAAACCCACGCTCGCAATGAATACGTCATTACAGCGGTAGAAATGAACTTGGCTAAAAA
>CAJXMT010000103.1 GCA_913056155.1 uncultured Cryomorphaceae bacterium
TAGCGGGACGCTACGCTTAACTCCTCTGCTTAAGCCATTTGCCCGGCTGTTCGACGTAGCGTCTCCCCGTTCGGCGTCCCGAAATTTCGGGACGCCGTGGTTATCCCGGCCTCCGGCCGGTTTAAAACTCTTGATTCGTTTAGTTGATGAATTTGTTCTTGATCCATTCCGGCCGGAGGCCGGGTTTGCAAAAGCGTAGCGGGACGCTACGCTTAACAAGAAAGGATATTTTTCATCAATTATTCTCAATTACTTATTTTTGAGTTTTAAACCACATTCAATGCCAACAGGATACCAAATTAAAGAGCAGGATCAAGCCTATTATTTAACTCTTCGTGTAGTCAATTGGGTAGATATATTTTCTCGAAAAGTTTATCGAGATATTATCATTGAAAATTTAGCGTATTGTCAAAGAAACAAAGGCTTGGAAATATTTGCCTATGTTATTATGAGTAATCATATACATTTGTTAGTACGCAGTAGCCGAGATGAATTGAGTAACACTATTCGAGATTTTAAGAGTTATACGGCTAAAGAGATTTTTTATCAAATTGAAACCGGTGAAGAAAGCAGGCGCGAATGGATGATGAAAGTATTTCAAATAGCAGCATCGTCTCATAAAAGAAATGCGGGCAGACAGTTATGGGCACATGACAATCATGCCATGCATGTGTACTCGGAAAAATTCACCAAACAAAAAGTCAATTACATACATCAAAACCCCGTTCGTGCCGGAATTGTAAATAATCCGGAAGATTATATTTACTCAAGTGCCTCAAACTATGCCGGTGAAACCGGTATTTTAAATGTTATCGTGCTGAGTTTTGGGTGGGAAACAATATGAAACAAGTAGTTTGTTTTTTCCGGCCGGAGGCCGGGTTTGTTTGAGGAAGCGTCGCGGGACGCTACGCTTAACTCCTCTGCTTAAGGCCATCTCAACCTCCATCTCAACCTCCAACTCAACCTCCAACTCAATCCACTAATCTCACTTCATCAAACCCGACAAAAGTTCTTTTTCCTCAACAGTGAGGTTCGGGGCGGATTCAATTTGCTCTTTCACTTCATCGGGGTTTTTGAGTTGATTTAAATAGGTTTTGACAGCATTGCGTAAGCGGCGATTGAAACTGCTTCGTGCCTCGGCGGCATTTTTTAAAGTTGCGGGTGTAACTAAGTTGATGGCAGCTAAATACTCAAATGCATTCATTCTTACCGTGTAATCGTAATGTGAACCGGTGTACCCAATGAGTTCATCAATGTGTTTTTTACTGTCTCCGTTTCCGTATATGACCGTTAAAAGCAGCGTGTTGATTCTAAAATCGTAGCGATTGTCTGTGGGTAAATCGGCGGCTGTACTTAAAATAGAGTCGTGCTCGTCAGGAAAATGTTGTATGAGTTTGTTCAGTGCTCGAGTTCTAACCGTGTAGGATTTTCCGTTAGTCAACAATTCATAAAGTACGTCTTTGTGCTCAACGGGAACTACTTTCAAATTGCCTAAAAAACGCTTTTGTACTTCGGCGTCAAGCTCCGTAACACTTTCAAAAATGTAATCGTGTACGACTTCAAACTCATTGCAACGTGCTGCTATTTCACCTTTCACGTAAGCGCTTTCCTCATTTTGCCAAGACGCTTCAAAAGCTTTTTTCACTTTTTTACGAGTGGGATCAAGTTGCTTCACCGCTAACTGCCGGTCGATAAATGACGGAGCGTGTTGAAACATTTCAAACTGCATATTGTCGTCGGTCTCGCTCGTGTATTTCATCAACATCCTTTTTCCCGGATCCACGTTGAAGTACGCTGTTTTTCTGAATTTCAAATCAAAAAACACCGTATCTTTCCTCGTGTCAAAAACAATTCGTTGATTGATGATGATGCCGTCACTTTTGACTCTTACCGTAAGCGGGAGTTTGAAAACGCCTGCGGAATCCGGTTGCAGTTGTTCCAAAATGACAGCCGTTTTACCGTCCATTTTTTCAAGGGAGGCATGAACGTGAGGTTCGCCGCCGCGCAAAATCCACTGATCCCAAAACCAATCTACCGGAATTCCCGTGGTTTCGTATATAGTTTTGGCTAAATCGGGAGTGCGCACACCGCCGTGTGCATACTGATGCAAAAAGTTTTTGATGCTCTCCCTAAAATGTTCTTCACCCAATTCATCGCGCAACATACTCAATATAGCAGCGCCTTTAAAATAATGGCGCACACTACCTGCTTTGCTGTGCGTAATGGGGTAGAGGTTGCTTTCACTTTCCCTGAATGCCGCTTCGCGATAATTTTCCAGTTCTTTTACAAATCGCTCCTCACCAAAATACTCGCCCAGCCAAACGGTATGGTAAAATGTGGCAAAACTCTCGTGAACCCAATGAGCGTTTACAGAGTGTGCCGTTACATAATTTCCAAACCACTGGTGCGCCAACTCGTGAGCGTTTACGTACACAAAGTTATAATCGGGAAATTGCAAACTATCGGTCATAAAACTCTCTGCAAAAATGGTAGCGGTAGTGTTTTCCATCCCGCCGTATAAAAAATCGCGTACCGGAATCATGGCATAATTTTCCCATGGATATTCCACGCTGATGCAGTCTTCCAAAAAGGCGAACATCTCAAGAGTTTTATCGTAACTCGTTTTTACTTTGTCTTCATCCTCAGGATGGTACCATAATTGTACGGGGGTGTTTTTGTGCATCAACGTATCGGCCTTAAAATCTCCTCCGGCCAGCATCACCAGATACGATGCGTGGGGCTTTGAAAGTGCATAATGCCAAATAGTTGTAGAATCTTTATCTTCTTTTTTGATTAATTTACCGTTGCTGATAAGCGGGTAACCTTTCGGGAACTCTACAATGGTTTCGGTTAACACTTTTTCACTGAGGTCGTCAAAATGCGGAAACCAGTGCCGGTTGTCAACGCCTTGCCCTTGTGTCCAAATTTGCTTGCGCGAATCGTTGTTCCAACCCGTAAAATACAGTCCTTTTTTGGGGTGGCACTCATATTCAATTTCAAGTGTGTATTTTTTGTTTTTGGTCAGAACCCCGTCAAATACCGCCCGTACACCTTCTTTTGAGGAAGTGTCAATTTGGGCAACGCCGGTGCCGGAGTTGAGTAAAGCTGCCTTTTTGATTCGGATGCCGGGGCCGTCTAAATAGAGCTCTTTCAGGTTGTTGCGCAGCGGCAAAAAAGTGTGTGTCACTTTTCCGGTAACTCGTTTTTCTTCGGGAAAAAGTCGAATATCGATCACGGTTTTCTCAAAATCCACAAACCGTTCCCGCGGTTCGGCGTCTTCATCGGCGATGTAGCAAATGTGCCGCGATTGAGCTTCGGTTCTGACCGAAAAAATAATCAAAAGTGAGGCGAGCAGTACAAGTTTAGTTGTTAATTTCATCTGAGTGATAGGTTTTTACGATTCCGCGCAAGTTGTAATTTCCCGCCATTACCTCTCCGTACGCTCCTGCCGATTGAATGGTGATCAAGTCGCCGCGGCGGGTTTCAGGCAGCGGAACATCTTTCCCGAAAGTGTCTGATGTCTCGCAAACCGGCCCCACAACGTCGTATTTTTTGTCGTGATTTTGTGGGTTACTGAGGTTGTCGATTTTGTGAAATGCCTCGTAAAGTGCGGGCCTGATAAGTTCATTCATGCCCGCATCTACAACGGCAAAGGATTTGGAAAGCCCCGGCTTGATGTAAAGCACGCGGGTGATCAATTCCCCGCAATTGGCCACTAATGAGCGACCCGGCTCAAAATGGACTTCTTGATTGGGGTCCAACTCCAAAAAGCGGTCGAAAATGCGGAAAAAATTAATGAAATCCGGAATGAGTTTTTCCTCGGGATTGTGGTAATCAATTCCCAAACCGCCGCCCACGTTTATGGTTTTGGGGTAGAGTTGGTGTTCCTTGAAATAGTTATTGAATTCGTTTACTTTCAGGCATAGGTGTTTAAAGGCGCTCAAATCGGTAATTTGTGATCCTATGTGAAAGTGCAGTCCGTGAAATTCTAAGTTTTTGGCGGTGTTGAGTAATTCAATCACTTGGGGTAAGTCTCCCGGGTTTATGCCGAATTTATTCTCGTTAAGCCCCGTGGTGATGTAGCGGTGTGTTTTGGCATCTACATCGGGATTGAGCCGCAGTGCAATTTTAGCGATTTTGTTTTTTTGGGCGGCCAGTTCATTGATGACTTCCAGCTCTTGAAGGCTCTCGGCATTGAAGCAGGAAATGTTGTTGTTAAGCGCCAAATTGATTTCAGCATCACTTTTGCCCACTCCCGCAAAAACAACTTGATCGGGAATAAATCCGGCATCCAGTGATGCTTGAACTTCTCCGCCGCTCACACAATCGGCACCGTAACCGCGCTTTACCATTTCTTTTAAAATTACGGGATTGGCGTTGGCTTTTAAAGCGTAGTGAATGTGATATTTATATTGATTGATTTCGCGATCCAGCGCATCGAGTACGGTACGCAGTTTTTGCAAATCGTAAAAGTAGAAGGGCGTATCTACCGATTTAAAAAAGGCTATTTGTTGTGCTCTTGTCATGACTGTTTAAAAAGAGTGTTTAACGCTTGAAGGGCGGGTTTTTTGTCGTTGGTGTCAATGAGGAATGAAATGTTATTTCTACTTCCTCCGTAGCTTACCATGCGCAGCGGAATATCTTTAAGGGCGTTAAAAATTTTGGCACCAAATCCCGAGCGCTCCGCCAAGAAATCTCCCACAACGCAGACGATGGTTTGGTTGCGATCTATTTCCACAATGCCGTATTGAGCCAAATCACGTTGAATATCCTCCAGTCGTTCGTCATGATCTATCGTCACCGATACGGCCACTTCAGATGTGGTAATGAGGTCAATGGGTGTTTTGTACCATTCAAAAACTTCAAATACGCTGCGCAAAAAACCGTAGGCCATCAACATGCGTCCGCTCTTAATTTTTACGGCCGTAATGCCGTCCTTGGCAGCCACGGCTTTAATGCTGTCTTTATTTGATTTTTTACTTATTACCGTACCTTCAAGCTCGGGCTGCAGCGTACTTTTGAGTCGAACCGGAATATCTTTATCCTGCGCGGGACGCACACTGCTGGGGTGTAGTATTTTAGCGCCAAAATAGGCCAGCTCGGCAGCCTCGTTAAAACTGAGTTCTTTAATGGGGTTTGTATTGTCAACCACGCGCGGATCGTTGTTGTGCATTCCGTCAATATCGGTCCAGATTTGAATTTCGGGGGAATTGATGGCCGCGCCTATGAGAGAGGCCGTGTAATCACTACCGCCGCGTTGTAAGTTATCTACCTCGCCAAAAGCGTTGCGACAAATATATCCTTGTGTGATGTACAGTGTTTCGTCATCACTATTTTGAAGCAAGCGTTCTAAGTTGATTTTGATAAAGTAGTAATCGGGTTCTTTTTCATTGTTGATGCGCATAAAATCCAATGCGGGGAGTAACTTGCTCTTCACATTGTTTTCCTCACACAAAATTTGGAACAGCGCGGTGGACATCAATTCACCTTGAGCCAGCATGAGTTTTTCCTCATGGCGCGTGTACACATCTTGGGAGAACGACTCAATTACATCAAAACGCTCGTTAATGACATCTTCGGCTTTTTGCTTGTTATCGGGTTTGGTATATAAATCATTGATAAATTCGGAGTAGCGATCTTTCATAATTTGCAATCGCTCGCTAAATTGAGTTGTACTGCTCTTTTTAAGTAAATCATTGAGGGTAGTGAGTTGGTCTGTAGTGCCGCTGAGAGCCGACAAAACCACCACTTTACCTTGTCCTGTATTGACAATATTCAGAACCTGTTTCATTCGTTCCGGTTTCCCTACAGAGGAACCTCCGAATTTATATACCATCATAGCGTAAAAAATTTGCCGCAAAGGTAAGTCGTATTGAGTTTACAGTGTCCGTAGGACAGTGCTTGGAGGTTCGAGTTTCTCGCTAAAACCGAGTTGGTGGGAGGTTATTCCGTCACGACATCCAAATTGAATTATTCTGCCTTGCGAAGTAACGCGTATTGAACCCCTATCATCAATCCGATTCCGCGATGGCTTGTGGATTGAATTTGATCACCTGCATTTGAAACGATAGAACTAAAACTTCTTTGATAAGTGATCTGTGAGAACAACCGAAGGTGATTTTTAAATTCATATCCCATGCCGATTTCTGCAATTCCGGCAATATCGAAATTCGAAGTTTAGGAGATATTGCTGAATTCATCACTATCGGTTTGTTTTCCGTTTGCATCGAAAGTTTCAGATTTTATGACAGACTGATCGAGAAAGGAAGGCATTACGCCTACATTGACAAATCCGTATAATTGTTGCCCGAAGTTGTAGCCTACTTTCAACGGCACGGCAACGTAGTCGAAATTAAAACGGAACAATTTCTCCTCTTCAACATACCCCGATTGATCGGTAAAATAAATATCGTCTCGAAAACCCCTTTGCAGGTAAAGCCGATCAGCGCCGAAGGTCAGTCTTTCATTAAAATGAAAGGTATAGGTGAGTCCGCCCGCGAATGCACTTCGATCATCGAGATTTTGGGAATTGCGGATATTATTATTCGAAAGCAAGATGCCGCCCGTTACACCGGCGTATTGGTTCTGACCGTAAACATTTAAAGCAACCAAGCAGGGCACCCACAAAAATAAATTTTTCATAGTTTTTTGATAGTAATGGTTTTAACAATTATATGAACAGGAACGCAAATTAACAATGATTATTGGGGTGTTATTAAAAGTTGACCCAATCGGCATGCTGAGTGGGAAGACAATATTCCCGTGTCATTGGGTTGACATACTATCCCGTCGCGTTCTTAAAAAAAAGCTCAAAAATTAAAAATCATTCAATCTCCTGCAAGAGCGAATGTTTTGTTTGTTCGATAAACGAAATTAAAGCTATATTTGCGATTGTTAATGGGTTAAAAAAACGAGAAATGCTTTTTTCAACGTCTGAAACTCAAAAATTAAATAAACCATATCATGAACTTTTTATTCAAATTCACGCCGGCCGCAGTTGTGGCAACCTTATTATCCTTTAATTGCACGCAAGCTCAAACCTTAATTGATCACCAACAACTGGGCTCAACAAGTAAACAAGTGTTGGAGGCACAAGCTTTTTTTGCCGGTGGTGCATTTGACATTAAATACGGAATTGACTTTTATAAAATTACGTACGAAACACCCGGCGTAAACGGAGGCGTAGATACGGCTTCCGGCATGGTTGTTTTCCCCACCGTTACCAATTGCGATGACGGTTTAACCATGGCGGCTTATGAGCACGGAACGGTGCTGCGCAAGAGTAATGTGCCCAGCCGTGACAACGGTGAGGCAACGCTGGGTAAGGTAATGGCCGGCATAGGCATGGTAACGGTAATGCCCGATTATTTGGGGTTGGGCGATGCGCCCGGATTTCACCCGTATGTGCATGCCGAGAGTCAAGCCACTGCAACCTTAGATGCGTTTCGTGCGGCGCGAGATTTGGCTGATGTTTTGAATGTGAACTTAAACGGGGATGTGCTGCTTACCGGCTATTCCCAAGGCGGGCATGCGGCATTGGCCACTCACAAATACGTAGAAACCAACAACCTCACAGCAGAGTTTGCTATATTGGGCTCGGCGCCTTGCTCGGGACCTTATGATATGTCAGGTGTGCAAACTGAGCCCATCGTGCAAGGAGCTGCCTACGACACGCCGGGTTATGTTATTTATTTGCTCAACGGCTACAATACGGCGTACGGAAATTTGTATGACTCGGTTCAAGAGGTATTGCAGCCGCAATTTCACGCTACCGTACCGCCGCTGTTGGACGGCAACTCGAGTTTGGATGATTTGAATAATGCATTGCCGCAAGAAATTGATTCTTTTTTAACTGCCGACTTTTTAACGAATTTTCGTGCAGCGCAACAGTCAGGCAATCACCCCATGTGGCAAAACTTAGCCGATAATGATTTGTACGACTGGGTTCCCGATGCGGGCGTAAGAATGTTTTATTGTACACAGGACGAGCAAGTTTTTTATCAAAACAGTTTGGTTGCCCGTGACGCATTCAGGCAAAACGGGGCTGCCGACGTAAGTGCGATTAACCGAGGTGCGCAAAATCACGGCGGATGTTTAGTGCCGGCTCTTTCAGGCGTTGCGGCATATTTTGACTCGCTGTTGGTGATTTGCGGCGAACCTGTTATTGAAGATACAGGAGTTTTTGTTCAGAACCGTAAGGCCGGTGAGTCGTCAATGACGTTGTACCCCAATCCGGCACAAACGTATTTTCAGTTGAAAACAGATCAAACGGCAGATGTAGAAATTTTTGACGCCGCGGGCAGGCACATGCTCTCCTTGTTTCGTGTATCTGCAGGCCGTCAAATTGCGGTAAACACATTGGCTGAGGGGACTTATTTCGTGAGGGTGACACCTCGAGATTCAGCTCCCGAGGTATTGAAATTGATCAAAAGGTAAAAGTGACCCAAGCATTTTGGGTGTGCAACGTTTTGATACAACCTTTTGCAAGTTGTTTTCTGTTTTAATCAGAACCGGAACCGGGGAATCGTCTCGGATTGGCCGGTGGGAATGGGTAAAGCCCTTTCAATCAGCGAATCAATTTGTGCATTTGAACATCGCCGTTGTATTCGGTTTTGACCAAAAACATTCCCCTGCCGATGTTTTGCACATTGATTTCACGCGTATTTTGAGTTTGTAAAATTCGTTTTCCCGTCATGTCATAAACGGTTACGTGTTTCACCGCCTCGGTAAAGTACAACGTGTTTTGTACGGGGTTGGGGTAGAGGTGCAGCGATTTTTGAACGTTGTTGTTTACGTTTAAAACACCAAAATCGGCTTTGAGGTTGACGGCGTAATGTCGCGCCGTAGATTCTATGGTTAATGTTTCGTCAACTTGAACCGAGCTTGCCGGCTTGAAAACCAAATCGATTTGTAAACCTTCACCGGCAGCTAAAGAGATGGGGAAAGAAGGTGTGTTGCGGTAAGCCACATAAGTGGTGTCGAGATTAAAGCCGTTGATATTTACAGTGGTATTGCCCTTATTGCGAAGAGATAACGCGTAAAGCGTGTGCACTTGTTCGCTACCGTTATCTATCAAATCGTTGGAAATGGAGAGTGCCGCCTCGGGATCAAAATCGGCATTTCCGCTCAAGGTTTTCATTCTTGCAGCGAATTGCGGATAATCGACAAACGGATTTCGATTGCCCTGAGCGTTTTCTATGTAGTTGTTGCGGTTTTGATCAAAAGTTGTGGGCGCGAAAGATTCGTTCCAGTTCATTAAAACACCTTCTTGTTGCTCGTAAAAACTGTTGTAGTCTCCATAACGCAATACAAAATACATCATGGCACGCGCTGCAGGACCTTTTTGCTTATCACGCGGTTCAAATAAGCCGGGTGTGCCCAGCGAACCGCCGTTGCTGTACGTGGGGTTGTTGGTAACCCTACCAAATGGGTAGTTGGCGCGCGCGCTGTTGCTTTGCTGTGTAGTGGGGAACAGGTGGTGAATATCGCCGCGCATGGGAAAATTGCTGTTGAACAGACTTTGCGGGAAAGTATGTTCGGTATTGAAGCCCATATTTTGTGCGGCTTGCCGGTTGTTATAGCCGGTGATTCGGGTTCCCGTGTAAACGCACTCCAGAGTGTTGGTGGATTCATTTCCGTTTACACTTTGGTTATCAGAGGTCATGTACATCACATCGCGCCCCTGATTGTAACCCAGTTGTTGTGTGTGGTTGTTGGTGACAAAATCTTCTAACGCGCTGCGCAGCGCCTCACCGGACAAGTTGTTTGTAGGCGAGTAGGCGGTGTTTGCCGCGGAGGCAAGTGCTTCAACCGGC
>CAJXMT010000104.1 GCA_913056155.1 uncultured Cryomorphaceae bacterium
GCTTAATTTTACCGTAAACAGTTTCTTTATGCAGCTGCCCTCTGGGTGTGAGTACTTTTTGAACATGAGTTGCATCCCCCTTTAATTTCACTTTATTTTTATTAAGCGTAGCAACTTTTCCGGACGCTTTAAATGAAATAAATATTTCGGAGAGTGCGCGCTTCACTTCGGCACGCATATTATGCATAGGCGGTTTAAACCTTAACTTATTTTGTTTATCCCTAAATAAGTGTTTCTGTTCAATCCCATAAATTGAACTCTCTTTTTTGCTACGAGCATTTAAGTTATTCAAATATTGTACAAAAGCGGGCTTAGTAAAAGCAACAGCTATAGCATCCATTGCATGGTGACGATGATCATTTCTTTTATTCCAATCGTTAATACGTTTGATTCGTTCTCCATTCTTTCCTTCTATTATATGCGTCATACCCAACGCTTCATATTTTGACCAGTTCAATTCTTTCAAAACATCAACAATTTCCCAGTCACTTCTCAAACGGTCCGTTATCGAACCAACAGTAGGCTGCACTTTTCTTGTAACTTTCAATAGCATTTCATGTGCCTTTTTAGCGATATACTGACTTTCTCGAAGTTGTCTCTGAATAAAGTCATCGGGTATATCTTTGCTATACATAAGTAACTTACGACACTTTGTCCTTGACATACCCCCTTTCGAGTCAAAGTCTTTATTAACCCTCGCTTTAAAATCCTCAAACTCTTCCGTATTCAATTTGTTTTCAAGATACTCAATTGCTGTAGCATTACTTTTTTCTTCATTCCAGCTTCGTTCACAAAGTACTTTGTTACTGTACGAATCATCAAATAGTTTAGCTTGTGGTATGATGTGTTCAATATCATAGTTCCTACCAAAAATTTCAGCTCTTGGTATAGGTTTTCCCGAATAAACTGAAACATGACCGGCTTCCTCCCATAATTTATATCGTATTATATCATTCTTCGACACTTTACCCAAACCAAACTCTTCTTTTAATTTTTTGCGTATTTTCTCGTTCTCTGTAGTCGCTTTTGCAATACCTTCAGTCATATTTTTTCTTTCGTCGGCACTTGCTTTTAATTCCCGTGCCATTTCTATACGAATCTCATCAGGCCGACCCATATCAGGATGATTCAATATAGCATTTACCTGATTTACGACCTGATTCAAGATTTTCTCAACTATAGGATTGCGCAATGAATTTTTAGGAATCAACTTCAACTGATCTTCGAGTTTTCGTTGCTCATTTTCCTCTTTTTTCAATGACCTACTATGATTGTATTTTTCGAGTTCGCAAGCTTTGGAATAATCATGACCTTCAATCATGTGTGGTAAAATTTTACGAATAGCTTTAGAGCTCAATCTGCCATAATCCGGCTCAAATGTAGTTCCTGCTAAAATTGAAGCTGCTGAATCATTAAAATTATATTTTTCTTTTAGTTTGTCTTTTAGTTTATCAGTATCCTCAGCGGAATAAAGTAAGTGCCAAAATTGATACGTTGGATGTTTATCAAATTCCTTATCGTCAAAATCAATTTCAAAATCAAGTATCGCAGTGTTGAATCCAAGATGTTTAAAATGTTTCTTTATTTCTAAATGCCTTTCTTCCCTGTTAGTCATTTCCCTCAGGTCATATCCTTCAAAATCAAGTATTTTAAGGAATTTTTCAGTAAGAGTAGTGTATGTCCTATTTCCTTCAGTTTTTTTAAAGTTTAGGCTACTACCCTCTTTTTTACTTGTATTCATTAACTCTAATATCTCTTTCTCAGTAAGATTCTCCGAATACCTCAATAAACTCCTCAGATAATTTCGATCTTCTTCCCTGAGAGCTTTCTTTTCCTCTCCTTTAAATACCACATTGATATTATTGATATTTTGAAGTATTCGGAATTCCTGATAAAGAGGAGAGGATTTAGGGACAGCTTTATGGTATTTTTCAAACTCACAATTTGAAATGAGATGTTTTTGAGACTTAAGTCTTCTTTGGTAAAAAATAACGACATCTCGAATCTCCCGTTTTAAATCCTCAGTTAGCTGAGGATAATCTTTTGCCTGTACCTCCCAAATTCTTTCAAATTCGTCAAGGTAGTCCTGACGGTAAAAAACTTGCTTTTTAAGTCTTGTATGAGGATTTTCTTGGATTTGTTTATATAAAAACTGACCTACAGTTTGTTTTCTAAAATACAGCTTCTTACTACGGTCGCTTATTTCTCCCAAATACCCGCTTGAACTTGCAATTTCTTTATTTATCTGTGTCAATACTGTTGACAATTCATTCAGGGAAATTTTATCACTAATTGCTCTTTTGCGCAACTCATACATTTTAAGTCTTTTCTCATCCCTCTTCCCTTTTAATTCAAATTGTTCAATGTCTAATTCTGTTCTGAAAAAATAATCTGTAGCCTTTGCTCCTAAACCAACTAGTTGATCATAATGCTGAGAAGTTAATATATCGCTATGAAAACTTCGCTGAAAATTCCAAATTCGATCAAACTCCTCCTGAAGATCTGAACGATAAAAATCAGGCAATACTTTTTTCCCACTTTTCAATAAATCAAAAACCAAAGCTCCCGGCGTCAGGTTTTCATCATAGAGCCGTTTTGCTGTTTTCATCGAATCTACCGTTGTTTGAGCATCTTCACCCTGTGCTTTTCTATTACTTTTATAACCCCTTTTCTTATTAATTGCAAATAAAATTCGCGCAAACTCCTCTAACGACACCACATTCTCCGCTGCTTTAGCCCTTATCCTTAGTGTTTCGTGGGTTGAGTCTTTACCCTGCTCATTTAAAATAGTTGTTTCTTTAATTATTTTATTCTCTTTTAGCAATTCAAAAAGATTCTTTCTCCTCAATTTATAACGTTGCAAGTTTCGACGTGCGCCTCGCATTTTCGTTCTCCCTGCATTTAAAGAAAGTCCCATCCCTTTTTCAAAGTCCTTTATAGGCTCTCGTGATTCAGAAATATTTCCCTGACTATCCTTTTTTACCACATTGTCACCATAATGTATGACACGCACTCCTGCTTTTATGATTTCTGAATTTTCTTTTTCACTTTCAGCTTCGTGAACAAAAGCCCAACCTAAACTGCCCGAACCCAAATCCAATCCTAATATTTTTTTCATATCAATTATTTTTTTATACATTTGCATCACAATTTGAAGCGATTCACAATAAGGATTATTCCGTTGTGAAAACATTTAAAGCGGCCTTCGGGTCGCTTTTTTCATTCCCCCCCCCTCCAAAATCCATTTTTTCGCGATAAAAAACCCCAAATATAACTGAAATTTCCGTATTATTTAAATATTCAGCAAATGACATCTCTATTGGCTCTTGTCTTTCATAAATCACGTAGTCGTTTGTGTGGTGAGTGGAGCGAGTACAGACAAGGTTGGCTGCTGCATTTGCAGGTTCTGAAAATGAGTTTGTTTTAAATGGCTTTTTCATACTCTTGTTTCTCTCTTTTTTTCATCCCGCGCAAATAAACCACCCCTCCATGACAATTAGTGTCATCACTCCAAAAAGTTTTTCTCTTTTCCGGTTTCTAATTTGTCGTGTATATATTGTTTTAGTTCCAAAGGCTTTAGAATGTGAACCTCATCGAGAAGTCCCATTAAAAACCGACCTATTCCCTCCCATGCAAATACCTTATCGAGATACAAAAAACCGTTTTCGGTTGGTGTAAAGGCTTTTTCTTTCGGGTTGAATTCTTCTTTCAATAAGCGGTACGCCCGGTTGCTCAATTCAATTTCAATTTGAATAGGTTCTGACCCCGACATGCCAAACAGATCTTGCGAAATGCTTTTATGCCGTTGTTCAAACTGCCAATGATCAGCGGATATTTTCACCTCTCCGATTCGATCTGTTTTAAAGCGTTTGACTTCATCCGCTTCGGGTTCGTAGGCCGTGAGGTAACGAAAGAATTGGGTAAAGGCAACGGGCTCTATGAGCCGGTTTTTAACGGTGTCGCTGTGCGGTGAGAAATAATCCCGCAATTCAATTTGTCGCTTATCGGCTATGGCGGTTCTTATTTTATTGATATTCCGATTCACATTCCCCACCCGCAAATCATCGGCAATCTCCGGGAGCGCTGTGAGTCCGAACAGCTTACTCATCAACTCGCGATACACCGGCGAATCTCTTTTTTCTGTCGTTAGCGCTTCTTTGATGATGGATGCTTCTTCAATGGTGAAGTGGATTATATCTTCGTGCTTGTGCTCAACGCGGCAGTTGGCTATCCTGTACCTCCCGGCTTTTGCGGTGATTTCAAACCCCAAATCGCGCAGTGTGGCAATGTACCGACCAAATGTGCGCTCGTTGATGTTATAGCTCTCTGTAAAATGTGAAGCGCTGCAGCCGCCGGGTTTGCGAAGGCGCGCAATGAGGGTGAAAAAGCGGTAAATTTTGGCGTGTTCTTCTCTCATAAGGTGGTCAGTAAGTAATAAAACGCTAAAATAGGTAAAAAAACGGGACGCCTCATTGAAGAATCCCGGTTTCAGAATAAGTCGCTCTTTCAGCGCTCAATATTTCCTTTTTCGTTATGGACACGGATGATGAGGACGGGATTGATCGAAGTCGGCACTTTAGGACTTTATTGTTATTTCTCCTTTCTCGGTTTTCTGTTGCCGGGCCGGAATAAAAAAGAGTGTATTCAACTCCTTCGGAGTCTTGAATAATGGAAGGTTTGTGCATTGTGTTGTATCTCCAATTTCCACCAATGAATTGGGGACATGCATTGGTGGAGGGTATGCCATAATACTTCAGCACCAAATTCTCTGATTATTCAATGTAGATTTAGCAGATTTGGCAGATGAACGCAGATTTATGCCCTGCGGGCAGGTGGGGTCGGCTTTCAAAAAAGTTGATGTGTACAATCAGCTTTAAGTTTTAAGATTCTACCGATTTTATCATATTTGCAGTCATGTATAAATATAAAGCACTGACATCCGAAATCATTGAAGCCTTTTATAAAGTTTACAACACCCTGGGATATGGCTTTTTAGAGGCAGTTTATGAAAAATCGCTGTATTTGGAGTTGAAGAATAAAGGGATGAATGTAGTTCGACAACAGAGAATTGAAGTTTTCTATGAAAATCAATCTGTGGGGATCTACTTCGCTGATTTACTCGTTGACAACCATGTTGTTGTTGAGATTAAAGCTGCTGCAACATTAAGAAAAGAGCATGAAATTCAATTACTCAATTATTTAAAAGCTACAAATATAGAGGTGGGTTTGCTTTTAAATTTTGGCAAAGAACCGGAAATCAAAAGAAGAATTTATTCGAATGAATAATGACTTTAATCCTTTAAGGTTGAGGAAACAAGTTCACTATTTTAGTCCCCAAAAGCCCCGCTCGGGGCTTATATCTGCGAAAATCTGCATAATCTGTGTATTTCCGCTTGCGGAAATCTGCGCTGCGGTAAACAAATCTGCGGAACAGATATGAATGCAGTAATTCTTCAGCCCCAAATGCTCTGATTACGAAGCGCAAATCAGCTTCGCTGATACGCAGATTAAACAGATGAACGCAGATGTATGCCCTTCGGGCATTTGAGGTCGTGTTTCAAATGTGTTGAAGAGTTAATTCAAAATTGAGTTTTTAAAATTGAACTGTATTTTGAATAGCAAAGTATATTGTTGTTATTTCACTGACTCGCTCCCTTAAAAGCCCCGCTCGGGGCTTATATCTGCGAAAATCTGCTCAACCTGTGTATTCCGACTTGCCGGAATCTGCGTTGAATAAACATAGATGCGAAGCAGCGCTGCGCCCCCAATTCATTGGTGGGCTGTACCCCCAACTTTTTGGGGGGATGAATGCAAAAATCCTATGCTGTTTCCCGCAGTGGAAGTTTGTCGCGTAAAAGAACCTATCAGATCGTGGGGCGGTCCGAGTGCCTTTCACTCACAAACATCCAAATAGCGCTCAAATACGATACTGCCGTTTATTTGTAGTTTAAATTGATATTTTCTCGGTTACAGTGTGCGGGTGCTGAGTGGTTTGGGCATGGGGTGCTTTTTGACCCATTGCGCCGTTTCACCGGCGATTTTTTTCCACTTTACCGCGATTGAATAAGTGATCTTTTAAACTGAATTTTTCTTTGGCCCCGGTGAAGTGTTGTGATGAATGAATAGCTTTAATTTACTTGCGACGCCCCCTCCAAATCTTGAATCCACCGCATCATCAGGATATCGTGAACGCGGTGTTGATCATCTTTTGTTTTCACCACCAACTCGTGGTCGATGAGCTTTTTCAGAGCCGAAGCTACGCTGCTTGCCGCTTTGAGGCTGTATTTGGAAAGGAAGCCGGCCGAGAGCGGATTGGCCACATATTCTTCCAAAGCCACGGCACGCAACACACCCCACTGTGTTTCACTCAACATATTGATGTATCCCGCAAAAACTGCCGATTCTTGATCTATCACCTCTTTGATAACTCGATTGAAATCCTCGGTATTCGGGGTTTTGGTGTTTGCATATAACTTATTGCAAATAAGCTGTATGCAATAGGTTTGGCCTTTACTCCATTCATAAATTCGGGACAGCAGATCCTTCTCGATTCTCTTTCCTGATTGTGTGAATTTCTCACTGATGAACGCAAAATACTTTTCGCGAACGATGGGTTCCAAAGAAAGCAATTGAGCACTGCGGTAAAAAGGCCTGTTTTTTTCCAAAAACATCGATTGCATCATGTTGCGTCGGCTTCCGCTAAAAATAAACCGAATTTCGGGGAAAGATTGCACCCAGTCTCTAAAAACAGCTTCCCCGTTTTCTTCTTTGTAATCGGCAACTTGTTGGAATTCATCTAACGCAACAACCACTTTCTTTTTTCGGTGAGTTAAAAAATCACCGATAACTTGCAGGTTTTCAATAATTTTATTGTTCGGTTTGTTGAGGGAAAACGATACGGAAGGCATTCCCGTCACGGGATCAAATGAAGCTTCAACACCCAAGGCGCCGATCAACCTGCGCAGGTTTTTCGAAAACCCTTTTTTTCCGAACCGTTGAAAAAGCGCGTTACCGATGCGTTTTTGTGCTTCGCCGGTGCTGCGCGTGCTCATGAGGTCGATGTACAAGTACTCCACATCCTCGCGCGTTGCCAACTCTTCCAAAAAGCGTTTGATCAGCAAAGTTTTGCCCAACCTGCGCCAAGCATAAATCACAACATTTCTGTCGTTTTGAAAATGATCGTGAAGCAATGCCAGTTCCTTTTCGCGGTCGCAAAAATACTAGGCTCCGACATAGCCGGTTAATACAAACGGATTATTCATGATAAATAAGTTTACAAGTACAAAGCTATTACGAAAGTTTCGTTACGAAAGTTTCGTAACGTATTTCTCGTAACAGATTATTCGCAGTAACTTGAAACCCGGCAATAAAAATATTAGGGTTACCCCTTTAAATATCAAAAACTTGCTGCTTTCTATTACAAATAAGTACCTGAGCCGCGCTTTCCGGAATCGGGGATTGCAGGTAAGTATGTAAATGAGTTCTGAAAGAACAAACAACAAAGAGCCCTGAAGGGGCGGCTCATTTCAAAACCACGATGATTACCCGAATAAAAAGTTCCGATTCCAAGTTCGTTCACTCACTTCAATTTCTCATTATTCTTATGCCGCTTCCTGTCGCGCTCAGTTTTGAGCTTGAGCTTTTGATCCCACGCTTTTTGCAAATCCACCCCGGTTTGATTGGCGAGACACACGGCCACAAAAATAACATCGGCCAACTCCTCCCCCAAGTCCTTTTCTTTATCGGCCGGTTTTTCGCTTTGCTCCCCGTAGCGCCGCGCTATGATGCGGGCTACTTCACCGGTTTCCTCAGTGAGTTGTGCCATATTGGTGAGCTCGTTAAAATAGCGCACGCCCACTGTTTGAATCCATTCGTCAACCTCAGCTTGTACCTTTTCAAATTCCTTACTCATTACTCTTTATTTTTAGAATCCATCATAATGGTTACCGGCCCGTCATTGATTAACTCCACCTCCATGTGCGCCCCAAAAACGCCCGTTTCCACTTTTACTCCGCCGTTGCGCATCATCGTTGTAAAATCGTTGTACAAGCGCTCGGCAAGGTCGGGAGCGGCAGCTTTGGTAAATGAGGGGCGATTTCCTTTTTTCGTGGAGGCATGCAATGTAAACTGACTCACAATCAATACCTCTCCCCGTAAATCTATTACCGATTTATTCATATTCCCCGCTTCGTCATCAAAAATACGCATGTTCAACACCTTTCGCGCCATCCACTCTAAATCTCGGCGTTCATCCTCGGGGTCAAGCCCCGCCAAAATCAGCAAACCCCGGTCGATTTGTCCCGCCGTGCGGTTTTCGGTTCTGACCACAGCCTTTTGCACACGTTGTATAACTGCTCTCATTTGTACGCTTTTTCTACATTTTCATTTTCGTACATCTCCAAATAGTTGAAATACCGCTGCGGCGCAATATCACCGGCCTCCAATGCCGCTTTTACCGCACAACCCGGCTCGTTTACATGCACGCAATTGTTGAATTTGCACGCTCCCATCAAATCGCGCATTTCGGGAAAATAATGACCCAAATGTTCCCGTTTAAAATCGGCAATTCCAAAGCTTCGCACACCCGGCGTATCAATAATTTCACCGCCAAAATCCAAAGCGTGCATCTCGGCAAAAGTAGTGGTATGCCGGCCCTTATCGTTTGAAAGCGACACCTCCGCCGTTTTGATGTCAAGGCCCGGTTGCAGCGTGTTAATCAATGTAGATTTGCCCACGCCGCTTTGCCCCGTAATGACGGTCCTCTTTTTGGTCAGAGCCGACTTTACTTCCTCCATTCCCTCGCCGGTGACGGTTGAGGTTACGATGCACGCATATCCGATTTCTTCATAAATTGACACCGTCTCGGCCAATTTGGAGAGGTGTTTTTCACCCAATAAATCAAACTTATTTATGACTAAAATCACGGGAATGCCGTACGCCTCAGCCGATACCATTACGCGATCGATAAAGCCCAAAACCATTTTGGGTTTTACGATGGTGGTGACCAACATGATTTGATCTACATTGGCGGCCACCAAGTGATACTGCTTGGAGAGTTTTGAAGATTTGCGCACGAGATAGTTGCGCCTATCGGCTATTTCAGCAATAATATGCTCCCCCGACGCTTTGGACTGTACCGACACCTCATCGCCCACCGTAACGGGATTAGTGGTTTTAATTTTACGGTTGCGGTAGCGGCCTTTTAGCGTGCAATCTAGAATTTCACCGCTCAACAGCCGCACTTTATAGCGACTCCCGGTAGATTTAATGACAATACCGCGTTGCTTCTCGTCCATAGCGCCGTGTTATTTCGCACGTTTATCGCGCTCCATTTTGGAAATGCGTTTGTCCAGCGAAAATAAATACACGGCCAAGCCGATAAAAATAACGGCCAACACGGCCACAATGACGTAAATTTTACCGCTGCTGCGCATCACATCTGCCATTTCAATGTCACTTTGGCCAAAAGCTGCGGGAGCTGTAAAAACCAAAAGCATGATTACTATTATTTTATTCAGAACCGAGTTTAGTTGCATAATCCTTTATTTATGGCGCGGTGAAAAAAGGCTGCTGCCCGGCGCGTATTACAAGTGCATGGTTTCATCGCGATATTGAAGTTTGAATAATCTGTATTTCAATTGACCAATCCAGGCGGCAAAGAGCGTCCAACCGATAATGGCCGGATAAAAAATGATGCGCATGGTATTGTCCAAATCGTAATTGCTAAATGCGGGATTTCCACCGTTTCCCGGATGCAGTGAATCTGTCATACGCGGCAGTATCATCAAAAATACAATGAGTAAAACATAGGC